>CATPBP010000126.1 GCA_955652675.1 Candidatus Dormiibacterota bacterium
CCTCGTATCCGTTCCCTGGCAGCGCCGCCCTGACTACCCCCGGGGCGGCGCCTTTTTTCACCGGCTGCCTCCACCGCTTGGAAAAGCCGATCGGGACTGTATGGCAGCCGGCTCAGCTCTGCCCCCAGCGGCGCCAGGGCGTCCGCGACCGCGTTGGCGACCGCCCCGAAGGCGCCGATGGTGCCGGCCTCGCCGACGCCTTTGCTGCCCAGCAGCGTCTTCGGGCTGGGCGACTCCAGGTGCTCCATCTCCACCTCGGGAACGTCCGGGGCCACCGGGACAAGGTAGTCGAGCAGCGTTGCCGATCTCAGCTGGCCGTCTTCGCCGTACACGGCCTCCTCGAGCAGGACCTTGCCGATACCCATCGCCACGCCGCCCCGAACCTGGCCGGCGACCGCCTCGGCGTCGACCAGGGTCCCGCAATCCTCTACGGCCACATAGCGGAGCACCCTGGGCACAAAGCTGACCGGGTCGACCTCGACCACGGCCAGGTGCGCGCCGGCCGGGAAGACCTGCTCGGGATCGACCTCCACTGTTACGTCCGTTCCCGGCTCCAGGTCCCGTGCGGCCGCCTCCCGAAGCGCCTTTACGAGCGCCTCGAGCACACCCACCGCTCCCCGGCTGACAAAGGCTCCCGTGCCGGACGGGCAGGCGTCGCTGTCGCCGGCGACCACCTCGACCTGTGAGGCCGGCACGCCCAGCTCTCTGACCGCCACTCGCCGGCAGGTCTCCAGGTGGCCCTGGCCGATGTCCACGGAGCTGGTGAAGACCTCCACCCGGCCGTCCTCGGCCACTCGGACGCGGCAGGAGTCGAACCCCGGCACCTCCGTAACGCCTCGCTCCCGGTACTCGGTGGCGCCGGTGCCGCTGTGCTCGTTGAAGAAGGCGACGCCGACACCGACCAGGGCACCCTGGTCACGCCGCTCCGCCTGCCACCTAAGCAGCTCGCCGTACTCGGCTCGCGCCTCCAGCCGGTCCAGCATGAGCGTGTAGTCGCCGGAGTCGAGGGCCCGGCCGCTCAGCGTCTCATGGGGCAGATCCGGGAGCACGTTGCGGCGCCTGAGCTCGAGCGGATCGAGCCGGAGCTCGGCGGCGATGGCGTCCACCATCCGCTCGGTGGCATACACGGCGGTGTTGGTGCCGACCCCACGGTAGGCGCCGACCGGGCAGCGGTGGCTGGAGCGA
The DNA here is from genome assembly GCA_955652675.1 of Candidatus Dormiibacterota bacterium. GTDB lineage: Bacteria > Chloroflexota > Dormibacteria > Dormibacterales > Dormibacteraceae > Nephthysia. Next base: position 1,186 of record CATPBP010000126.1, read on the forward strand.
GCCGACGACCTGACCCGCAACGCCTCCAGGGAGTAAGGCGCGAAGATGGCGCTTCCGGCAGTGGTGGGTTCAAGGGAGGCCGAGAACGGATAGACCGAGTAAGCCCCCACATCGCAGAGCACCTCCGCCTCGACGGCAAGGATCCGCCCCTCGCCGCTCACCGCCGCCCGCATCCGAACCTCGTTGTCGTGCGCGTGCACGGCGGCGAGCAGGTTTTCCCTGCGGTCCTCGATCCAGCGCACACGCCGGCCCAGCCTCAAGGCCAGGGCCGCGACCACCACCTCTTCCGGGAAGACGTGGGCCTTCAGGCCGAAGCCGCCGCCGATCGCCGGCACCCGGACGTGGATGGCCTCCGGCTCCATTCGCAGGGCCCTCGCCAGACCCTGGCGGAGGACGTGCGGCACCTGCGTCGAGCTCCAGACGGTGAGCCGGCCGTCCGCCAGGTAGGCCTCAACCGCTCTCGCCTCCAGCGGCAGGGGGGCCTGGCGCGCAGCGCGATAGCTGCGCTCGAGCACCAGGTCGGCGCGCGAGAAGGCTGCGGCCAGGTCGCCGCCGCCGAACTCTCGCTCGAACAGCACCTGGGGCGGCTCCGGCTCGAGCGGCTCGTAGTCGACCTCCACCCGCCCGGCCAAGTCCTCGGCCCGGTAGCGGTCCTCCGCCCACACCGCCGCCACCAGCTCACCCACGAATCGGACCCGCCCCCGGGCCAGCGCGGGCCAGGGCCGGGGGGTCAGATCAGGTCCCTCGACGGTGAGCTCACCCAGGTCCAGGTCCGCCGCCGTGAGCCCGGCTCCCCGCACTGCGCCCAGCGCGGCGTAAGCAAAGTGGGAGCGGACGAAGGCCACCTCGAGCGACCCCTCCGGCGAGCGGTCCGCCAGGTAGCCCGTCACCGGCGGTAGTAGGACATCAGGCCTGGTAGCGAAGCACCGCCTCCAGGATGGGCCTGTATCCCGTGCAGCGGCAGATGTTGCCCGCCAGCTCCTCGGCGAGCTCCTGGCGGCCGCGCCGCCGACCGTCGCTGAGCAGGGCCGCGGCGGAGACGACGAACCCCGCCCGGCAGAAGCCGCACTGGAAGGCATTCTCCGGAATCAGGCTGCTCGGCAGCCCCTCCACAGTGATCACAGCGGCGCCCTCGGCCTGCACCGCAAGCGTCAGGCAGGAGCGCGCCGCCTCCCCATCCAGCAGCACGGTGCAGGCGCCGCAGACGCCGTGCTCGCAGCCCAGATGGGTACCGGTCAGCCGCAGCCGGTCTCGCAAGAGGTCGGCCAGCGTCAGGCGCGGCTCCACCTCTCCCTGCCAGGGAATGCCGTTGATCGTCAGCTCGAGCCTCATGCGGCGGCCTCCACCGCTCGCTGAACCAGGGCGGCGCCAACCCGGCGCCGGTAGCCGGCGCTGGCGTGGACGTCGCCGGTCGCCTCGATCTCCGCCTCGGCCAGTGCCCGCAGGTCACCGGGAGAGCCGTCCTCCCTCAGCAGGGCCTCGCAGCGCGTTAGTCGCTGGGCGATGGCACCGGTGGCGAATGCCACCAGCCGGCCGCGGTGGCAGGCCGCACCGACCAGCGCGAAATCGCCCGGGCGGCGCTCCACCTCCAGGAAGCCGAAGGGGCCTTCGGCGCCGGAGAGCCGGATGGAGACCAGGAGCTCGTTGGGCTCGATGGCGCTGGTCATGGGGCCGAGCGCAAAATCGGCGGCCCGGAGCAGGCGGCGGCCACTCGTCGCGGCCAGCTCCAGTTCGGCGTCCAGCAGCACCGCCAGGGCCGGCCACTCGGCTGCCGGGTCCATGTGCGCCAGCGAGCCTCCGACGGTCCCACGGCTCCGGATCTGGAAATGCCCGACGTGAGGCAGCGCCGCGGCGAGGATGCCGGGAAGTGGCAAGCGTTGCAGCTGGGCCTGGGTGGTCATGGCCCCGATGGCGATCTCGGATCCATCTCGCCGGATGCCGCGAAGCTCCGGCAGCCGGCCGAGGTCGACGATCATCGCCGGCTGGGCCAGGCGCATCGCCAGCAGCGGGATCAAGCTCTGGCCTCCGGCCAGTGGCCTGGCGTCATCTCCGTGCTGGTCAAGGATCTGCAGCGCCTCGGCCAGTGACGCGGGACGCCGGTACTCGAAAGGAGCGCTCTTCACGAGGCGGCCGCCGCGGCCGCCGGCAGGACCTCGTCTCGAAGCAGGCGCAGCCGCTCCAGTCGCCCTCCCCCCATCAGCGGGAAGATGCAGCCGTCGACCCCCGCGGAGAGCAGCCCGGCGATCCGGCGTCCGCATTCCTCCGGGCTGCCGGCCACCGCGAGCGTCCGCGCCAGCTCGTCGCTCACGGTCCGCTGGTGGCCGGCATGGGTCGAGAGATGCTGTGAGTAGTCGTAGCCGGCCTTGGCGCCTTCGATCTCGGCCCGAAAACGCTCAAGGCCGGGCGGTAGCTCGGCGAAGTCCGCGATCAGGCGCGCCTCGGTGCTCGCCCAGGAGCGCACGTCGTCCAGCGCTCGCGAGGGATCGGCATCGGCCGAGGTGGTGGTCACCAGCCAGACCTGAATGTCTTTCCGCTCCCGTCCGGCCTCCAGAAGTCCTTCTTCGATCCAGGCCACCTGCCGGCGGACGAAGTCCTCCTCCGCGGGTCCCATCAAGATCACGCCGTCGGCCAGCCTTCCTCCCAGGCCGCACATGCGGCGCTGGCTCGCAGCCAGCCAGACGGGCACGGGCGCGACCGGTTCCGGAAGGCGGTAGGAGCGCCCCTCCAACTCACCCTCGTCGCCGCCGAGGACCGCCTTGAAGAAGCGGAGCGAGGCCTCGACCTCCGCCACCCGCGCCGGCGTCCAGCCCAGCCCGTAGACCGCCGAGTCGCCGGCGCCCAGGCCCAGGAGGGCGCGGCCACCCGAGACCTCGGCGAGCGCTGCCATTGCCGAGGCCGTCACCGTCGGGTGCCGCGTCAGGGGATTGGTCACGCCAGGCCCGAGCTGTGCCCGTCGAGTGCTCTGGGCCGCCAGCAGCAGCCCCGCGTAGACGTCCTTCATGGCCAGCTGAGAGTCGATCAGCCAGATCCGCCCGACCCCTTCTTCCTCCAGCTCGCCGGCCAGTTTCGCCCACGCGGCGAGGGGCTGGCGCGGGCTGACCCCCACACTAACCGTCAGGGTTGCTGCCGTCGTCGAGCTCATCGCAGACTCAAACGTCCTCCTGGGGAGGTTAACAACCGAGGTGGCCGGCGGGAAATGTGGAGGCGGCGCTCAGGAGGCGCGAACGCCCCGGCCCGGCGGCTTCATCCCGGCCGGATGAGAGACCGGGTTGCTCATGGGGCAAAAGGCGCACAATTCCCACGACTTAGACCTGCGCGGCCGGACCGCTGCGCGGGCCCATCAGATCACGTCTTGGAGGCTGAGTAAGACTTGAGTAGCGCCATGGAGAAAGAGGAGGACGAGGTCCGGGTTCTCTTCGTGGAGGACGACCCGGCCGTGGCCCAGATGTACAGGCTCAAGCTCGAACTCGACGGGTATGCGGTCGAGATCGCGACGGACGGCGAGCAGGCCGTGGCGAAGGCCATGGCGGAACCACCCGACATCGTCTTCCTCGACATCCGCCTTCCCAAGCTGGACGGGCTGGGTGTGCTGGAGGCGCTGCGGGCCCAGCGGCAGACCCGCCAGATCCCCGTGGTCATCCTTTCCAACTACAGCGAGGGCGAGCTGATCGAGCGCGGGCTGAAGCTGGGAGCGCTGGAGTACCTGATCAAATCCCAGACCACCCCCGCCAAGGTCGCCGGCGGCGTCGAGGGCTGGCTGAAAGGCTAGCCGGGAATAGCCGGCTTTCTCTCCCCCTTGCAGGTGGGTTGTCGAGCCGTCATGTGGCAGTAGTAGCCTGAGGCTGCTCCATGGCAGCCGGTCGCGAATTGATCTTGGTCGTCGACGATGACCCCAAGATCGTCGCTCTGGTTCGCGCCTACCTGGTCAGCGCAGGGTTCGACGTGATCACGGCACAGGACGGCGCGGAGGCCCTTCGCCTCATCCGGGAACGGGAGCCGCGTCTGGTCGTCCTCGATCTCATGCTGCCGGAGGTGGACGGCGTCGAGGTCACCCGAGACGTGAGGCGCTGGTCCAGGGTTCCGATCCTGATGCTCACGGCTCGAAGCTCCGTCGGCGACAGGATCGGCGGCCTCGGCGAGGGCGCCGACGACTACCTGGTCAAGCCCTTCGCCCCCTCCGAGCTGGTGGCGCGAGTGAAGGCGATCCTGAGGCGGGTGGTCCCCCCGGACGCCAGCGGGCAGCGTCTCCGCCATGGAGACCTGGAGATCGACCTCGACCGCCACGAGGTCCTGAAATCCGGCAGGCTGGTCGAGCTCTCCGCGCTGGAGTTCCGCCTGCTGGCCGCCCTGGTCGAGGCAGACGGGCGCGTTCTCTCCCGAGACCGGCTGCTGGACGTCCTGAGCGGCCCAGACGCGGATGGCGTCCTCGAACGCAGCGTGGACGTCTACGTCGGCCGGCTTCGCGCCAAGCTGGGTGACGATCCCGAGCAGCCCCGCTACGTGACAACGGTCCGCGGCGCCGGGTACCGGACGACACGGGAGCGATGAGCCACCTCCGGGGCCTGGGCGGCCGCATCGCGCTGGCGGCCTTCGCCGTCGCGCTCACTGCTGTAGGCCTGATTGCGGCCGGCATCCTCGTTCTGGCCGGGCGGCTCTTCCAGGAGCTGATGATGGCCCACGGAGAGACCCAGGCAGCCGCGGTGGGGATGTGGAACCAGACGGTGGTCAGCGTCTTCGTGGTGGCGGCGGCGGTCGCCCTGGTGGTCTCCGTCGCGCTCGGAGTCCTGCTCGCCCGGATGATCTCGCGGCCGCTGGAGAGGATCGGAGCGGCGGCGCGGCGGCTGGCCGAGGGCGACTACACGGCTCGGGCGCCGCGCGCCGGCTCGGCCGAGCTGTCTTCGCTGGCGGACTCCTTCAACCAGATGGCCGAGGCGCTGGAACGGCAGGAAAGGGAGCGGTCAGAGCTGATCTCCAACTTCGCCCACGAGCTGAGGACGCCCCTCACCAACCTGCGCGGCTACCTCGAGGCGATGCGGGACGGCGTCATGCGCCCGGCGCCGGAGATCTTCGATTCGCTGGGAGAGGAGGTCCAGCGGCTGGAGCGACTTTCCCTTTCACTGGACGCCCTGAGTGGTGAAGACGCCCCGGCCGCCATCGCCACCGACCTCGACCTCTGCGCCGCCGTGGGGGCCGCTGCCGAGCTGGCTCGGCCTGCTTTCGACCGGTCCGGGCTGAGGCTTCGCCTCGAGATCCCGGCCTCCGGTTTACCCTCCGTCCGCGCGGTTCCCGACCACTTGCGGCAGGTGCTGGCGAACCTCTTACAGAACGCGCAGCGCTACACCCCGGCGGGCGGAGACGTCACCGTCTCGGTCTCGGCCGAGCGGGACACCGTGCTGGTCCAGGTCACCAACAGCGGAGGCGGGATCCCGGCGGACGACCTGCCCAGGGTCTTCGAGCGCTTCTACCGGGTCGACAAGTCACGGGACCGCTCCCGGGGCGGCGCCGGGATCGGCCTGGCGATCGTCAAGCAGCTAGTTGAGCAGGCGGGCGGCCGGGTCGGAGCCCACTCCGGCCAGGAAGGCACCAGCGTCTGGTTCAGACTCCCAGCCCACTGAACCAGCTGGGAGGGAAGGTTCTTAGTTCGCCCCCACTTCTTTGCGCATGGCGTCCCAAGCTTCGCGTGCTTCTCCTACCGAGCCTTCGTCTTCGATGGTGGAGATGTCTCCGGGGTCCTTGTCCAGCGTCACGGCCTTCAGTACCCGGCGCATGATCTTGCCGCTTCGGGTCTTGGGAAGCATGACCACGAAATTGAGCTCGCCGATCACCGCCACCGGACCCAGCTCCCGGCGGACCGTGTCCAGCAGCTCCCGTTCCAGCTCCGGCGAGGGCTCGTGTCCCTGCCTCAGCACCAGGAAAGCCGAGATCACCTCCATGCGGACAGGGTCCGGCCGGCCGGTGACCCCCGCCTCCGCCACCGCGGGGTGGCGCAGAAAGGCCGTCTCGACCTCGATGGTGCCAATCCTGTGTCCCGCGATCTTGATGATCTCGTCGGCCCGGCCGCTGAACCAGACGTAGCCGTCCTCGTCGAACTCGGCCGCGTCGCCGGTCATGTAGACCGTCTGGCCAGGCACGCGCCCCCAGTAGTCGCTGGCGTACCGCCCCACCTCGCCCCAGAGCGTCGCCGTGAGACCGGGGAAGGGCCGGCGGAAGACCATGATCCCCTTCTCCCCCGGGCCGCACTCTCCTCCGTCGGGGTTCAGGACGGCGGCGTCGATGCCGGGAAGCGCGACCCCGGCGGACCCGGGTTTGATGGGCAGCTGCCCCAGCCCCCAGGGATTGCCGAAGACCGGACCGCCGGTCTCCGTCTGCCACATGTGGTCGATGACAGGCACCCTGTCCTCCAAGGCCTCCTTCTGGAACCACTGCCAGGCCGGCGCGTTGAGAACCTCCCCGGCGCAGAAGACGCGGGTGAGCGACCCCAGACGGCGGCCTCGAGCCGGTTCCACGCCGTACTTCATCAGCTGGCGAACCGCCGTCGGGGAGGTGAAGACGCCGGTGACCGCGTTCTCCTCGATCAGCCGGTAGAAGGTGTCCGGGCCCGGATGGTCGAGGGCGCCCTCGAAGGCGATCGTCGTGCAGCCGGCCAGGAGAGGCGCGTAGACGATGTAGCCGTGGCCGACGACCCAGCCGATGTCCGAGGTCGACCACCAGACGTCGTCCTGCCGCAGGCCGAAGACCCAGTCCCCCATGGCGTCGATGTGCACGGCGTAAGGCCCATGCGTGTGCACAGCCAGCTTGGGTTTCGCCGTGGTGCCGGAGGTGGCCAGGATGTAGAGCGGTTCGTTGGCCTCGAGCCACTCCACGCGGTCGCTCTGTCCCGATCCCAGCGCGAGGAAGTCGTCCCACCCCAGCTTCCTGGAGCGGGTCTCGGCCTCGCCCGCCTGCCGGCGCAGCACCACCACCTTTTCGACGCCCTCGCCGCCCCCCGCCAGCGCATCGTCCACGATCCCTTCCAGCGGCACGTGCTTGCCCTTTCGCCAGGTCAGGTCAGCGTAGAAGAGCGCCTTCGCGCCGGCGAGACGGATTCTCTCCGCGAGCGCGCCGCTGCCGAAGCCGGCGAAGACCACGATGTGCACGGCTCCGATCCGGGCGCAGGCGAGCATCAAGGTGATCGCCTCGGCGCAGGTCGGCATGTAGACGGCGACCCTGTCACCGCGCCCGATCCCGAGCCCTCGGAGGGCCGCCGCCGTGCGCCTCACTTCGTTCTCGAGCTGGGCGTAGGTGAGCACCCTCCGCTCACCACGCTCGTCCTCGCAGATCAGCGCTGCCCGACCGCCCTGCCCGCGCTCGACATGCCTGTCCACGCAGTTCCACGCCAGGTTCGTGACCCCTCCCTCGAACCATCGGAAATAGCGACCCCGCTCGTCCGGCTGCTGCGGGTCCCAGTCGAAGACGCTCTCCCACGGCCGCCGCCAGCTCAGCCGCTCAGCCGCCCTCGCCCAGAAAGCGTCCGGGTCGGCGGCCGCTGCGCGGCAGAACGACGCGACGCGCGGGTTGACCAGCTCGGCCTGTCCCATCTCAGCCCTCCAATCCGTGTGCGGCGAGGTGCTCTCGGAAGCCCCGCGGACGGAACCCGAATGCCTTCTCCACTGAGTCGAGCGCGGTGGCGTTCTCAAAGCTGAACAGGTCCAGGACCGCCGGCGTCAGGGGAGGCCGGGGGAGCAGCGCGGTCATCAGCCCGGCCTGAAGCCTGGCCAGCGGCAGCGGCAGGGGGACCAGGAGGCGCCGCTTGCCCAGGGTCCGGCTGATCGCCTGCTGGATCTCACGCAGGGTCACGTGCTCGGCGCCACCCAACGCCAATGTGCGGTTGTCGAGATCGTGGTTCCTGGTCGCCAGGATCAGACATCGCACCAGGTCTTCGATCCACAAAGGCTGGAATGTCAGGTCGCCGCCCCCCAGGACCGGCACCAGCGGAGACACCCGGGCGAGGTCGGCGAGCCGCTCTATGAACGGCGCCCCGTCCCCGAAGAGCACCGAGGGCTGGAGGATCACGTAAGGGATTCCAGAGCGGCGTACCGCCTCCTCCATCCCGTGCCGCGTCGCCATGTAGGAGCCCTCAGGGGCGGGCTTTGTGCCCAGACCCGAAAGCACCACCAGCCGCTCCACCCCTGCCCTCTGTGCGGCCGCCATCAGGTTCTCGGTGCCCTCGCGGTTGATGGCGTCATAGGCTCCCCGGTAAGGCTCTTTGACGTTGCCCGTGATGGCGGCGGCGTGGATCACCGTCCGGACGCCGGTCAGCGCGGGGGCGAGGCTTTCCGGTCGTGTCAGGTCCGCCTCGACCACCTCGACGGTTCTGGCGAACCGCGGAGAGGAACCTTCACGGATCATTGCACGCGCCGGACGGTCGTTGAGCCGCCGGACGAGGTGCCGCCCGACGAAGCCGGTGGCGCCGGTCACCAGGATCATGCCGGTCCTCCTTGAGCGGCCAGGAACCGCAGGATGACGGCGCTCAACCTTTCCGGCTGCTCGACCTCCACCTGGTGACCTGAGCCTCCGATTAGCTCCATACGTGCGCCCGGCAGACGCTCGACGATGATCTGACCGGCGACCGGCGGGCAGTGCTGATCGAGCTCGGCAGAGACCACCAGGCTCGGCGCCTTGATCCGCTCCAGCTCGGGATCCAGGGGCTCCGCGTTCAGGCGCATCATGGCGCGACAGCCGTTGGCGAACCCGACCGGGTCTTCGGTCGACTGGCGGCGAATCCGCCAGTGGTCCTCGAACTCCGCCGGGGCGTTGGCGAACTGCGCGCGGGTGTCGTCCTCCAGCACCGGACGGAGGCGCTCGGCGCCCTGGTCGGCGAGCTCGGCGCGCTGCCGGTACCAATCCGCGGCTGTCCGGCCGACACGGCTGGAGGTGGCGACGGGGAGAAGCCTGTCAACCCGCTCGGGATGGTCGATAGCCGCCCGCATCACGATGGTGCCGCCCAGCGAGAAGCCGCAGAGGTGCGCCCGATCGATCTCGAGGGCGTCGAGGAAGGCGACCAGGTCAGTGCCGAGTTGCGCCAGGCTGCCATCCGGCGTCCCCGGCGAGGTCTGGCCGTGCCCGCGCAGGTCGTATGCGATGACCCGGTGGTCAAGGGCCAGCCAGGGCAGCACTTTGCGCCAGGCCCGATGATCATCGGCCAGGCCGTGTAGGAGGAGAAGCGGCTCCCCCCTTCCCCACTCGAACCAGGCGACGTCAAGGTCGCGGCATCGCACCAGCATGGTCAGCTCGATTCTTCCTCCTTACCGGCGCTCGCGGTCCCGGCGGTCGCGTCAGGATCGGCTCCTGCCTGCCTGGCGGCCCACTCCCGCAGGAGCTTCCGGTTCACCTTTCCCGGCCCCGACAGCGGGATCTCGTCCACCAGCTCCAGCAACTCCGGCCATTTGTACTTTGCCAGACCCACGCGCCTGAGGTGCAGCTGCAGATCCACAAGGCGAAGAGCGCCCCGCGCCACCACGAAGGCGACCAGCCTTTCACCCAGTTCCCGGTCAGGGCGGCCGACCACGCTTACGTCCGCCACCGCCGGGTGTGAGCGCAGGGCGTCCTCGACCTCGTGCGGGTTGACGTTGCTTCCTCCACGAATGACCACGTCCTTCAGCCGACCCGTCACGTGGAGGTATCCGTCCTCATCGAGGAATCCAAGGTCTCCCATGTGCGCCCAGCCGTCCGCGGCATAAGGCCCCTTCTCCTCCCCCCAGTAGCGATTCTGGACGGTGGGACCCCGCATGCAGATCTCCCCCTCGGATGTGATCCTCACCTGGACCTGGTCGTGCGGCCTGCCGACCGTGGTCCAGCGCTTCTCCTGGGGGTCGCCAGGCGATCCCACCGCGGCCTGCCCCGCGTCCATCGAGCCATAGAAGACGCAGACGCGCGACCCGGTTCTCGTCTCCCAAAGGCGGGCGGCCTCCGGCGGCATCGGGGAACCCGCCACCGCCGTGCAGCGGGCCGCCGAGAGGTCCGCGGCCGCCAGCTCCGGCGAGTCCAGCATCCTGATCACGTTGGTGGGCACCCCGACCAGCAGCGTGGAAGCCGTGGCCGCCGCCGTCCGCAATGTGAGCTCCGGGCTGAAGCGCGGCTCGCGCAGCATGACCAGGGCCGCTCCCCGGCGGAGACAGTAGAGGCACATACCGCCGATTCCCTGCGTGACCGGCGTGATGATCAGCACGCGATCTTCCGCGCTGACCTCCAGCCGGGAGGTGAAGGCTTCGAAGGTCGCTTGCTTGAGGCCGCCGTGCAGCGAAGCCAGCTTCGGCCTACCGGTGGTCCCCGAGGTCAGGGCGATCTCCACCACCCGGTCGGGGTCAGGCGGAGGCGGCTCCAGCCGGCCACGGTAGGGTGCCGAGCACAGCCGCTCGGCCTCGGGCTGCTGGACCGTGAGCCGCGCGCCAGTGCACTCGAGGGCCCACCGCCTCTCGGCCTCACCGAGGGAGGGTGGCAGCGGCAGCACGACTGCTCCCAGGAGGGGGACGGCCAGCTCCAGCACCACATACTCCCAGACGTTCGGGAGTGCCAACGCCGCCACCTCGCCGAGACCAACTCCGGCCGCCCTGAGCGCCCAGGCCGCCGCGTGGACGCGCTCGCGGAGCTCTCCGAAGCTGAGGACCCGGCCGCTGTCGAAGATCGCGGGACGGTCCGGCGCCGAGAGCGCATTCGCCTCCAGGTAGCTGGTCGGAAGGTATGGCACCGGGTAGGCCACGCCCTATTCTTGACCGATCGCCTCCAGCCGCCGACCGCGATCTTCCTGGCCTCCGACCAGGCGCCGTACATCACAGGCCAGACGCTCTCGGTGAACGGCGGCTATTCGATGATTTGACCCGAAGGTGGCATCCTATTGGCCACTTGCCGGTACGCCCAGGAGGATATGTCTCGATGAAGAAGGTCATGCTCGACGAGAGCGAGATCCCCAGCCACTGGTACAACATCCTGCCGGATCTTCCGGAGCCTCCGGCACCCTACCGGCACCCGGGAACCATGGAACCGCTGGGCCCGGCCGACCTGGCGCCGATCTTCCCGCAGGCCATCATCGCCCAGGAGGTCTCGACCGAGCGCTGGATCGAGATCCCGGACCAGGTCGCTGAGATATACCGGATCTGGCGTCCGACGCCGCTCTACCGCGCTGACCGGCTCGAGAAGGTGCTCGACACGCCGGCCCACATCTACTACAAGTTCGAGGGCGTCTCGCCCGCCGGGTCACACAAGCCGAACACGGCAGTGGCGCAGGCGTACTACAACGCCCAGGAAGGCGTGAAGCGGCTGACGACGGAGACCGGCGCCGGCCAGTGGGGCTCGGCGCTCGCCTTTGCGGGGACCTTCTTCGACATCGAGGTCACCGTCTACATGGTCCGGATCTCCTACGACCAGAAGCCCTATCGCCGGGCGCTGATGGAGACCTGGGGCGCCACCGTGTTCCCTTCTCCGAGCGATCGCACCAGCTTCGGCCGCGCGGTTCGGGAGAAGACGCCCGACTCGCCCGGCAGCCTGGGAATCGCGATCTCCGAGGCGGTGGAAGACGCCGCGACGCGCGATGACTCCAAGTACGCCCTCGGCTCGGTCGTCAACCACGTACTCCTGCACCAGACCGTCATCGGGCAGGAGGCGAAAAAGCAGATGGAGATGGTCGGCGAGTACCCGGACGTGGTGATCGGCTGCGTCGGCGGCGGCTCCAACTACGCGGGGCTCTCCTACCCGTTCATGGCAGACAAGCTGTCGGGTGAGCGGCCGCAGACGCGATTCATCGCCGCCGAGCCCGCGGCCTGCCCCACCTTGACCCGAGGCATCTACGCCTACGACTTCGGAGACACCGCCGGGGTGGGCCCGGTCGCGCTGATGCACACGCTGGGCCACAACTTCGTTCCCGACCCCATCCATGCCGGCGGGCTTCGCTACCACGGCGACGCCCCGTCCCTCTGCCTTCTCGTCAAGCGGGGCTTGATGGAGGCGAGGGCCTACTCGCAGAACGAGTGCTTCGCCGAGGCGGTGCGCTTCGCTCGCTGCGAGGGCTTCCTGCCGGCTCCCGAGCCTTCCCACGCCCTCAAGGCGGTCGCCGAGGAGGCCGCCGCCGCCCGAGAGGCCGGCGAACCACGGGTCATCCTTCTCGGCCTCTGCGGCATCGGCCACTTCGACATGTCCGCCTACGACGCCTACCTGGCCGGCAAGCTCGAAGACCTCGACCTCGACCAGTCCCGCATAGACGAGGCAGTCGCCGAGCTACCCAAGGTTCCGGCGTAGACAGCGAAGCACCAAAAAAGGCGGGGGAGGCCTGCCTCCCCCGCCCCGTTAAAGGCGTCCCATGAAAGGCCGGATTCATTCCGGCCGTGTGAGTCCCGCCCACGTCATCACACCACCACTCCCGAGGGAGGGGGTTGGTGGGGGAGGCCTGCCTCCCCCGCCCCGTCTTTAGTTGTTCGGGGTGCCGACCGGTTCCTTCTTGGGCTGGGGCTTCACGTTGAACGTGAAGCCGCCCTCCGGGTCGACGTCGATCTCGACCGAGTCGCCGCGCGAGAACTTGCCCCGGAGCAGCTCCTCTGAGAGCTGGTCCTCGATGCGGCTCGTGATCACCCGCCGCAGGGGCCGGGCGCCGTACATCCTGTCGAAGCCTTCCTCGGCGAGCTTGTCCTTGGCTGCGTCGGTCACCAGGATCCAGACCTGCTGCTCCTCCAGGTGCTTCCGCAGCCGGCCCAGGAGCAGATCCACGATCAGCCTTACCTGGCTCGGCGTCAGCGGCCGGAAGGTGACGATGGCGTCCACGCGGTTCAGGAACTCCGGCCTGAACAGGCGCTTCAGCTCCTCGTCGATCTTGTCCTTCATGATCTTGTGCCGGCGGTCGGCGTCGCTCTCCTCGGCCGCCAGGGCGGGCTGGAAACCAAGCGCCGTCTGCGCCTGGTTGATGTCCCGCATGCCGAGGTTCGAGGTCATGATGATCAGGGTGTTGGCGAAGTTGACGATCTTGCCTTTGGCGTCGCTGAGCCGGCCGTCCTCGAGGATCTGCAGCAGCATGTTGAAGACCTCGGGGTGCGCCTTCTCGATCTCGTCGAGCAGGATCACCGAGTAGGGCCTCCGGCGGACCGCCTCGGTCAGCTGGCCGCCCTCGTCGTAACCCACGTAGCCCGGCGGCGAGCCGACCAGGCGCGCGGTCGTGTGGCGCTCCATGAACTCAGACATGTCGAGCCGGATGAGCGCGTCCTCGGAGTCGAACATGTACTCGGCCAGCGCGCGCGCCAGCTCCGTCTTCCCCACCCCGGTGGGGCCCAGGAAGATGAAGGAGCCGATCGGTCGCCGCGGGTCCTTGAGCCCCGCCCGCGCCCTGCGCACCGCCTGGGAGATGGTCTTGATGGCCTCGTCCTGGCCGATCACCCGTTTGTGAAGCTCGTCCTCCATGCGTAGCAGCCGGGAGGTCTCCTCCTCGACCAGCCGCTTCACCGGCACGCCCGTCCAGGAGGCCACGATGGTCGCGATGTCCTCCTCGGTGACGTCCGGGACCGTCTCGCCCAGCTTGTCGCGCCAGGTCGACTCCTTCTGCGCGTACCGCTCCTTGAGCTTCTTCTCCTTCTCGCGGATCATGGCCGCGGTCTCGTAGTCCTGCTGGCCGATCGACTCTTCCTTCTCGCCCTGCAGGCGCTTGATCTCCTTCTGGAGCTCTTTCAGGTCGTCGGGAGTGGTCGTCAGCTTCATGCGGACGCGGGCGCTCGCCTCGTCGATCAGGTCGATCGCCTTGTCGGGCAGCGCCCGGTCGGAGACGTAGCGATCGCTCAGCACGGCCGCGCTCCGCACCGCGGCCTCCGTGATGGCGACCCGGTGGTGCTTCTCGTAGAGCGACTTGACCCCGTGCAGGATGTCCACCGTCTCGGCCAGCGTGGGCTGGTCCACGAAGACCGGCTGGAAGCGCCGCTCCAGGGCGGCGTCCTTCTCGATGTACTTCCTGTACTCGTTGAGGGTCGTCGCGCCGATGCACTGGATCTCGCCCCGCGCCAGGGCCGGCTTCAGGATGTTGGCTGCGTCGATGGCGCCTTCGGCGGCGCCGGCACCCACTAGCGTGTGGAGCTCGTCGATGAAGAGGACGACCTCCTTGCTGGAGCGGATCTCGTCGAGGATCTTCTTGAGGCGCTCTTCGAACTCTCCGCGGTACTTGGTACCGGCCACCAGGGCGCCCATGTCGAGCGTAAGCACCCGCTTGTGCATCAGTGACTCGGGCACGTTGCCGAGCACTATCTGCTGGGCCAGCCCCTCGGCGATCGCAGTCTTGCCCACGCCGGGCTCTCCGATCAGCGCCGGGTTGTTCTTGGTCCGCCGGCTGAGGATCTGGATGACCCGCTCGATCTCCAGCTCCCGGCCAATGACCGGGTCCAGCGAGTTCTTGCGCGCCATCTCGGTCAGGTCGCGGCCGAACTGGTCGAGCAGCGGGGTCTTGGAGGGCTTCTTCGGAGCCGGCTCCGAGTCCTCCACCGTGGAGTCGTGGAGCAGCCGCTCGATCTCGGCCCGTACCTTGTCAAGGGTCGCGCCGAGGTCCTCGAGCACGTGGGCCGCGATGCCCTCGCCCTCGATCAGAAGACCGAGCAGCAGGTGCTCCGTGCCCACATAGTTGTGGCCCATCCTGCGCGCCTCTTCGAAGGAGATCTCGATCACCTTCTTGACACGCGAGGTCGGGATGATCTGCTGGATGATGATCCGCTCGTTCCGACCGAGCACCGACTCGATCGTCTGACGGACCTTGCCGATCTCCACTCCAAGGTTGTTCAGAACCTTGGCGGCGAGACCTTCGCCTTCCCTGAGCAGTCCTAGCAGGAGGTGCTCGGTCCCGATATAGCTGTGATGTGATCTTTCGGCTTCTTCCTGAGCGAGCGTCAGGACCTTCTTCGCTCGCTCGGTGAACCTTTCGAAGGGGTACAAGTTCGGGGATCCTCCTGTCCGGGCTAGGTGTGGCGGGGCACCTCCTCCTGATCCAATGTTATCGGAGGCCACACGGGACCTCTCGCCACCTACTATAACGCCCAACCTTTGCCCGAGATTTCACTCTCCGGGGGTGAGTTTCGAACTCGATTCGAGCTCGCGAGCACCTGGTTGCCGGCCTTCGTCGCGGGTTTGCTGCCAATCCTCTTCCTACCCGTCGCCGTAGACAGCTTCATTCTGCCCAGGGCTGGGCTCGCTCTGGTGGGCGGTGCGGGGGTCTTCGGGGCGGGGCTCGTCTGGGGCAAGGGCCGGCTCGGCGCCCTGGGCCTTCCGGCAGCGGCGACGGCCGCCGCGGTCGTGCTCGCCGGACTCTTCTCGCTGGCTCCCAACCTCTCGCTGGTCGGCGCCTACGGCCGCTACGAGTCCGCCCCCGTGCGGCTGGCCTACCTCGGGCTGCTCTGCGGAGCGGCCTGGATAGGCGAGCGGCGCTGGGTGGTCACCGCCTTTCTGGTGGGCTGCGGCCTGGCCTCGACCGAGGCCATCGGGCAGGCGCTGCTCGGGGCGCTGCCCCGTCCGGACGGCAACCTCGGGCAGCCCAACCTGCTCGGGGGCTTGCTCGCCATGGCGCTGCCGCTCGCCGTCCACCGGGGCATCACCGAAGCCGAGGGGGGCACCTCCGGCCGGATGGGAAACCGGCCCTGGCTGGTCCTGGCCGGACTGCTGGCGGCCGGTCTGGTCGTGAGCGCCTCTCGGAGCGGCTGGCTGGCCGCGCTGGCGGGTCTGGCCGTCCTCGCCGCCCTGCTCGCGCCCAGGCGCCTCCGCTGGTTGGCCGCCGTGGTGGGCGGCGTCCTGCTGGTGGCAGCGGCCCTGCTGCTGCTCCTGAGCCCGCTGCGCCAGCTCAACCAGGACACCGGGAGCGCCCGGCTGGGGGTCTGGCGGGACTCCCTCAGCGTGGTCGCCGCCAGACCCCTGGTGGGCTGGGGTGAGGACACGCTGGGGCTGGTCTTCGGTCGCTACCAGACGCAGGATTGGGAGCCGGGAGACAGCTTCGACCGGGCTCACTCGCTGCCCCTCGACCTGGCGGCGGCGCAGGGCTTCCTCGGCCTGGCAGCCTGTACCTGGCTCTTCGTCACCTGGTGGTGGGGAGTTCTGCGGAGGCCGGAGCTGCTGGGCTTTGCCGGCGCCGCCGCCGCCTACCTGGCCTGGGCCATGCTCAATTTCGACTGGGCGCCGGTTACCGCCGCCTTCTGGCTGCTGGCCGGCGCCGCCTGGCCCGGCCGGGGCAACGGGGTCCATCGAGCGATCGTCTGGCGGGGCGCTCTTGCGGCCGGGGCACTGGTTGCCGCCCTCTCGCTTGCCCTGCCGGCGCTGCTCGCCGATATCCATTTCTATGGCGGCCGGCCGGCTCAGGCCGCGGTGGCCGATCCCCTGCAGCCCAGATACCGGGCGGCGGCCGGCGGCCTGGACAACCTCAGGGCGGCAGCGCGGCTCAACGACCCGCAGCCGGACGTCTACACCTCGCTGGGGGACGCCGAAGCGGCGGCCGGGCACCAGCAGGCGGCGGGGAATGCCTACCGGCGCGCGCTCCAGCTCTACCCGTTCTATTCGGAGGCGCGGAGGAAGCTAGCGCTGGCTGCCGCTAGCCGGTAGGTGTACGCGGTCAAGCCCCCTCCCCCGGATCCGCCGGGTACTCCCCCGACTTCGCGGACCGACTTCGCGGGGGAGAGAACCTTTCTCTACTCTTCCTCGTCCTCGTAGCGGTAGTTGGTGAGGCCGCCTCGGCCGGCGGGGGCGTTGGAGAGCTGCTTCAGGCTGAGGGAGACTCGGCGGCGGGCGGTGTC
>CATPBP010000127.1 GCA_955652675.1 Candidatus Dormiibacterota bacterium
CCGCTGAACGGCACCAGCGTTACCTGCTTGGTCTCACCCGGTTCGAAGCGGACCGCCGTCCCCGAGGGAATGTCGAGTCGCTGGCTGTAGGCCGCCTGCCGGTCGAAGAGGAGCGCCCGGTTGGTCTCCGCGAAGTGGTAGTGGGAACCCACCTGGACCGGCCGGTCGCCGCGATTGGCGACCCGAAGCCGTGTCGCCGGCCGGCCGGCGTTGATCTCGATCTCGTCGACCGGGTGCTGGTAGCCGCCAAGCGGGCTCATGGGATCGGGTCGTGACAGGACAACAGCTTGGTGCCGTCCGGGAAGGTGGCTTCGACCTGCATGACGTGGAGCAGCTCGGGCACCTCGGCCATCACGTCATCCCGGCTCAGGACCTCCCGGCCCAGCGCCATCACCTCGGCCGCACGCTTGCCATCTCTGGCAGCCTCCAACATCGCCTCCGTGATGAGTGCGACCGACTCGGGCAGGTTGAGCTTCAGTCCGCGGCCTCGTCGCCGCCGAGCCAGGTCGGCGGCGACATAGACGAGGAGCTTCTCAGACTCGCGGGGCGTCAGCTGCAGGGCCGGACTACCCGCGAGCGCATGACATGGAGAGTGCCCATGAACCGGTGATGTCGACCAAGGCCGCAGGCTAGCAAAGTGTGGGAGGGCGCAGCTCTGGCAAAGCACACAAGCTGTACCGGGCCGGTCTTGGACCATGTCCACATGCGGGGATAGAAGCTTCGACCGAATCATCACTCTGCGCAAAATGCCCCGTTCGTCATAGTTCGCAGAATCAGAGTTGGATCAAAGATTGAGCTGAGGGCGGAGGCGGTGGCGCCGCGACTATGATCCGTGTCGGTGCTGTTCACGACCGTCAAGTTCGTGCACATCCTGCTGGCCATCACGGCCGTCGGGTTCAACGCTTCCTACGGGATATGGACCGGGCGAGCTGCCCGCTCTCCTGAGCACCTTGGCTTTGCGCTCCGCGGAGTCAAGTTCATGGATGACCGAGTGGCCAACCCTGCCTACGGCCTGCTCCTGCTCAGCGGCCTCACCATGGTCTTCGTCGGCCATCTCTCGCTGACGACCTTCTGGATCAGCGGCGCGTTGGTGCTCTGGCTGGTGGCCGTGGTTCTTGGCCTCCTCCTCTACACGCCCACGCTGCGCCGCCAGATCCAGGCGCTCGAGAACCACGGACCGGAAAGCGCCGAATACAAGTCGCTGGCGAGTCGCGGCACGGTGGCCGGGATCGGCACCTCGGTTGTGGTGCTGGCGATCATCGTTCTGATGGTCTTCAAGCCCGGAGGCTAGGCCTCAAACGCCGCGGCAGACTGGCCGCTCGCGGCAGCCGCGTAGCGGTCGTACTGGATCCTGAAAAGCTCGATCACTCCAGCAGCGTCCTCGGGACCGACCATCCAGCAGCTGACCCAGCCGGTTTCAGGCAGGACGTGGTGGGGCTGCGCGCGGCCCGCGGCAATCACTTCGTCGTGGAGCTTGCGAGGGAGGGGCAGGTCCGCAAGGCGGTCGCCGTGCACGTGTCCCATCTCCTTGCGGCCGTAACGATATTCGAGGCCGCCGAAGCGGTGGGGGAGGGCCTCAACCCCCGGCCAGGAGGTCACGGCCTCCCTGATCAGGTCGCCAGCCCCCTTCATGGTAAATCGGAACTCAGCGGAGATCTCGGTTAATCCGGTTACACGGGAAGAGCGACCGGCGCGGGCGGAATGTGGAAGGCTTCCACGAACCGCGTCAGCAGGTCGGGGTCGCCAGTGAGCCGGACGCAGCCGGTCTGGACCGCCTCGCCGGGACTGACCTCGCCGGAGAGCAGCGCCCTGATCGCCGGGCCGGTCTCGATGACGAGGTCCGCCCCGGCCAGTGGCCCCTCCCCGACTTCGAGACTGCCCTGGTCGATGCGGGCGTGGACGACGACGTCGCCGAGGTTGAGCTGGTAACCGGCGCGGAGGTCACCGGCCGCCTCGGGCAAAAATGTGGCACGAAGGGCCAGGATCAACGAGTCCGTCGTAACGATGTCGTCCGGCCGGGGGTCCCCGAGTGACCTCGCTCCCCAGAGGCCCAGGCGTAGCACGATGTCCTCGAGCTCCTGCCCGTACCCGGTAAGCTCGTATACCACCCCAGCCGCCGGCCGTGGCAGGACGCGGCGGCGGAGGACGCCTGCATCCTCCAGCTCCTTGAGCCTCGCGGAGAGGATGTTGGTAGGGATTCGCGGCAAGCCTCGGCGCAGTTCAGTGAAACGCTTGGGGCCGAGCACGAGATCGCGAACGACCAGGAGCGTCCAGCGTTCGCCTACCAGCTCCAGGGCGCGGGCGAATCCACAGAACTGTCCGTAGGACCGGCTTGTCATGGTCCTGATTGTAGCGCGAGACCTTGACATTGAAAAGTATGGTGGTTTATAACAACCGTCGGCCACAACAACAACCAACTCGAGCTCACCCAGGAGGGACTCTATGACTTCGACTCCGGTCGCCCCATCGGGAAGCAGATCGCGCTGGCTGGCGTTGATCGTGCTCTGCGTCGGGATGCTGATGATCGTCCTCGACGCCACGATCGTGAACGTGGCCCTGCCATCGATCCAGCGTGACCTCGGCTTCTCGCAATCGGGCCTGGCCTGGGTTGTCAACGCCTACCTGATCCCCTTCGGCGGCCTGCTCCTCCTGGCCGGCCGGCTCGGCGACCTGATCGGTCGCAAGCGCATCTTCGTTGCCGGCCTGGTGGTGTTCACGGCAGCCTCGCTCCTTTGCGGTGCGTCGGGGAGTCAGGGCATGCTGATCGTCGCCCGACTGATCCAGGGTGTGGGGGGCGCGATGACCTCCACAGTGATCCTGGGCGTGATCGTGACGATGTTCCCGGAGCGGCGTGAGCAAGCCCGCGCGATCGGCGTCTTCAGCTTCACCGCCGCCGCCGGTGGCTCGATCGGCCTCCTCGCCGGCGGTGTCCTGACCCAGGCCGTCAACTGGCACTGGATCTTCTTCGTCAACCTCCCGATCGGGATCGTGGCCGTGGTGCTGGCCCTGCGCCTGATCGAATCGGATCCAGGAATCGGACTCAGTCAGGGTGCCGACGTCGCCGGCGCCATCCTCGTCACCTCCGCGCTGATGCTGGGCGTCTACACGATCGTCGAAGCGACGAACTACGGCTGGGACTCGGCGCACACGCTCGGCCTGGGTGCCGTGGCGGCCCTGCTCCTGGCAGCCTTCTTCATCCGCCAGGCCACGGCGGCCAACCCGCTACTGCCCCTCGACCTGTTCCGGTCACGCAACGTTTCGGGGGCAAACCTGATCCAGGTCCTGATGGTGGCCGGGATGTTCGGGATGTTCTTCCTTGGCGCCCTGTACCTGCAGCGGATTCTCGGTTATGACCCGATGCAGATCGGGCTCGCCTTCCTGCCGGTCGCGGTCGCCATCGGAGCGCTGTCCTTCCGCCTGTCGGCACAGCTGAACACCCGTTTCGGCGCCCGCACGATGCTCCTCATAGGCCTGACGCTGGTCACGGCCGGACTGGCGCTGTTTGCCCGGGCGCCTCTGGAGGCCCGGTACGCATATGACGTCCTGCCTTCGATGGTGCTGCTCGGCGTCGGCGGTGGCCTGTCGTTCCCGGCGGTGATGACGCTCGGCATGTCAGGCGCGACGGCCAGCGACTCCGGTCTCGTCTCCGGGCTGATCAACACCACCGCCCAGATGGGCGGCTCTCTGGGCCTGGCGGTGCTGGCTACTCTGGCAAGCTCTCGCACGAACCAGCTGCTGGCCGCCGGAGAGGGCACCACGTCAGCGCTGATCGCCGGCTACCACCTGGCCTTCGGAATCGGGGCAGGCTTCCTCGCCGCCGCCATCCTGGTCGCGGCGATCGTGCTCCGGTCAGAGGTTGCGGCGGGGTCAGAGACGGCGGACGCGGGCGAAAGGGAGGCCTCGGAGGAGGCCGCCTAGGCGGATGCCGATCTACCCGAAGCCGGCCGATGATGCCAGCCCATCTCCATGGGTCCGTCGGGATGTCGGCCCTAAGCCGGCACGTTGGACTAGATTGGCAGGTGCTCGGTGGCGAGCATCGCTTGAATGCAGTAAGGAGTGACGGATGAGTCGGGTACGGGTACTGGTTGGAACGCGCAAAGGCGCCTTCGTCCTGACGTCGGACGGAAAGCGCGAGCGATGGGAAGTCAGCGAGCCCTACTTTGCGGGCTGGGAGATCTATCACCTCAAGGGCTCACCGGTTGATCCGGATCGGCTGTATGCGTCCCAGTCCAGCGGCTGGTTCGGACAGACCATTCAGCGCTCCGAGGACGGTGGCAAGACCTGGGAGCCGGTCGGAAACGAGTTCACGTACGACGGGATCGCGGGCACTCACCAGTGGTACGACGGAACGCAGCACCCCTGGGAGTTCGCTCGGGTATGGCATCTCGAACCCTCGCTGACCGATCCGGACACCGTTTACGCCGGAGTGGAGGACGCCGCCCTGTTCCGCACGGTGGACGGCGGCCGTACCTGGCACGAGCTCTCTGGGGTGCGCCAGCACGCCTCGGGGCCCTCCTGGCAGCCGGGCGCGGGGGGGCTGTGTCTGCACACCATCCTCCAGGATCCCAGCAATCCCGAGCGGATCTTCATAGCCATCTCCGCGGCGGGTGCCTTCCGAACTGACGACGGCGGCCAGACTTGGCGGCCGATCAACCATGGGCTGCACTCGGAGGGCATCCCTGATCCGGGTGCGGAGGTCGGCCATTGCGTGCACCGACTCGCGATGCACGCATCGCGCCCGGGCGTGCTGTTCATGCAGAAGCACTGGGACGTGATGCGAAGCGACGACTCCGGCGAGTCATGGCAGGAAGTCAGCGGCAACCTGCCGTCCGACTTCGGGTTCCCGATCGAGGTTCACGCGCACGAGCCGGACACCGTCTACGTCGTTCCGATCAAGAGCGACTCCCAGCATTTCCCGCCGGATGGGAAGCTGCGCGTGTACCGCAGCCGGACGGGCGGAAACGAGTGGGAGGCGCTCACGAACGGCCTGCCACAGAGCGACTGCTACCTCAACGTGCTGCGCGACGCGATGGCCGTCGACTCGCTGGATTCCTGTGGCGTGTACTTTGGTACCAGCGGCGGACAGGTGTACGCCTCAGCCGACGCCGGTGACAACTGGACCCCGATCGTCAGAAACCTTCCGGCGGTCCTCTCCGTCGAGGTGCAGACGTTGCCATGATCCGAGTCGTGCTTCCAGCCCATCTGCGGACGCTGGCCGGAGTCCATGGAGAGGTGGAGCTCGAGGTCGAGGCCCCCGTCACGCAGGGCTCGATCCTCGACGCACTAGAGGACAGGTATCCAATGCTGCGCGGGACGATCCGCGATCACGCCACGCAGCGCCGCCGGCCGTTTGTGAGGTTCTTTGCCTGCGAAGAGGACCTTTCCCATGAACCCGCGGACGCCCCGCTGCCCGACCCCGTCGCTAAGGGCGCGGAGCCCTTCATGGTGGTGGGAGCCATCGCAGGAGGCGGCTAAGAAAAGCCCCCCCGCAAGGGGAGGGAAATCTGTAACTGGCGCTGGTCCAAGAGTGTGTCGAAGAGCCGCCAGATCACATCTGCAGCAACGCGATCAATCGTTCCAGGCTCTGACGCATTCGCGCTGCCACCACGTAGCTCCGCTGAATTGCCTTGTCCCCTTCGTAGCGCTGCCGCGAGACCTCCAGCGAGGTCAAGAGGGAGCTCAGGTCCGAGGCCAGCTCTCTGACCGCGCTCAGCGTTTCAGCATCCCAGCGATCCTTCACTTATGCACCTCCTAAGCACCGCCAGGAGCCTGTTTGGTGAAAAGGGCTTGGGCACGAAATAGCCGCGAGTCAACGTCGTAGCTGTATAGGGTCCCGCGAAGGGAGACCCGCTCAGCAACAGACACGGCACGCGTCCGAAGCGCTGCCGCAGCAGTCTCAGGTTCCAGTCCGCCGGCCATGCGTCCAGGTCTGCGAGGACAACGTGCACGGGTTGAGTCCCTGCGACCGTCGCGACGCGGAGGCCCTCCAGGGCGAGCAGTTCCGTCACCGACTCGGCGAGATCCTCATCGGTCGTCAGGAGCAAGACGAGGTCCGCCACGCTAGGGAGCCTAGTAGAGGTGGGGAAGGGGCGCATCCCTGGAGGACCAGGGCATTAGACAGACTTTGCGACAATACAGCAGACTGTGATTGGTGCGAAGGCGACTCCCGGTGCGCCGCCTGGTCGAGGCATTGGTGAGCGGGGATCAGAGCCGTTCACGGGCGATTACCCGCGAAAGCCTCAGCGCAGCGCAGAGCCGAACCGACGTGTTCGCGGACCTGATTCAGCCTGCCCAGTACGAAATCGGGGAGCTCTGGTATTCGGGACGGATCGGCGTCGCTATCGAGCACAGGGCGACCGCCATCGTTGAGGCGGTCGTCGAGGACCTCGAGCCCACACCGTCCGATCACCCTGTCAGACCTGGAACATCCTGTGTGCTAGCAGCCGTGGGCGATGAACAGCACGTCGTCGGCCTCCGTGTGCTGCAGTTGGCGCTGGAGGACGACGGCTGGTCGGTCGAGCAGCTCGGAGGCAGAACACCGGTGGAGGAGCTATCGGCGTACATTGCCGGGCGACGCATCGCCCTGGTCGGCCTCTCCGCTGGATACCTGCCCAGCATCCGAGCCGTCCGGCACTCTGTCGAGCAGATGAAGGGTAGGCGCATACCGGTCGTGGTCGGAGGCGCTGCCTTCAACCGAGTTCCCGGCCTCTGGCGCCGGGTGGGAGCCGATGGGCATGGTGTCGACGCACGTGTCAGCGTCGTACTGGCGAGGAGGCTGATCGCACAGTGAGCGAGGAACCCACCTTCACCATCAGTGAGGTCGCAATGATGGTCGGACTGACCGCCCACACGATCCGGATCTGGGAGCGTCGCTACGGGCTGATCAAGCCTCAGCGTTCCGCAGCCGGGCACAGGCGATACGGCCTGGACGAGGTGCAGTTACTGCAGCAGATGAAGCAGTTGGCGGACACGCGTGGCATCACGCTGAAGATGGCGGCGCTCGAAGTCCAGGGTGGGCTGCCTGCGCCCTCCCGGGGAGGCGACGAGGGTGGCGCAAGCGGTGATGTACTCAAAGATGACTCACCTTGGCGCGCTGCGGCGGACCTCTTGCCTCAGCCGATTCTTCTGCTGGATCCGTCCGGACGAATCGCGGATGCCAACGTCGCCTTCGCACGCGCTGGAGGTTTCATACGGGAGAAGCTGCGGGGGACACGCTTCAGCGAGCTCGTTGATCCGTACGACCGATCCAAAGCATCGGCGATCTGGCGCGACCCCGGTCACGCCAGGAGAGGCTGGGAGTTGAACCTGAGGACGCCAATGGGCAGCGGTCTCTACTCCTTCGACTGCTGGCCTCTGCTCTCTCGTGGACACCAGGTTCTCGTGCTCATCGGACGAGAGCTGAGTCGTGCCGGGATGGAGCTCTGGCCCGCGGAAGGGGAATACCGTTGATTTAGTCCCTCCCTTTTTGGGGGGGAGGGTGCAGGGAGGGGGTCCTTTTTCAAGCGGTCCGGGCTGACTGTATCTTGGCTGCTTCGAAAGGGCCCCCTCCCAAACCTCCCCCAACAAGGGGAGGAACCCCTGTCCAATGGTGCGTCTAAGCAAGAACGGATTTCACCGGTCTGACCAGGATGCCTGCACTAGAGTCCGGTCAAGAGACGTCTCTGTCGCAAAACGACATCAAGCATCTCAGTTGTGGATCCCGCGAGGATCAAGGAGCAAACCAATATGAGGATCAGCGATCCCCAGAATCTAGTCGGCCGGAACGTGGTCGGCTCTGACGGGGAGAAGATCGGCACAGTGGAGGAGATCTACCTCGACACCGACAACCAGCAGCCGGAGTGGATCTCGGTGACCACCGGTTGGTTCGGCACTCACAGGTCGTTGGTCCCACTGACCGAAGCGAGTGAGGATGGCGCCGAGGTGCGAGTTCCCTATGCCAAACAGCTGGTCAAGGACGCGCCCCACTACGACCCCGGTCGCGAACTCTCGGAAGAGGAAGAGGGCGACCTCTTCCGCCATTACGGTGAGGCGGACGCCGGCCGAGGTTCCGTGACGGCGGCGCCCAGTCTGACCGCCCAGCCTCGTGTACAGGGCCGGGATGTCAGCGGTCCCACCACTGATGAGGCGATGACCCGCTCAGAGGAGCGTCTGCATGTGGGAACCGAGCGCGTCGAGACGGGACGTGCCCGGCTCAGAAAGTACGTCGTTACGGAAAACGTTCAGACGACGGTGCCGGTCTCTCGCGAGGAAATTCGGGTCGAACGCGAGCCGATCACCGATGCGAATCGGGATGTGGCGATGTCCGGGCCTGGTATCAGCGAGGAGGAACACGAGGTGACTCTCACGGCTGAGCGCCCCGTCGTAGGCAAGGAGACGGTGCCTGTTGAGCGGGTCCGGCTGGGTAAGGAGACAACTACCGAAGAGCGCCAGGTCACAGACCAGGTTCGCAAAGAGGAGATCGAACTCGACGACGAGACCGGCAGCGAGCGCAAGCAGCGCTGATGACCTGGGCGACACTTGGTCACTGAGCCCCGTGCTCGGCAGCCGGCAGAGACGGAACCCGGGATGACGATCCCGGCAAGCAGTGCGCTGGGGGCGGTGGTGGCGTCGGTCACCACCGCACTCGCCCCGTGATCGCGCGCGATCCGCTCCGCCTGGCGGCGGCCCGGCTGGCCGCCGACTACGTGTTGCGGGCGGAGGCGTGGGCCGGTGATGTGGACGAGGAGCTGGTGGTTGCCCTCGAGCAACTGCACCAGCGGATCCTGGCGCACATCGGCAACATCCTCACCTACGTCGACGGCGCAGACGAGGTCGCCTAAGCCCGGATCCACCGATCCACGACGGCGCCTTGGCGCCCATGCACGCCACCTCGGCGGGCCGGCTTCTGCGCCCCGCGTTCACGCAGCTTAGGCTGCGCTCACTCCGGTGCTCGGCGCGGACCCACGATCTGGAGCACCTGGACACCAACTCGCTCGCCGCGAATCGGTGGATCCGGGCTAAGGGAGTCGCCGCCATCGCCTGCGGCTTCGGTAACAATGGAGCCTTGGCGGAGGGTGAGGCTCGGCCCAAATCCGTCTACGAGGTCCTTGCAACCGCCGGATCTCAGGCCGATCCGGCAGCTCCCCAACCTTGTCATTGGCTCTGTCCGCATGGTCTGGTCCGTGGGTTCCAGAGAACTGGCGACGGCAGTCGGTCTGCAGGTCTTGGGGGCCGTTATGCTGGCAGGTCAGGTGCTCGTGGTGGGCCAGCTGCTGGGGTCGGTACTGACCAGCCAGAACCAGCATGATCTGAGACCCACATTGCCCAGCATCGCGCTGCTGGTCGGCCTGCTGGGCGCGGCCGGGATAGCCTCGGCGGTAGAGCAGAGGCAGCAGCAGATGCTGACGGAGTTGGTCACCCGGAATTCGGCCGGGAAGGTGCTCGACGTGACCACGGCGGTGTCCCTGGAGGCGTTCGACCGGCCCGCCTTCCATGATCGGCTGACCCGGGCATCGCGAGCCAGGGCCGGCCCTTCCAACTGACTCAGAGTCTGTTTCAGTTGATCGGCGGAGGCGTCAACATGGTCGGCGTCGCGGTCGCTCTCTGGTTTCTGCAGACGCTCCTGATCCCGCTGGTGATCCTCGCCTTCCTTCGCCTGGCGCTTACCGTCGCCAGCGCGGGCCGTGACTTCTTCTTGTTTTCGAGCTGCCGAAGCTTGAGGTGATCGCGCCGGCGATTCCTCGGCTGGGGCAAGCGAGGCGCCACGAGGCACCTCTCTTGACCCTAACCGGACCGATCGCCGGTCGGACTCAGCGCGCCGCTGCCGCTTCTGCCTGCTGCGCCGGCTGTGCCGTGCTGACGAGCTCGGATTCGATCTGAACCTTGATCTCGTTGCTCGCAAGCGGGATCACTCCCGCCACGCCGTCCCAGTTGAGACCGAAGTCCTTACGGTTGAGCTGGCCGGTGGCCGTGACGGCGAGGATCTTGCGCCCCTCGTAGAAGGGATGGTCGAGTTCGCCTTCGACGGTGACCTCGAGAACGAGCGGCCTGGTGGTCTGCTTGATGGTCAGATCCCCGGTCACACGGTACTTGCCCTCCCCAACGGGCTCGGCTGAAGTCGGGCGGTAGATCCCCTGGGGATGAGCGTCGGCTTCGAAGAAGTCGGCCGAGCGTAGGTGGTTGTCTCGCTGCTCCGTGCCCGTCGTGAGGCTGGCGATGTCGACAGCGATCTCTCCGGTGAGAGAACCGGGGTCGCTGCGATCGAATGCAACCCAACCGCTGAATTTCTGAAAGCTGCCCCGAACCGTGGTCACCGCCAAATGCTTGGCGCTGAACCCGATCAGGGTGTGCGTCGGGTCGAGCTCGTAACGTTCTACCATCCTCTTAACCTCCGAAAGCAATGCTGGATTTGCCCATTGAAAACTTGTGTGCGCAAGCAACTATTCCGGGCGGGAGCTGAGGGCGGTGACCCCGGCCGGCTGGCTAGAGGCTCGGCTTACGGTCCGCGCCGGAGCTGCGCCAGCTCGACGATGGCGACATGCCTCAGCTGGGCCAGAGGCCGATCATCCGAGCCGAGGATGAGCAGGTCGAGCTCGACGAAACGATGGCCGCGGCGCTCCCAGGTGCCGGCCACGGTGCCGCGGACGGAGACCGCCTCGGCGTCCCCTGGAAGGCCGAGGTGCCGGACCCTGCTCTCGACGTGCATCCAGGGCGGCAGGTCGGCGTTTGCCATCAGAATCTGATTGCCGAGCCGGGGGGCCCAGGCGAGATCCTGGCTCGGGAGCTGGACCTGGAGGGTGCCCAGGGCCTGGCCCTGGACGAAGGCCGGCGGTCCCGGTCGGCTGGGCAGCTCCATCACCGGGTATTGCTCTCGGTCAGGCTGACCGCCCTCCGCGACCGCCACGGCCGCCCCGGTTGCGCAGACCAGCCCGTCCGGGTTGACCAGCTCGAGCGCCAGCCCGTCCGGGCGCTGGCTGGCGCACACGCCGACCTCTTCGCCATCGTAGACGGGCGAATTGAACCTGGCCGAGAGAGCCCCGGCTTCCTGCCACCGCCGCCCGAGGGCCTGGGCGGACAGCTCGGCCATGAACCCGTACAGGTCTGCACCCGGCACAAGACCGGCCCGAAAGCCAAGTCGTCGCGCGAACTCGTCGTGGTGGACGGCGTTGGGCAGGCCGGGCTCGTTTCGGGCGACGAACCTGCGCTCGAGCGCGGCCATCCGATCAGGGTATTGCGTCACGCGTGCTTGATGGCTGGCCCCCGCTGTGAGCCGCGGCACTGCAGCAGACGTCTGTGCAGCCGGGAGCGCAAGTGCAGGTCGAGTCAGCGGCGGCAGCAGGCGTGGCGCACCAGCTCTCGCCACTGCAGGCTTCCCGGCCCTCTTTGATCGCCACCACGGCGACCAGCAGCCCGGCGACCGGATCCAACCACCACCATCCCCATAGGCTGTTACCGAGCAGGCCAACCAGCACGGCGCCGGCGAGGTAGGCGCATAGCAAGTTCTGGGAGCCCTCGCCGGCGGTGGCGCGAGAAGAGAGCCGATATCCGAGGCGTCGCTTGGCGACGCCAAGCGCAGGCATCAGCAGCAAGCTGCTGATCGTCAGGCCGATCCCGAGCAGCGTTGTCTCCGGCGTTTCTCGGGTGAGCAGGTTCCGGACCGACTCGATCGCCACGTAGGGCGCGAGCAGCCAGAAGCTGATCGCAACCGCTTTCTGGGCCCTGCCCTCTGCCGTTTCCGAAACTGTGCGGGCGCCGGTGAACCTCCATATGACGATCACGCTCGCGAGGCCCTCGACGACCGAGGAGAGGGCCCAGCCGACCAGGGCGATCGATCCGGCCCGGAATCCGGCGGCCAGCCCTACGGTCCCCTCGACGGTCATCCAGGCCAGGCTGATCCAGGCCAGCCGGCGCGCCCGCCGAGCAGCGCGAAACCAGCCCAAATCCCGTTCCAGCCCGGTTGAGCCTGGCGGCGGGCGAACATCCGCACGAAGCCGATACCTTCCAGTGGCCGGTGCTGTCAAGAGTCCCTTGACCTCTACAGTAAGGGTTCCGAGGGAGATCGAGGCTGTGGCTGCAAGCCGAACCTCAACCTCAGCCTCGTGCGGCTGCACTCGGCTCGGCCAGACGGAGAATCAGGGCTGGTCGGGCGGCAGCCCAGCCGCTACAGTGACCAGGTTCATTTCTGATCCAAAGGGGGCGTCCGCTGTGCGTATCTTCCAAAAAGCCTACTCCGTGGTCGGAGCATTGCTGATGCTCGAGTTCTTCGCCCAGCTCTACTTCATTGCCGCAACGATATTCACCATCGTGAATACCAATGACAACGCCAAGGATGTCTATGCGGCGTTCAAGAACGCCGACACCTTCGCCGGGCTGCACGCGATCAACGGATACATCGTTGGCTTGACGATTCTCATCATGCTGATTCTCTCGTTCGCTGCCCGCCACCCCCGGCGGACGACAATCCTGACCGGAGTCCTGTTCGTCCTGCTCGTCCTTCAGATCGTCTTCGCTCGCATTCCTGTACCGACGGTGGCGGCCCTCCACGGCCTGAACGCGCTCATTCTGGTAGGTCTGGGCGGCTATCTGACGGGAACCAACTGGGCCTTCGGCCGCCGCGCCGAGGTGGCCGTCACGTAGCTCCGGGAACAACAGGTCGAGAAACCTGTGGACGCTCGCGCAGGGCCTCCGTTCAGTGCAGTATCGGGCAGGCCTCCCTTGTGACCATTGTCAGCATCGCAACGAGCGGGCCAACCCTTCCGGGTTAAGGAAGGGGCCACCACGGCCATGCACCGGGTGGCCCCAGAGAGGAGGGAGGAATCACGTCTGACAAATGCTCATAGCGAGAGGCCGCGAACCTGAGCCGCGAACTCCGCACCGTAAGAAACCCTCAATGGATACGCACAGAGGCGGGATTCAGATAAGCATCGTCGGTCACTGAACCACCACCCACACACGATGGGCAATCAGCCTCGCTTACTCAGGGTCACCTGGATCTACGGGGAAGGTCCGTCCAGCGAGAGTCGAGCTTCGCCTGACCCGGCAAGCGGACGAGGAAACCATGCTCGAGCTCGAAGAAGCGCCGGTCCCCGAGCTCGTCGAGCTCCAGGGGCGTCAGGTCGATCCGGTCCTGAACGACCCTGAAACCGGCGTTTGGGGCATGGGGACCGGGTGGGAGATGGGGTTGATCGCTCTCGACAGGTTTCTTCGCGGCGAGATGCCGGACGGCTACGATGCCGAGTCGTTCGAGGCGACGGGGGAGATCGTGGAACTCGCCAACCGGTGCGGTCAGGAGTGGGCGGCACCTGCGCAACGGACCCACGTACCCTGGGGCCGTGAGTTCGTCATCGCGAGGAGTCAATGTCCAGAAGCGGCGTCTGCATAGAGGAGAAGAGCGATGCTGAGTCCCAGGCTGTTGTTTGGAGCGGTCATCGGCGGGGCTGCCGTCTACTTCCTGGATCCGGTAAGCGGCGCTGAGCGGAGAGCGCGGTTTCAGGCCAGGTGGGAGCAGAACCGGGAGCCCATCCTGAACACCGCCAGCAGGGCGGCGTCCACGGCCCAGGAGAGCGCCAGCCAGGTTGGCGACCAGGCCGCCGCCAGGGTTACCGAGCTGAAGGCGAAGGTCGGGCGGTCCAGTTCCGGGAGCGCCGGCTCGGTCTGACGCCGGTTCGCCTCGGCGGAAACAACGCCGGACAGGCAAGGCAGCCAGGCAGCGCCCGGCGGCGTGCCGAGTAGGGGCAGCACTTTCCTCCCCCGCCGCTCCCGAATGGAGAGGGGCACCATCGGGAGCTGTTTGCGATAATCTGCGCCGCCAAATCTCCAAACCAAGCTGCAAAGCGAGGAGGCCTGATGTCTGAGGTAGTCACTTTCACGGCCGGGGCGCCGGTTTGGGTGGACGTCTCCACCACCGACCTCGATGGAGCGAGGTCGTTCTACACCAGCCTCTTCGGTTGGGAGGCCCATGCGACCGAGGACCCGTCGGCGGGCGGTTACACGATGTTCACCCGGATCAGTAAGTACGTGGCGGCGGCGGGCGGGGTTCAGAGCCCAGACCAGCCGCCCGCCTGGATGATCTACTTCGGCACTGAAGACGCGGATGCGACGGCGAGGAAGGTCGAAGAGGCCGGGGGCAAGGTGGTGGCACCCCCGTTCGACGTGTTTAAGTCCGGCCGTATGGCCGTCTTCCAGGACCCCACGGGCGCCTTCTTCTCGGTCTGGCAGCCCGGCCAGCACGGGGGCTTCGAGGCGGCTCAGGAGCCGTACGCCTACGCCTGGACGGAGCTCAACACGCACGGCATCGAGCAGGCCAAGTCCTTCTATCAGAAGGTCTTCGGATGGGGCGTCAAGAGCAGCCCGATGGGAGAGGGGCAGCCCTCCTACACGGAGTGGCAGCTCGGTGGAGAGTCGATCGGCGGCGGTATGGAGATGAGCTCGGAGATCCCGGCTGAGGTCCCACCGCACTGGATGAACTATTTCGCGGCTCCCGACGTCGATGCACTCGCCGGGAGGGTCAGCGAGCTGGGTGGCAGGGTGATGATGCCGGCCCGAGACTTCCCAGGAGGTCGGTTCGCCATCGTCCAGGACCCCCAGGGAGCGGTCTTCGGCATCCTCAAGATGGAGGGTTGACGGGCGGCCCCTGCCGCGAAAGTCTGCATCGACAGGGGATCGAATAAGAGGGCCGGGCGCCTCGCGTGAAGCGCCCGGACCTTTTCCTTCCTACTTGTTGCGGCTCCGGGTAGAGCCGCCGCGGGTGCCGGTCTTTTTCGCCGAGCTGGAGCGAGCGGAGCTCGACCGGCTGGAGCGCGACGAGTTGGTGGCTCGTTTCTCGCCAGGCTCGGCCTTCTGGTCCTCCCCGTCCTGATCGCGCTGGACTACCCGCTGCGCCCAGGCAGTCTGGGACCTGGCCGCTTCTGCGGCGGCCGAGCGCCAGGTCTCCATGACCTCGTCCCAATTTCCCGTCCGGCGCGCAGGCCCGAACTGCCTCGCGGTCGTGAACCAGACGTCGACCAGTGGTCGCTGCGCTTCGCTCCACTGTTCTATGACGCGATGCACCTGCTCGGCCCAGCGCACAGCCTCACGGGGGACATTTTCCGCTTCGGAGAGCATCTCGACCAGCCTGCCTGTCTGCTCGACGGGAATGTTGAGAGTCGACCGGGCGGACTCCTCCCACTGATCGAGAAGACGCTCGGCCTCCTTCTGCCACTCCTCGCCGGACTTCGCCTGGCCCAACCGTCGGGAAGACTCCAGCCAGCGTTCCCAGAGCGACCGCTGTGCATCCAGCCATGCTCGGAAGGTCTCTTCAGCCTGCTTGTTCATGTCGACCAATGCCACTAGCCTCCTCCGCGCTTATTGCTGCGCGATGGGTCTCACCTTACGCAGGTGTTCTCTTGCTGGCGGTGCGGTGCCCACTGCGCCAAGATAGAGAAGGCGTGGTCGATCCCCGCATGTTGGACGCCTGGAGACGCCTGCTAAA
Organism: Candidatus Dormiibacterota bacterium; assembly: GCA_955652675.1. GTDB lineage: Bacteria > Chloroflexota > Dormibacteria > Dormibacterales > Dormibacteraceae > Nephthysia. The sequence continues at coordinate 15,449 of CATPBP010000127.1, forward strand.
GGGCATGCAGTCCTCGGCCGAGACGATGGAGATGCTGCTGCCCTTTACCGGCGGGCTGAGCCGCGACCAGCTGAACTCGCTGCTCGGCGGCGCCAGCATGACGGGCGCCCGCCGCGCGTCGCCGCCGCCGGGCATGGAAGCGATCGAGCAGTTCTGGAGCCTGCTCGGCGTGGTGCCCCGCTACCGCTACGAGGAACTGGAGGAGCGGTACGAGGCGCTGCGGGCCCGGCTGGAAGAAGCGGAGGTCACCATTCAGCGCCTTCGCAAGCTCATGGACGAGAAGGGCGGCCAGCCGGAGGCCCGCCAGTTGCTCGACACCTGGGCGTCAGCCGTGGGGGAGACGCTCAAGATGCAGACTGGCATCGTCCGCTCGATGACCGGCCTCTCGACTCCTCAGCAGAAGAGCGAGGACCAGCCGGGGGGTGCCGGAAAGCGAAGCGCTCCCAAACGGCCGCGGCGTCCCCGCTCCTGAGGTCGCGAGCGCGGCGGCTGCGCGTCGCCGGGCTGCTCGCGCGGCTACCGTAGGAACCGTGGACGGCTTCAGCTGGCCTGGCGGTCGACTGGTCGCCGTGGTTTTCAACATCGCCTTCGAAGCCTGGTCGCCAGGCGCCGCTCCCGGGATCGGTCCCATGGGAAACCCGCTTCAGCGCCCCGGGGTGCTCGACGCGCAGGCGGTGTCCTGGGCGAGGTACGGCCCGCAAACCGGCATCTGGCGGCTGATGGACATACTCGATCGCCATCGCTCGAAGGCGACGGTCATGACCAGCGGCATCCTGGCCGAGTCCTTCCCGGAGGCCGTCCGGGAGCTCGCCGTCCGGGGGCACGACGTCTGCGCGCACTCCTACGCCCAGGACATCCTGCCCGCGTACCTGTCCGAGCGCGAGGAGGTGGAGCACATTCACCGCTGCACCGAGCTGCTCCGCTCTGTGACCGGCCAGGCTCCACGCGGCTGGATGAGCCCGCGAGGCACCCCCAGTCCGAATACCTCCAGGCTCCTCGCAGGGGCCGGATACACCTGGCACGGCGACTGCTTCGACCAGGACCTCCCCTACCTCGAGTCCTTCGGCTCGGCGGGGATAGTGGCCGTGCCGTTCACCATGGAAGTCAATGACTTGCCGATGTACGTGCGTCACGGAAACCCGCCGCGGGCGATGCTGGATGTATTCGAGGACACCTTCGAACGCCTCACCACCCGGGAGGAGAGGGCGACCTCTCTGGACGTCACGGTGCACGCGCATGTCTTCGGACGGCCCTCCGGCGCGTGGGTCTATGACCGCATCCTGGAGCGGGTGATGGGGGACTCGCGGGTCTGGGTGGCCACCCGCTCGCAGATCGCCGACCACCTGCTGGACGGCTCCCCTTAGCCTGTTCGGAATGCGCCTGGGAACGCTCGACACTCCGGACGGACCGCGGGCGGTGGTAGCCGACGGTGAGCAGCTGATCGATCTGGCCGGTTCAGATTCCGCCCTACCCTCCTCGGTCCGTCAACTGCTGGGGCTGGGCCGGGAGGCGCTGGCCAGGGTGATGGAAATCGCCAGCTCGCCCTCGTCTCGCCGCCAAGCCTACGAACCGGAGCGCCTCCTGCCCGCCATCCCGGCCCCGGGAAAGTTCCTCTGCATAGGCCGGAACTATGCCGAGCACGTCAAAGAGCTGGGAAACCAGCCCGCCGAGCGGCCCGAGGTCTTCGTCCGTGTCACCACCTCACTGACCGGCCCGCTTGCGCCTGTCGTGCGGCCGCGCGTGAGCGAGCAGATCGACTACGAGGTCGAGCTGGCGGTCGTCATCGGCGTCCCTGGCCGCGACATCGACGCCGCCCAAGCGCTCGACCACGTCGCCGGCTACTGCGTCTTCAACGACGTCTCCATTCGCGACTATCAGATGGCCGGTCAGCAGTGGACGCCGGGCAAGAATTTCGACCGCACGGGACCGCTGGGACCATTTCTGGTCACGGCCGACGAGATACCGGATCCGCAGTCGCTGACTCTCAGCACCATCGTGCGCAGGAGGGACGGCACCGAGGAGACCCTGCAGGATTCGAGCACGGCGATGATGACGCGACCCGTCGCTGAGCTGATCGCCTTCCTGAGCACCTTCACCACGCTGGAACCGGGGGACGTGATCGCCACCGGGACCCCTGGCGGCGTCGGATTGGGACGGCGGCCGCCCCGCTGGCTGGTGCCCGGCGAGACCCTGATCTCCCGCGTCCAGGGCCTCGGCGAACTCCGCAACCCAGTAATAGACGAGTCAGATTGAAGTGAAATCTCCCTCCCCGCCATGGGACCGCCATGGGGGAGGGAAGTCGGCTCCCTATTTTTGGGACGCCAGCGCTTGGGCGGCGGTTTTGACGGCTTGGAGGATTTCGGGGTAGGCGCCGCAGCGGCACAGGTTGCCGGATAGGTAGTGGCGGATCTGCTGGTCTGTGGGGTCGGGATTCTCCTCGAGGAGCTGGGTGGACATCAGTATCATGCCCGGCGTGCAGAAGCCGCACTGAAACGCGGAGCAGGAGATGAAGGCCTCCTGCACCGGATGCAGCCGGCCGCCGGCGGAGAGCCCCTCCACGGTGACCACCTCCGTCCCCTCCGCGAGCACCGCCAGGTAGAGGCAGCCGGAGACCGCCCGCCCGTTCACGATCACGGTGCAGGTCCCGCAGATGCCCTGGCCGCAGCTCTCCCGGCCTCCATAGAGGTGAAAGCAGCGGCGCAGAGCCTGCACCAGGTTTTCCACTGGAGCGACGCCGGCCTCCACCTCCTCACCGTTCAGCAGAAAGCGGATCCTCAGCTGTTCCACCAGCCTCAATCCTCCAGCGGCCTGCCGGCGCCGGCCCTGATGGCTCGGAGGACCCGCTCCGGCGTCAGCGGAAGCTCCTTCACCTGGACACCCAGCGCGTCGAAGACCGCATTGCCGATGGCGGCTGAGACCGCCAGCGTTCCCGTCTCGCCCATCCCCTTTGCCCCCAGCGGTCCGTTACGGTGGGGCACTTCGACCAGCACCACCTCGACTGACTTCGGCATGTCCAGCATCGTGGGGATCTTGTACTGGGCGAGCCCCGAATTGACGAGCTGGCCCTCCTCGAAGCGCATCTCCTCTGACATCGCGTAGCCGAACTGGAGCAGAGCGCCGCCGGAGAGCTGGGTCGAGACCAGCAGCGGGTTGATGGCCTTGCCCACGTCGGCCACGTTCACCAGTCTCTGCACCATCACCTTTCCCGTCTCCGTGTCGACGGTCACCTCAGCTCCGACCGCGCCGATCATCCAGAAGACCGCCACGTCGTCCGACTGGCCAGTGTCCGGGTCTGGCGTGTCGTAGGAAGCGGTGAAAGAGCCGCTGCCGACGAGGGTCCCGGTGTTCTTGCCGAAGCGCGTGGCCATCAGCTCTCTGAAGCTGATCTCTGCGTCGCCCCTGCCCCGGGCCACCACCGAGCCGTCGTAGAGCTCCAGGTCGGCGGCGTCGGCGCCCAGCACGGGGGCTGCCATCTCGATCAGCTGCCGGCTGACCTGCTCGGTGGCGCCCTGGATGGCCAGCCCCATGTGGAAGGTGGAGCGGGAGCCCACGCTGCCCATGTCGTAGGGCGTGGCGTCGGTGTCGGGGTGAATGACGCGGACCTCCTCGGCCCGCAGCGCAAGTCCCTCGGCTGCGATCTGGGCCAGCACGGTCTGGGAGCCCTGGCCTACGTCGACCGTGCCCGCGTACACCGTGCAGCTTCCGTCCCCGGCCAGGGTCACGATCGCCACCGAGGTGGTCGGTGTGACTCCCGCCTTGATCGCCAGGGCGACCCCCCGGCCGCGCCGGGTGGTGCCCGTCCCGCAGTCGAGCGGCTCGGCCCAGCGCATCGCCGAAGCCACCTCCTTGGTCACCTCTTCGGTGCCGCTGTCCTGGAGGATCGTCCCGCTGGCCTGAGGCCGTCCGTTGCGCAGCAGGTTCTTGAGCCGGAACTCGAGCGGGTCCATGCCCAGCTCGCGTGCGATCCGGTCGCCCTGCGTCTCGTGCGCCCAGTTGACCTGGGGGACCCCGAAGCCGCGCAGCGCTCCGGCGGGCGGCAGGTTTGTGTAGACGGCGTACGAGTCGATGCTCACGTTCTCGATGTCATAGGGACCAGCCGAGGTGAAGCCGGCCTTCTGGGTGACTCGGGGACCGATGTCAGCGTACGCACCCCCGTTCCACCAGATCTCGCATTCGCGGGCCAGGATGCGGCCGTCCGCGCTGACGCCCGTTTTCATCCGGATGGTGCTGGCGTGACGCGTGATGGTCACGAACTGCTCGTCCATCGTCAGGCTGATCTTCACCGGGCGCTGGGCAAGTAGGGTGGAGGCCGCCGCCAGTGCTTCCAGCTTGATGTACTGCTTGCCTCCGAAGCCTCCGCCCAGGAAGGCTGTGCGGACGCGGACGCGGTTCTCCGGCCAGCCCAGGAGGCGTGCAAGCTCTCCGCGCACGAAGGAGGGGTTCTGGGTGGCGGAGTGGATGGTCAGCGGTCCGGAGCCTCCCGGCTCGGCGACCGTCACGATGGGTTCCAGTGGCGCTGCTGCGACAGCCGGCGTGTGGAAGGTGTCCTCGAACACGCGCTCAGAGGCCCGGAACGCCTCCTCCACGTCGCCCCGCCTGACCCGGTAGTCGACGTGCACATTGCTGCCGGAACGAGGCCGGACGTGGATGAGGTCGGCGAACATCGAACCCGGCCGCAGCTTGTCGTGGACCAGCGGCGCGCCCTTCAGGGCCGCCTCCACCTCGTTGTAGACCGCCGGCAATTCCTCGTACTCGACCTCGATCAGGTCGAGGGCCGCCTGGGCGGCGTAGGGGTCGGCCGCGAGCACGATGGCGACCGGCTCCCCCGCGAAGCGAACCTTCTCCAGGGCCAGGATCGGCTGGTCGTGGAAGGCGGGCCCGTAGTAGGGGTCGGGGATGATCGAAAGCACGTCCTGCCCGGTGATCACCTGCTCGACGCCGGGGGCCGTTCGGGCCGCGGCCACGTCGACGCGTGCCAGCCGGGCGTGAGGGACCGTGCTGCGGAAGATCTTGCCGTGCAGCATCCCGGGCAGCTCCAGGTTGTGCACGTACTCCACGGTGCCGGTCACCTTGGCGTGGCTCTCCAGCCGTCGCAGGGAGCGCCCGGCTTGCCGCGGCATCGTCAGCCGCTCCTGAGGGCGGGCGCCCGCATGGTCTTCTCAAGAGCGCGGCGTACGTGGACGCGGATCATCTCTCGCTTATAGGCGGTGGAGCCGCCACCGTCCGCCATCGGCTCCACGGCCGACGAAGCCGTTTCCGCGGCAGCCTGAAAGAGCGATTCCGACGGCCGCTCGCCATCCAGCATCGCCTCCACGCCGGCCAGGCGCTGGGGCCTGTCCATGGCTGCGCTCAGCGCCAGCCGCACGCCGGCCAGCCGGTCCTGGTCTCGCCGGAAGAAGACAGCCACCCCCAGGGCTGGCCAGTCCTCGGCTGAGACGGCGGTGAACTTCGTGTAGCTGCCCTGAGTTCCCTCGGGCTGGACTGGCAGGGCCAGTTCGGTGAGCAGCTCCGCCGGTTCCAGCGCGGTCTGGTAGTAACCGAGGTTCAGCTGATCCAGAGGAATCCAGCGGGAGCCGCGCGGGCCCACCGCGTGCGCCCGCGCCCCCATGGCGAGAAGGATCGGGGGCAGGTCCTGGTGCGGATCGCCGTGAGCGAGATGACCGCCCAGCGTCGCGGCGTTGCGTACGCGGACGTTGCCGACGATGTGCAGCGCCTCCACCAGGACGGGAGCTGAGCGGGCCACCTGGCGGGATAGCTCGAGATCGCGAAGCGTTGTGAGAGCGCCGAGCCGCAGCTCATGCCGGTCGTTCACTGAGATGCCCCCCAGGTCCGAGGCAAGCCTCCTGAGGCCGACCAGCCGGCTGGGGCGGAGGAACCCGTACCTCATCAGGAGCATCAGAGCGGTCCCGCCGCCCAGCGGCCTGGCTGCCTCGTCCGATGCCAGCAGTTCGACGGCTACCCCGAGGGTGGCCGGTTCGATGTAGTCCAGCGGTACTCCTTCCGGCGGGTTTGCGCGGCGAGCGCTTCTTCCCAAGATAGACATCGGTTCCAGTCGACCGGAATGAGGTGCGTGCCGCCGATCCGCGTTCTAGGCTGGTAGGAGGCACCTTTCAGCCGGCGTTAACCCAGGGATGGGGGAGAGATGATCACTGAACGACAGCTGAAGGTCTACCGGCGGGAGCTCTCCCCGGTGGACTTCCTCGAGAGATCGGGACTGGCACACGCGGGCCGGGTGGCGGTCGTGGACGGCGGCGTTTCGTACACCTACGCGGAATGGCGCGACCGCTCACGCCGCTTCGCCTCGGCGCTTCGCCGTACGGGTCTGGAGAAGGACGACCGGGTGGCCTTTCTGGCCCCCAACTCAGAGCCGCTGCTCCTCGCGCATTTCGCGGTTCCACAGGCCGGCGGCGTACTGGTGGCCGTCAACACCCGTCTCAACAAAGATGAGGTGGGCTACATACTCGAGCACTCAGGCGCGCGCTTCCTTTTCCTGGATCCTGAGCTGGCCGCGCAGGTCCCTGACACGGGTCCGGAGCTGACCAGGGTCGAGCTTGGACCGCCGTTCGAGGAGCTTCTCTCCACCGGCTCCGACGACCCCGTCGATTCCTGGCTGCAGGACGAAGAGGAGACGATCGCCATCGATTACACCTCGGGCACGACCGGGCGGTCGAAGGGCGTCCTGTACAGCCACCGCGGGGCCTACTTGAACGCGCTGGGGGTGGCGTTGGAGAACCGGCTCGGCACAGACACCTCCATGCTCTGGACCCTCCCGATGTTCCACTGCAACGGCTGGTGCTTCACGTGGGCGGTCGCGGCGGTCGGAGGCAAGAACGTGTGTCTTCCGCGGGTCGACACCGCCAAGATCTGGCGGCTGCTGGACGAGGAGGGGATCACCCATTTCAACGGGGCCCCGACGGTTCTGATCATGCTGGCCAACGACCCAGCGGCTCATCGCCTGGCCGTCAGGATCCGGGTGTGCGCGGGAGGGGCGCCTCCCTCGCCGACCCTGCTGGCTCGCATGGAGGAGTTGAACATCGACCCTGTCCACCTCTACGGGATGACCGAGTCATACGGTCCGGCCACCTTGAACCTGCTACCGCCTGGAATGGAGGATGAGAGCCCGGAGCGGCAGGCGAGCTTCAAATCACGCCAGGGCATCTCGCACGTCACCCAGGGCGGCCTCAAGGTCGTGGACGACGCCATGCAGGAGACGCCCTGGGACGGCGCAACGCTGGGCGAGCTGCTGCTGCGTGGAAACACGGTCATGAAGGGCTACTACAAGCAGCCGGACGCGACCGAGGAGGCGTTCAAGGGCGGTTGGCTACACACCGGCGACGTGGCCGTCCGGCACCTGGACGGCTATATCGAGCTCCGCGACCGCAAGAAGGACATCATCATTTCGGGTGGCGAGAACATCTCGACAATCGAGGTGGAACAGGCCATCGACAGCCATCCGGCGGTCCTGGAGAGCGCAGTGATCCCCATCCCGGACGACAAATGGGGGGAGGTTCCCAAAGCCTTCGTAACGCTGAAACCGGATACCTCCCTGAGCTCCGAGGAGCTGGTCGAGTACCTCCGAGGCCGTATCGCGCGCTACAAGGTGCCCAAGGCGATCGAGTTCGGGGACCTGCCGAAAACCACCACCGGAAAGATCCAGAAGTTCGTCCTGCGAGACAAGGAGTGGGCAGGCCGCGAGCGGCGTATTCAATGACCACGTACAACCCAAATCCGGACTCCCAGGCAACCCGGGCAGTTCCGTCTGTGCCGCGCCCGAACCCTGTCATGCTGGGTTGAATGGCGCCTGAACGGTCTCTCTTTAGGCAGTACTTCGACTCACTGGAGCGGAGCGTGGGGCGACCGCTGGAGTCCGGCGTCGAGACCGACACCTTCCAGGACTCGCTGGCCGCGGTGATCCGCCTGCAGGCGGCGATCCAGGCACGCCTGGAACGGGCGAGCGGCGACCTGCTGCACATGTTCAACCTTCCTGCCCATTCCGACATGAAGCGCCTCTCCGAGCAGGTCAGCCGGCTCGACAAGCAGGTTCGCGACTTGAGCCTGGAGCTGGAGAAGCGCTCGGACGGGACCCGGACTCCCCGCCGGCGGCGGTGATGTCAGAGAACCGCAGCGCCACCTCCCTGCTCTCCTCGGTGCAGCGCGAGGTCGACCGCTCCCTGCTCAGGGCGCGCAACGGGATCAAGCACGCCGCCGGGCTCGATCGCGCCAGGGTCGGCCTGTCACCGAAGGACACCGTCTGGGAGCGCGACAAGGTTCAGCTCTGGCGTTACCACAACCCCAAGGTCACCAAAGCCCCGCCGATAGTGATCGTGATGAGTCTGATCTCGCGCAGCTACATCCTGGACCTGCGCCCCGGCAACAGCTTCATCGAGCATCTCCTCAAGGCCGGCTGCGACGTCTTCATGGTGGATTGGGGTGTGCCGGACGAGGCCGACTCGCACAACACGATCGAGACCTACGTCGACGACTACCTCCCACTCGCCGTGTCCGCCGCTTGCAAGGAGGCCGGGGCGGACAGGGTCACGCTGGCCGGCTACTGCCTGGGAGGCGTCCTGGCGGTGCTCTATGTGGCCGGCCATCCCGAAGCGCCTGTGCGAAACCTGGTGCTGGTCGCCACACCGGTGGACTACTCAAAGCTGGGAGTCATCGCGGGGCTGGTGCGCCAGGGACGGATAGATCCGGAGAAGGTTCTCGACGACACGGGCAACGTGCCCGCGGACGCCATCCGCAACGTCTTCCGCATCCGCAAGCCGACTGCCGACTGGGTGCAGTATGCCAACCTCTGGGAGAACCTCTGGAACGACCAGTTCCTCGAGGGCTACCAGGCGATGAACCAGTGGAACAACGACCACGTTCCTTTCGCCGGCGCCGCCATGGAGCAGATGGTCAGCCTGCTCATACGAGAGAACAGGCTGATGAAGGGAACCATGCGGCTGGGCGGCCGGAAGGTGAACCTGAAATCCATCGATGTGCCTGTCCTCAACGTGGTCGCCGAGAAGGACGACATCGTGCCTCTCGCCTCGGCCGAGCCGCTTGCCGATCTGGTCGGCTCCAAAGATGCGGAGAATCTCAAGCTGGCGGCCGGACATGTGGGGCTGCTCGCCGGGCGCAAGGCTGCCAGGGAGACGCTGCCCTCCATCGTCGAGTGGCTCGATGCCCACTCCGACCGGCTGCGGCGTGCTCGGCACGTGCCATGAACGTTCGTCGGCCGGAAGGCGGGGACGCGGCGGCGCTGAAGGACTTCTTCCGCCGCCTCCCGGCCGCGGACCGGAACTTCTTCAAAGAGGACGTCCTCGACGCGGCCACGGTGGAGTCATGGCTTGGAGATAGGCGAGCGCGCCGCGCCCTGGCCTTCGACGACGACGGCAGAGTGGTCGGCTACGCGGCCGTGATCCCCTCGCCCGGATGGTCGAAGCACGTGGGCGAGATCCGCCTCGTGGTCGATCGGGACGAGCGAAGGAAAGGGATAGGACGGGCGCTGAGCCGGTGGGCGGTTCTGGAGGCGGCTCGGCTCGGACTGTCGAAGGTCTACGTCGAGATCGTGGCGGACCAGGAGGCGGCGATCCTCATGTTCCAGAACCTGGGCTTCACGGGCGAGGCGCTGCTCAAGGACCACGTCCAGGACCGGCAGGGCCGCCCCCACGACCTGGTCATCCTCTCCCTAAGCCTCGCCGACAGCTACTCCGCCATGGCCACCCTCGGCATGGACGACGTCTAAAAGGAAAGGAGACAGGGACTCCCTCCCCCGCAAGGGAGGGAACGAACCAAACCGCTCCTAGACCATGGTCAAGCCGCCGCTGACGGAGAGGGTCTGTCCGGTGATGAAGGAGGCGTCGTCGGAGGCCAGGAAGGCGATTGCGGCGGCTATCTCCTCCGGCTTGGCCAGCCTGCGGAAAGGGATGGCTTTGACCAGAGCTTCCCCCAGTCTGGGGTTGGCTTCCGAGGTCGCCGCCATGAGCGGCGTGTCGGTGGGGCCGGGGCAGACCACGTTCACGCGCAGGCCGTGGCGAGCGGTTTCGCGGGCGACGCCCTTGGAGAAGCCGATGATTCCGGCCTTGGCGCCGGAGTACACCACCTCTCCGCTCGAGCCCACCCGGCCGGCGTCGGAGCTGACGTTGACGATGCGTCCCGACCGCCGCGAGATCATCCCGTCGAGGACAGACCGCGTGCAGCGGATCACGCCTTTGAGGTTGACGTCGATGATCCTGTCCCAGGTCTCCTCGGAGCTGTCAAGGAACGGCTCGACCCTGTCCCACCCGGCGCAGTTCACCAGAATCTCGATCGGCCCGAGCAGCCGCTCGGCCTCCGCGACGGCGGCCTGTACGCTGGAAAGATCGGTGATATCCAGGCCCAGGCCCACGGCCTCGGGACCAATGGCCGAGGCGGTGGCTGCGGCCCCGTCCGCATTCAAGTCGGCGGCCGCCACACGCGCGCGTTCTTCGCCAAGGCGCACAGCGGTGGCCCGGCCGATTCCGCTCGCCGCCCCGGTGACGAAGGCGACCTTACCCTCGAGACCTCTCATCCGGACCTCCCATTTAGCTGTTCGGCGGTTTAACACTAGCGTTCGACGAGGCCCCGACGTCCAGGCTCGGGCCGTAGGTAGGATGCCCCTAGGAGGGTTCCCGCAGTGACTGACAGTAGCTACGAGACGATCCTCTATGAGGAGGACGGTCCCCTGGGCCGCATAACTTTGAACCGGCCCGAGCAGGGCAACATGTTCAACGCCACCATGCTTCGCGAGCTCAAAGAGGTGCTCGAGGGTGCCCGGCAAGAGACGCGGACTCGCGCCCTGATTCTGACCGGTGCAGGCGATCGCTTCTTCTGCATAGGCGGCGACAAGGACGGCCTGGAGGAGACCTACGCCTACCCCGGCGTCCTGCCCGTACTGGACGTGTACGAGCTGATCGACAGGCATCCCAAGCCGGTAGTCGCGTCGGTCAACGGGTTCGCGGTTGGGGGCGGGAACGTGCTCCACGTCATCTGCGATCTCACCATCGCCAAGGAGTCCGCCGTGTTCCGGCAGGTGGGGCCGAGCATGGGCAGCTACGACGCCGGCTTCGGGACCTGGTACCTGGAGGACCTGGTGGGCCGGAAGCGCGCCAAGGAGATCTGGTTTCTGAACGAGAAGCTGACGGCCACCCAGGCCCTGGCCTACGGCCTGGTCAACCGCGTGGTGCCGGACGAGGAACTGGCGGCGGAGACCACTCGCCTGGCGCTCCAGCTCTGCGAGCGCGGCATCCAGGCGCTGGCCGCCGTCAAGGCGTCCTTCGCCGCCCGGACCGGCGGCGTCTACGGCTTCAGCCGGGTGGTCCACGACCACCTCCTCCGCTACTACCTGGAGAGCGATGAGTCGAGGGAGCTGCGCGGCGCCTTCGCCGAGAAGCGCAAACCCGACCCGGAGGCTTTCGGCCATTGATCGGGTCGGCGGGGGCATGCCCGCCTTCGCCGAGAAGAGGAAGCCAGATCTCGATGAGCGCTGAGGCGTGCGGCGAGGGGACGATCCTGTGAGCAACGCCGGCCAGCTGCTCTTCGCTCGACTGGAAGGGGGCGAGCAGCTGACGGAGGAGGAGCGCGCGCTGCTGGGGCAGGTGCGCGAGGTGGTCCGCCAGAGGATCGAGCCGCGGGCGGAGCGCCTCGACGTCGAGGGGAAGTTTCCCTGGGAGTCGATGCGGGACCTGAACTCCCTCGGCCTCAACGGCGTGTTCATACCGGCCGAGCACGGCGGCGCCGGTTTCTCCTACACCTGCTACCTCTGGCTCGTCCACGAGATAAGCCGCGGCTGCGCATCCACGGGCGTGACGTGGGCGACGAACTACCACGCGATCGCCCCTGTCATCGAGTTCGGCACCGAGGAGCAGAAACGGCGCTTCTTGCCCGTGATCCTGGACGGCGGTCTGGGCGCGCTGGCCATCACCGAGCAGACGGGTGGCTCGGACGCGACCGCCATGCGGACGTCGCTGAGACCCGACGGTCAGAAGGTGGTGGTCTCGGGCGAGAAGGTCTTCATAACGAGTGGGGACGTCGCCGACCTGTACCTGGTCTTCGGCAAGTGGTCGGAGCTCGGCGGCGGCAAGGCCGCCCTTTCCGCGCTGGTCATGGAGAAGGGCACGGAGGGGCTCTCCGTGGTGAGGAAGGAGGACAAGCTCGGGCACCGAGCCTCCAGCACGGTCGCCCTGCGCTTCGAGGAATGCCGCGTACCGCGAGCCAACCTCCTCTGCGGGCCCGGGGACGGCCGCCGGATCCTGCTCGGCGCTCTGAACCGGTCGCGTCCCAGCGTGGCCGCGCAGGCGCTCGGGATCGCGCGAGCGGCCTTCGACGACGCTGTGGCGTACGTGAACCAGCGCGAGCAATTCGGCCAGCGGCTCGTCGACTTCCAGGGAGTCCAGTTCGAGCTGGCCGATCTGGCCGCCCGTCTCGTCTCCGTGCAGGCGCTCATGGTTCATGTCGCCCGACTGGTCGACGCCGGGGAGCCGGACCTCGGCATCGAGGCGTCGGCACTCAAGCTGCTCGCCTCCGACCTGGCCGCAGACGCCGCCGGGCAGAACGTTCAGCTTCACGGCGGCTATGGCTACATCAGGCCTTCGAAGGCCGAGCGGCTCTTCCGCGACGCCAAGCTGACCCAGATCTGGGAGGGCGCCAACGAACTCCATCGAGCCAACATCGGGCGCGCCTTCAGGGAGCGGCGAGAGTGACCCCAGCCAAGCCTTTGATGCCAGGACAGCCGATACTGCCGCTGCCGTCGCCGGTCGCCGGACTTCGAGGGACGGGAGGAATCGACTGATGGGCGCTCGCCGCACCGATCCAAGCCAGTGGCGCAACCGTCCGCTTGCCAGCTACCTGGACGACGCCGTCGCCGCGCACCCGGACAAGCTGGGCCTCGTCGCCTACAGCGGTGACTCGCGAACGGCGCTGACCTACCGGGACTACGACGACCAGGCCGACCGGCTGGCGCGAGGCCTGTCGGAGCTCGGCGTGAGGAGGGGCGACGTCGTGGCCGTCCAGCTGCCCAACTGGTGGCAGTTCGGACCACTCAGCTACGCGATCGAGCGGCTCGGCGCTGTTTACACCGGCGTCGGCGTCGCCTACCGGGCTCGGGAGACGCGGTTCATTCTGGAGCGGACCGAGGCGAGAGTGGCGGTGATCCCGGCCGGCTTCCGCGGTTTCGACCACGTCGGGATGATGTCGGAGCTGCGGGCCGACCTACCGCGTCTGGAGCAGGTTGTGGTGGTGGAGGGAGAGGCGCCGGAGAAGGCGGGCTGGCTCACCTTCGACAGGCTGCGCGGCGAGGCCGGAGGTCTCCGGCCGGAGGTCGACCCCGACGCTCTCGCCCACATCGGCTTCAGCTCTGGCACCACGGGAGAGCCGAAGGGCATCATGAACAGCCACAACACGCTTGATGCGGTGCTGGAGAACTTCATCAAGATCCACGACGGCCTCCTCGACGATCACCTTGTCGACCTGATCCCGTCGCCCATAACGCATCACACAGGCTTCCTCTGGGGCATCCTCATGTCGGCGCGGGTGGGCGGCACGGCCGTGCTGATGGACAACTGGAACGCAGACCGCGCACTGGAGATCGTCGAGGAGGAGGGGGTGACGGGCATGTGGTCAGCCTCCACCTTTCTTCAGGACCTGCTGCACGCTACGCGCCTCGATTCCACCGATCTGTCCTGGCTGGAGTTCGTCTGCATTCCCGGTGCCCCCATCCCGCGGCGGCTGGTCCCCCAGGCGCAAGAGCGGCTCAAGGCCTTCGTCATCCCTGCCTGGGGGATGACCGAGTACGGGATCGGCCTTTCGGGGTCGCGTGATCTGGACCGGGAGCTGATAGAGCGGACCGACGGGGTGCCGGCACCTGGTGCGGAGGTGCGGGTGGTCGGGCTCGACGGCGAGCCGCTGGGCGACCAGGTGGAGGGCGACCTGGAGATCCGCGGCGCGGGGCTCTTCCTCGGCTATTACAAGCGCCCGGACCTGACCGAGGAGAGCTTCGACGACCAGGGCTGGTTCAAGACCGGTGACCGGGCCGTCCGCCGGTCCGGCCGCTACTTCGAGCTGACCGGCCGGACCAAGGACATCGTCATCAGAGGGGGCGAGAACATCCCCGTGGTGGAGGTCGAGAACCTGCTGCACGCCCATCCCAAAATCCGAGACGTCGCCGTGGTGGGTTACCCGGACGAGCGGCTTGGCGAGCGCGCCTGCGCGTTCGTCGTGATGAAGGGCGCTGAGACCATGACGCTCCCGGAGGCGGTCGAGTTCCTGCTCGAGCGGGGGCTGTCGAAGCATTTCCTGCCGGAGCGCCTGGAGATCAGCCCCGCCCTGCCCTACACCTCGAGCGGCAAGGTCCAGAAGTTCAAGCTTCGGGAGCAGCTGATCGCCGGCCAGGAGGGCGGTGTCTCTGCCTGAACGTCTCGGCCTGACACTGCCTCTGGACGGAGTCCCCCTCTCCGAGGTCCCCGCACTCGCCGCCGAGGCTGAGAGGCTGGGCTACACGGACGCCTGGAGCTACGAGACCAACGGGCTGGACGTCTTCACCCCTGTGGCCGCGGCGGCCATCGGCACGCGGACCATGCGGGTCGGCACCGGTATCGCCGGGGCTCTCACGCGGCCCGTTCCGGTCCTCGCCATGCACGCAGCGTCGCTGGCCGAGCTCGCGCCCGGACGGGTGGTACTCGGTCTCGGCTCCTCCACCGAGGCGATCGTCAGTGGCTGGATGGGGATGCCGTTCGACCGTCCTCGTACGCGGGTCCGGCGGGCGGCGGAGCAGCTCCAGGCACTGCTGAGCGGGGAGCGTGTTGACTCCTTCAAGCTCTCGCGACGGCCGGCTGAGCCGGTTCCTGTGTACATCGGCGCCTTCGGCGAGGCGATGCTGCGGATGGCGGGCGAGGTGGCCGACGGCGTCATGTTCTTCATGGCGGGCCCGCGAGTCGTACCGGACCTTCTCGCCGCCGTGGGCCGGCCGTTGGACTCGGTGGCAAGGTTCATGGTCTTCGGCGGGGCCTCGAGCGCGGAGCTGGAGGAGATGGCCAGGCGCATGGTCGCTTCCTATGCGATCGTGCCTTACTACGGGCGGCTCTTCGGCCGGCAGGGTTTCGGCGAAGAGGTCGAGGCGATCCAGGCCGTCTGGCAGAGGGGGGACCGGTCGGGCGCCACCCGACAGGTTTCGGCGGCGATGCTCGCCGAGGTGGTCAGCCTAGGCGGCGCAGATGCCCACCGAGAGAAGATCGAAGCCTACCGGCGCAGCGGCCTCGGAACCCCCGTGGTCTGGCTC
>CATPBP010000128.1 GCA_955652675.1 Candidatus Dormiibacterota bacterium
ACGACCTCCTTTTCCAGGAAGCGGCGGATGTGCAGGCGCAGCTCTTCATGGGCGTCCGTGAAGTACTGGACCGGCATCGAGGCTAGTGTAGGTCGGAGTTAGGTATGATCTCGGAGGCTCCGTGGAGCCAGGTTCCCAATCAGTCGATCACTCGCGCTTGGAGAAGTCTTGGGTTCGGTAATCAAGAAGCGGCGCAAGAAGATGCGTAAGCACAAGCACAAGAAGATGCTTAAGAAGACGCGTTGGCAGCGTCGCGCGCACGCCTGATCTGAGCCGACCCATCTAGCCGGTCCTCAACCCCCAGCCGCTCGCTGCCCAATCGCGTTCGAAGCGGGCCGCGAAGGCTGCCGCGGCCAGCGGATCTTCGGACATCAGGTCCAGCTCGTGGTTGACCGAGAGTCCGCTCTGACTCCAGTTGGCCGAGCCGACCAGGAGCCTGCGGCCATCGAACAATCCTGCCTTGGCATGAAGCTTGGCTCCCTGGGGCACCGGGTACCAGCGGACCGCGACGCCGGCGGCACGGAGGATGCGGGCGGGCGCGAGGTTTGAGTCCTGGGCCGGGTCGAGGAGCAGGCGCACGCTGGCGCTTCGCCGCACCGCCGCCGCTAGAGCGACCATCACGTCCGGATCTGTGAGTACGAATACCTCGGCTGCGATGGAGTTGCCGGCTCGCTGGATGGCCCCGACCAGGAGCGACCGGACCTCCTCACCCGGGGCCGTCTGGGCCACCGGACCGCCGCTCCGAGCCAGAGGAGCCGGGTGGCCGCCTGCGAGCGACCAGTCCTGCTCGAAGATCGCCCGCAGCCGCGCCAGCACGTCCGCCCTTCGAGTCTGAAATGCGTAGTCGTGATTCGCGGAGCTGTGTATGCCCCAGTTCATCCCGCCCACAAGCGCCTCGCCGGCTGAGATCAGGAGCTTCACGTGGTCGATCTGGTGCCGGTTATCGTCTACCGGGTAGGCACGCACGGGCAGTCCCATGGCCAAAAGGCGGTCGGCAGTCCGCGCGCTCTGGGGGACGGTTCGGTCGACTATCAGGCGCACGTCGGCACCCCTGTCACGGGCTTTGATCATCTCCGAGGCGAGATCGGGCCGGCCGAACTCGTACATCTCCACCCACAGCCGTTCCCCTGCCGCAGCGGAGTCGAGCAGCGAGGTGACCTCGGTGAAGATCGACGCATCCTGCCAGAGCAGGTAGTCACCGCCGGCCACGGCCGTGGCGGCCGGCCGCTGCTGGCAGGCGGCCAGCAGCGGCAGCAGGAGCAGGACTAGGAGTGGGACAAAGAGCCGCGGCATCGACCTGGAGGCTAGCCGGCGGGGCGGTCATTGCAAACAGTGGTCGTTAAGAGGGCGCCTGTAGCCGAGCTACCCCCTCCCCCCTCGCCCGCAATGGTGCCGCAAAGGGAGAGGGAATACAGGCCGCGGCATCTTAGAGCGGGTCCACCGGCGTCCCGGGGCCGGCGCCAAGACGTTGGTCGGCTCGGGCCTCCCTCACCCCCACCTCGATGTAGCCCAGCGAGCCGACGTAGAAGAATGGTGTATCCGAGGGCGCCTGCGAATAGGTCGGAGCGGCCACGCGGACGTCCTGGCCGTTCACCCGGACTCCCGAGACGGGCGGCTTGAGAGCGGTGATCAGGTTGCCGAAGGTGTCAACCCACAGCACCGACGGCTCGCGGCGCGGAAGCCGGACCGGGTCTCCTTCAAGCTCCTTGCCCAGCTCTGAGGCTGGCATGCCGGCCGCCAGTGCGGACGCGGCGGGGGCGAAGACGTCGCGGCCTTCGAAGGTGGCCGAGGCATCGGGTGGCCGCCGCAGCTCCACGGCAAATCCCGGGCGCCCGAGCTCCTCGAGCACCATTCCGAAGATCCCGTTGTCGGGCCCCACATACCAGGAGCCGTTCAGCTGGAGCGCGACGGGGCGGCGAACCCCTCCGACGCCAGGGTCCACCACGGCAAGGTGAACACAACCGGGCGGAAAGTCACGCGTGCCCGCCCAGAGGAGGAAGGCGCCGGAGAGGATCGCGAAGGGGGGCACCGTGTGTGTCACGTCCACCAACACGGCGTCCGGGCACCCGGCCAGCAGCTTGGCCTTCATCGCCGCGACGTACGGGGAACCGGTCCCGAAGTCCGTGGTCAGCGTGATGACGGGCACTCTTTCAGCGGATCCCGAGCGGCTCGCCTACCAGTAGCGCTGTTCCTTCCAGGGATCGGCCTCGTCGTGGTAGCCCCGCTTCTCCCAGAAGCCGAGCCGGTTGCGGGGCATGAATTCGAGGCCGCGGAGCCACTTTGCCGACTTCCAGAAGTACTTCTTGGGAACCAGGAGGCGGAGCGGGAAGCCGTGTTCCTCGCTCAGGTCCTCGCCGTTCCACCCGTAGCAGAGCAGCACGTCGTCGTCGTCCAGCACTTCCAGTGGGACGCTCGTCGTGTAGCCGTACTCGCAGTAGGCCATGACGTAGGCCGCCTCGGGCCGCGGCCTGACGCGCGAGAGGACCTCCTGGATGGCGACGCCGCGCCAGGTGTCCCCCAGCCGGCTCCAGCCGGTCACGCAATGGATGTCGGCCACCACCTCCTTCGCAGGCAGCGAACGCAGCTCCTGATAGCTGAGCTTCAACTCGTTCTCCACCAGCCCGACGACCTTGAAGTCCCAGCTGTCGAGGTCCGTGCGTGGCACTGGGCCGAAGTGGAGCAGCGGCCACTTGTTGGTCGCCGTCAACGTCTGCCCCGGTGGCACCCGGCTCGGGTCTACGCCCTCCGGCAGCCGGCGCCGGTTCATGAGAAAGGACACGTCGCTGGAGTATATGAATGACCCGGCTGCGTTACGCCCTGGCCACGGTGAAAGACCAGCGCTTTGAGAAGTCCTGGCCGTCCAACTTGCCTATCACCTCGACCGTGTAACGACCGCCAGGCGTCAGCGGCTTCCTGGCCAGGAGTGCCCACTCGTACGCCGTGAGGCCGGAGGCACCCGGCTGGAGCGCATAACTCGGCACCTCCTTGTTATCGGGACCGAACAGGCGGCCGCTGGCCACGGAAAGGGTTCCAACCGCGCCGACCTGCAGCGTCACGGGGTAACCAACCGGGTAGGTAGCGCCTTGGGGCACCGGATTGGGGACCTCGCCGCCGTTGAAGTACGCCGGCACCTCCGTCTGGTCGGGCCGCGGGTAGACGATCGCGTCTCCGCCGCCCGGGTCGGCGACGCCCATATCCAGGATCGCGATGGTGGCGATGCCGAGCTGCGCCTCGCCGTAACCAGCCGCTGTGGTCTCGCGGGCCAGAAGCGGGAAACGGTGGTAGACGGAGTCGATCCACACCTGGACGCTGCCCTCGGGAGCGGCCACCTGGTCGATCACCTCGGCGCCCCGTGACCCGCCATAGCCGAAGTGACGGTCCCGGAGCAGGCTGTTCTCACCCGTGAAGCCCGGGAGACTTGGATCCTCGGTGTGGATGCCGAGTCCCTGCAGCTGCTGACGGCCGAAGTTGAACAGGTAGTAGAAGGCGTGGGCCTCGGCGCCTTCGGCGACCGCGGGATCCTCGGAGAGGGACGCAAGCCCTTGCTCGGCGCGGTACGCGTTCACCTTGTCCAGCGCGGCCTTACGAACGGCGGCGAGGTCCTGTGGGGGCTCGGGGACGATCGGCTTCAGCTCCAGGTCCGGATCCTTCTTCAGCACTAGGAGGTCCAGGTAGCGGAGGTAGCGGTAGACGTCCGCGGAACTGGGGTCCTTTTTGAGCGACTCGAGAAGGATGTCGTGGGCGGTGTTGAAGTCACGCTTCAGGGCGACCGCGATCTCCGCCTGCCCCAGCGCCGCGGCGGCGCCGCCTGGGCGGGCCAGCGCGGCCGCCGCGAACATCGACGAGGCGCGGTCGATGTCCCCCCCGATGAAGGAGGCGCCCGCGGCTCCCACCAGGGCCCAGTAGTTGTTCTTGTAGGAGCTGTTCAGCAGCTTGTCGAGCACCGCCTGAGCGGCCGCCGGCCTCTGCCTGGTGTAGTCGTAGCGGGCCACCTCCAGCTGACGCTCGGGGAACTGCGGTTGCTCCTTGACGGCGAGCTGGAGGTAGTTGAGCTCCGAGTAGCGGTCGCCGCGGTTGCGGTAGAGGTTGGCCCACTCCCGATCCACCTCGGCTCGGGAGTAGGCGTCGCCGGCCACCGGCTCAGCGGTGCGCAATTCACGCCGTGCGTCGTCGAAGCGGCCGGCGTCGGCCAGCGCCTCTGAGTAAAAGATGTGGGCAAGGGGCGTGACCGGCCTGGCCGCGACGGCTCGCCGCCCGGCGGCCACCGCTCCGGCCACGTCTTCGGACCAGTCGAGCGCCCGCGCCAGGCGGGCCAGCGAGTCTGAATCCGCCTGCGCTCTGACAGCGGCCTGCGCCTGGGCCACCCCCTCCCTGAGCCGTGTCTCGTAGACGAGAAGGGTCGAATAGTGGGCGGCCGCCCCGATTGCGTTCTCCTTGACCAGCGCCTGGTAGTCCTTTTCAGCGCCGTCGTAATCGCCGGCGTAGAGCTTGCGATCGGCTGCCGCAAGGCGGCTGGCTGGCGAATTCGAAGCAGAGGGACCCGCTCTGCCGGCCTTCGGGCCGATGCCCGGCGACTGGCATGCGACGAGCAGCAGCAGGGCTATCAAGAGGCTGGCGAGCGGGGTTATTCGCCAGCCCCGGGCGGTCATCGGGCAATTTTAGGTGGGGGGTATACTGGCCGGGCGGCGTCGATCGAGTGATGGGGCGATAGCTCAGCTGGGAGAGCGCCTCCCTCGCACGGAGGAGGTCGTCGGTTCGAATCCGATTCGCTCCACCAACACCCACTTTTGAGTTCCAGCAGTCCTCCTCCCTTACTTCCGACAGGGTCTTTCCAATTGTAAAAACTAGCCTGGGGAGAATGACTGGTTGTCACCTTTGGGCAGAACCTTGACCTGAGCTCCTTTCGATCGCTAGGGTCAGGGAGAAGTGCCGCCCCGAGCCCGTCAGCTGAGCGTTGTGGCCACGGAGCCGCCCAGCAAGCTGCAGGAGGCCGGGCACGCCTGGCTGGCCCACCTCCGCGCCGAGGGCCGCTCGGTGAAGACGCTCTACGATCGGGAACGCAACCTCTTCGCCATCGTCTTTCCTCATCTGGCCGAGCTGGGCGTCAGCCAGCCAGCGCAGATCACCAGCCGCATGTCTGCGAGGTCGGCTGTGGTCCTGGCGTACTTGCGCAGTTGCTTGCTCAGAGGTCACCGATCATGCACCTCGACCTTGTCGATCCCTCGCCGATCATGCGCGCTCAAGCTGGCCAGCGTTGTCAAAAGGCGATTGCAGAAGGCCGAGTGACTGTCCATGGTGGAAGCGCCGAGGCTCTTCCCTTCGCCGACGAAGGCTTCGATGCGGTCGTGGCGACGAACAACATGACCATGTGGCCGGACCTGGTCGCGGGCCTGCTGGAGATCCGGCGGGTTCTTCGACCCAGCAGTCGACTCCTGCTGTCCTGGCACTCGGCGACCGCCCCGGGTGGCACAGAGCGCCGATTGGCGCTCCCCGATAGCGATCTCGACAAGGTTACGAAGGCGCTACAGGAGACCTTCGGCAACGCCCAGCGGCGGGTCGGGAGATACTCGGTGATCTGGGAAACCGCACGAGGCTGAGGCGCCTATGCTCCTTCCTTTGGGACCTCCTGGAACATGTAGTGCAGCAGCTTCCAGCTGCCGCCGATTCGCTGAACCGTGAACAGCTGGCGCGCGGAGGCAGGGAACACCTCGCGTGTCGCCTTGGCTGTTACTGTGCCTGTGGCAGTCGAGAGCACCGCTCCGAGATCACCGCTCACAGTCACGTCGTCGATGCTGGGAACGAAGTGGTAGTCCGCTCCGGTGTAACCACGTTCATACGCAGCTCTTAGCTGCTGCTTTCCAGTCGCCCGTTGGCTGCCGGGTTCGAACACGGTGCCTTGCTCATGCCAAAGTTCGAGCACGCTCTCGATGTCGCCGGCGCTGAAGCGGTCGTGGTACCTCTCGATCAGATCTCTTACAGCTTCGGATTGCTCGTCATTCATCGTATTCACTCCGCCTCAGGCATTGGATCGCGGCCCCAAGGCGCCAAATTGAGATGCGGTCAGCCTAGGGGAATCAAATAAGAGCCAGGCGGCGCAAAGGCCGCCTGGCGCTTCTCTGGACTCTTGCCTAGGCGACCCGGACGCGGCCGGCCCGTGGGCCTTTCGGACTTGGCTCAATCTCGAAGGTCACAGACTCACCGCCGCTGAGTGCATCGAAATCGGCCTCGGTACTACTCCGGTGGAAGAAGTACTCCTTGCCGTCGTCGGCGGCAATAAAGCCGAAGCCACGATCGGACGCGAGCTTCTTGATTGTTCCGCTCTGCATCTGCAGCTCTCCCTCTTGCTTCTCGAACCTGTAATCGGACCAGCGTCGGGGGTCCGTTCGAGAAGAAGGAGGACGCCGCGGCGA
This sequence comes from Candidatus Dormiibacterota bacterium, assembly GCA_955652675.1. GTDB lineage: Bacteria > Chloroflexota > Dormibacteria > Dormibacterales > Dormibacteraceae > Nephthysia. The sequence continues at coordinate 6,411 of CATPBP010000128.1, forward strand.
AGCGCGCCCTGGCCGGGCGCTAGTTGCAGTTTAGCCAAGAGGAGGGGAGAGGAAGTCACTTGCCGTCGTATACGAGCGATATCTCACTCCTCGGGGGGAACGTAGGGCACGTGCAGCTGCCCCGCGGCCTTGCACTGCACTGCATGATCCCGCCGGTCGTATCGAGCCGTGGTCGCCACCGAGGCATGACCGGTCCCTTGACGTCCGACAAAACGTACTTCCGTCACCGGCACCGCGGCCACCGCCTCCAGCGCTTTGGGCAGTCGCTGGGCCAGCTCGCGGCAGCTGGCGCAGCTCTCGATGTGGGCCGGGCCAGACACTGCCGGCCGAGAGCGTTCGCTGCTGCCGGTCTTCCGGCGTGGGAGTCGACGTTTCTCCAACCGCTCGACGAGCGGCAGCAACGCCAGGATCGCCTTCTCCATAGCTTTAGCAAAGCTGTCCGCGGCCAGGCGAGCGGCGTCTAACTCGTGATCGGCTTCCACCTCAAGGCGGGCAAGGAGCCGCCCGGAGCTGAACACCAGTGCCGGCTTCGGCTCCGGAAAGGCTGTGACCAGGGCTTCCATCAAGGCTCCCTTCAGCTCTTCGTCCACCTCAACCCTCGCCTCCAACTCGGTAGTCCAGATCGCCATAGCTGTCCCCCTCGTAGCCGATTGCTCTTCGGCTCCTCAGCACGATCAAGCGCCGTCACATGCCGGTCGCCCGAATATCCACTCGTCGCGGCTCCCAAAGCGCCGACGAGACCAGCTCGGCTTTACCGCAGATCTGGGAGTCGGTCATCCGTCACCTCGTGAGGGCGCTATGCGCCCTTCGAGAAGGCCGCTCAGCCCGAAGCCGATCCGGTGACGGGCATCCTGACCAGGAGCTCATAACCGGCCCCTGGCTGCGCACCCTCCCCGTCTTGACTGGAGAGGCCCAACCTCTGGACCTCCCAGCCAAGCGCGTTAGTTGACAACTGGCGGCTGACCTGCTGGACCGCTTAGTCCCGGTGCCCCAGCCGGATGCCCAACCCCGATCGCCTGATAGCGACACCGGACGCCGCCACTAAGCCGAGCAATAGGGCGGCAAATAGCCCGAGCGCCGTCCAGTTGACCGGCAGGCTGGACTGGCTGGAGCCATCGCCGGTCACAGGAGGCGCGGGCACCGCCGGTGTGGCCCTGGTGGCCGCCGTGGGAGCCGTGCGGGCTGCCGAGGCGGTGCTGACGCCGGCTAGGTTGACCGAAGTCCGGTCGAAGGGAGCCGGATTGTCCTCGCAGGCGATACCGTCGCGATCGCGGTCGAGGTTGGCCAAGCCCAGGGGGTCCGCCCGGTAGGCAGCCTGGGCGGCAGCCTGGGAAGCGAAGGCTGAGCAGTTCACGGTGGCCGCACTGGCGGTCGTGGCTTGGCTGCCCAGAACAACTAAGAGAGCGAGCGCAGCAAGCAGCGATCGAATTACAGTCATAAATCCCCCCTGACAGAAAGTAGTTATGCCCGAACAGGGCATGTACAGACAGCCTAATCCCCGAACAGGCCTATGTATGACAACGTCCGGGCACCTGCCAGTACCTGAATCTCAGGCGCAGGAGCTCGGCCGACGCCTCGTGCGCTGATGTCCGGACCACGCCCGATGGCCCCAGCGAGCTCGAGGCCGGCGCGGTACCTCGACCGGCCGACCTCGGCTCTATCCAGAGATACGAAACTCGTGACGACCCGGGACAGCCTACAGGGGCCAGCGGATGGTTGCTGCAGTGGCCGGCGGCCGGCCCATCCTGGTTGAGAGGAGGAGTCGATATGGAAGACTTGGCCCGACGCTTTTTCGAGCTGGACCCGACGAGGGAGTCTCTCTACTGGAACGTCGCCATGCGAGGCGCCAGCCATAGCATGCTAGGTGCCAAGACCATGGACGGGCCTTTCCTGCTGCGCCGGCTCGCAGGCGTTGGAGGTGAACCTGGGCCGCTGGTATTCGTTGGGGAGGGAAGCCACCCGACTGGAGTCCGACTGATCTCCTTTGAGGCGGTGGAATCGTTTGAGCTCGGCCCGGCGCCAGAGTCGCCGCAGAGCTAGGGCCGTGAGGAGGGGTCGGAACCGAAACGAGGACGGATGCCCGCGTCCTTCTGCTCGCCGACCACTTCGAGGCGGCCCAGGCTGCGGATGAGGCGGGCGCCGATCAGGTGCTGCCCAAACCGTTCATCCCCAGCGCCCTGGTGGGGGCGCTCAAGGCCGCTCTGCGGAGGTCCCCCTCGCTGATGATGCACCTGGCCTCCAGGGTCGAGGTCAAAGGCATGACCTTCGACGGTGAGGGCCGAACCCTCCAGTTCAACGGTGAGCAAGTCTCGTTCACCGTCCAGGAGTGGGACCTGCTGACGGTCTTCTTGAGCCATCCCAACCGCT
>CATPBP010000129.1 GCA_955652675.1 Candidatus Dormiibacterota bacterium
AAAGCCGGCGAAGATCAACACCACGCCGACCAGCTCGCCAAGGAAGAAGGACCAGGTGACACCGAACCGGTTCAGCCCGCTGGTGAGGCCGGGCACGAACCCCCCGGCCGCGATCAGCAGAGTGGCCGGTACCCGTGAGTTGAGCCGGCCGGCCAGGAGCGAGGCTGCGGCGCGAGGGAGGGAGGCCACCAGGTTGACCGCGACCGCCAGCGCCGCGTAGGCCTGGGCCACGACCGGCGGCAGGCGCACGCCGCGGCTTCGGACGACCTTTCGTTTCGGCATGTAGACGTAGGCCGAAAACAGCGCTCCGAAGACCAGACAGAGCGCGCCGGCGATGTTGAAGGGACCGCTCAGGACGCGTACGTAGCCGGGGAAGGCGGAGCCCACTGGGACGTGGGTCTGCGGGTCGATCGCGTAGCCGGGCGGCGCCAGCGGCGCCGTGAGAACCAGGAACGCCACCAGCACAGAGGCGGCCAGCAGGAACCCGGTCACGGCGTGCCCGATCAGGAGCCTGCGTCGCGCAGTCACGTACACGAAGGCGAGGGCCGCCAGGGTTGCGGCCGCAAGGACGACCTCCGCCGTGCGCGCCGAGCCCGGGTAGCGTCGGGCCACCGCAAGGGCGAGCAGGCCGCCCAGGAAGACGGCCACGGCGACGAAGTAGCCGAACCCGGTGCGGGCGAGCAGGTAAACCGTGCCCGCCCCTAAATAGGAGGCGACAAGCAGCGCTCCGAACAGATACCAGGCGCGGTACAGAGCTTCGTTCCAGCCCAGCGCGGAGCCGAAGAACTCAGTGCCGGCGCCGATCCCGTAACAGACCAGCCCGGCCGCCCAGACCAGCTGAAAGCTGCGCCGTCTCCGCCGCCACTGGTCCAGGACCAGAGCGGCGAACAGAAAGCTCGCGACGGTGGAGAGCAGAGGCAGAAGGACGTTCATGAGTGCGGGGGTCCGTTAGAGGGGGCGCCTTGGGGCTCCTCCGCTCCTTTCAGCTCTTTCCGAGTCGGACCACCGATCGCTGACGCGCCTGCCGGCTCGACCACCGCCAGACCATATCGCAAAGCCGTGAGATCGGAGCCCTCAGGCAGTGAAGAGCGGAGGCGGCTCGCCATCGCTCGGAATTGACACTCCTGACTGGTCGTCTGTTACGGTGTCGCGGTCAAGTTGACAGGCGCCTGAGCAGCTTTTCGGACAAGCTCTGTTACAGCTCAGGCGAGGCCGGTTCTCGGGGGTAGCGGACCGGCTCGTGGAGGTGTCGCTTTGATTCATACGCAGTTGACGCGTGGAATCACGCTTGGTGTCGCAGCGCTTGCGGCTGCCATGTCCACCGGGGCAAGCCAGGTTGCCGCCGGACCGGAAGCCGCCGGGCATCCGCCGCCGGGGCCGTTCCTGGCATCCGAGCGCCTTCAGGTGGTTCCCCGCCTGGAGGCCCAGCGGGGCGAGGGCGTCATCGCCTTCCAGCAAGCCAGGCAGGCGGCGGTGGCAGAGGGCGGCGGCCTGGAGGCCGCTGCGCAGGCGCCCCCGCGTTCGGGACGGTCCTCGCCGGCGGTCGGCGGGGACCAGGCGGTGGCGGCCGCGCCGGCCAACTACGGCTCCGGCTCGATCCAGGACATCATCGTCGCCGCCTTCACGCCCTATGGTCCAGGCGCGGTGCAGTGGGGACTGAGGGTGGCCAGGTGCGAGTCGGGCTACAACCCTGGCGCCGTCAATCCTGCCGGCCCTTACTACGGCCTCTTCCAGTTCCTCGTCTCGACCTTCAAGGCCACCCCCTACGGTGGCCAGAGCGTCCTCGACCCCGCAGCCAACGCAAACGCCGCCGCCTGGAAATACAGCCACGGCGGCGCCGGCTCCTGGGGCTGCAGATAAGAAGGAAAGAGCCAGCCGGAGAGACCCCTCACCACCCCCTCTCCCACAAGGGGGAGGGAAGAAGAGGTCTACCTCCCCCGCAGGTATGCTCCTGACGTGACCTCGACCGAGCTTCAGCGTGCTGCTCTGGACGAGCTCATAACCTCTTTAAACCCGGCCCAGAGGGAGGCGGTGGAGCACCTCGAGGGCCCGCTGCTGATCTTCGCCGGGGCTGGCAGCGGCAAGACCAGGGTCCTCACGACCCGGATTGCCAACCTGATCGCGCAGAGGAAGGTGTGGCCCGACCGTCTCCTCGCCGTCACCTTCACGAACAAGGCGGCCAGGGAGATGCGAGAGCGGGTCGGGCGCCTGGTCGAGGGCGCCGAGACGATGTGGGTGGGCACCTTCCACCACACCGCGGTTCGGATGCTGCGGCGCGATGCCGACAAGCTCGGACTGCGGAACAACTTCACGATCTTCGACGAGGACGACAGCCGGGCGGCGCTGAAACGAGTGCTGGACGAGCTCCACCTCGATACCAAGAAGTACCCACCCAGCCTGATCAGCGCTCTTATTTCCCAGGCGAAGAACGAGCTGCTGACGCCCGACGACTATCCCAACCGCAGCTACAACGACGAGATCGTCCGTCGGGTCTACACCGGTTACGAGGAGCTCCTGAAGCGTTCGGGGGGCCTCGACTTCGACGACCTGATCGTCAAGACCGTGCGGCTGCTGCAGCGCGACGCCGAGGCGCGCGAGCGCTGGCAGGATCGCTTCCGCCACGTCCTGGTGGATGAGTACCAGGACACCAACCGCGCGCAATACGTTCTGGTCAACACGCTCGCCGCCGAGCACCGCAACCTGGCCGTCGTGGGCGACGACGACCAGGCGGTCTACGGCTGGCGAGGAGCCGACGTCCGCAACATCCTCGACTTCGAGAAGGACTATCCGGAGGCGAAGGTCATTCATCTGGAGCAGAACTACCGCTCCACCCAGGCCATCCTGGACGCGGCCCACCACGTTATCCGCCACAACGAGGAGCGGGCGCCCAAGCGGCTGTGGACCGAGCGCATCGGGGGAGAACGGGTCAACGCGGCTCAGCTCTACAACGAGGTGGAGGAGGCGGAATACGTAGCGGACGAGATCCAGCGGCTGCGGCGCACCGAGGACCGTCACTACGGAGACTTCGCCGTCCTATATCGAGTGAACGCCCAGTCGCGAGCGATGGAGGACGTCTTCGGGCGGCGCCGCATCCCCTACCGGCTGGTGGGTGGAGTCCGCTTCTGGGAACGCCGGGAGGTGAAGGACCTCCTGGCCTACCTCCGTCTCGTCCAGAACCCCTTCGATGCGGTCAGTTTCGCCCGCGTGGTGAACGTGCCTCGCCGCAAGATCGGGCCCGTGAGCGTGGATGCCGTCATCGCGAGCGCCAGGGACACGGAGCGCTCGCTGCTCGAGGTGCTGGGCCAGCCCGAGGCGATTCCAAACCTCCCCCGAGCCGCTCACGCTCCGCTGGCCGGGTTCCGCACTCAGCTGGAATCGGTGCGATCCACTCTCGGCGTGCTCAGGCCGAGCGAGCTGATCGACCACCTCATCGAGGTGATGGGTCTCACCGCCGTCTACGACGACGGCACGCCGCAGGGTGATGCCCGGCTCGAGAACCTGCGCGAGGTCAGAGGACTGTCCGAGGAGTTCGACACCCACGCGGAGCCGGGGGAGGCGCTGGAGCTGTTCCTCACCGAGATAACCCTTCGCAGCGACGTCGACGCCTACAGCGAGGACGAGGAGGGAGTGACCCTGATCACGCTGCACATGGTCAAGGGCCTGGAGTTCCCGGTCGTCTTCCTCGCCGGGCTGGAGGAAGGCCTGCTGCCTCACCGCCGCGCGCTCGAGGACGAGAAACAGATGCCCGAGGAGAGACGTCTCGCCTACGTGGGCATCACCCGCGCCCAGGATCGCCTCTACCTTACTTGTGCGTTCCGCCGGCACCTCTACGGCCAGGCGCAGCCGGGCTTCCCGAGCCGGTTCCTCCAGGAGATCCCGCAGGCGCTGCTGGCCCCGCCCCGCCGGGGCGCCGCGCCGGTGGCGCCGCCCCGCCAGGGCTACCGCGAGAGGATGGTCGAACGTCAGGTGGAGGCGGTTCCGGCGCCTCCCCCCACCCAGCGCTTCAAGCAGGGCGACCGCGTCAAGCACCCCAGCTTCGGCTCCGGCGTGGTCATGAAGAGCACGCTGACCAGGACCGACGAGGAGCTCGTCGTCCGCTTCGATAAAGCCGGGGTCAAGATCCTGAGCGCCGTGCTGGCTCCGCTGACCCGGGCATGAGCGCGTACGTCCAGAAGCGGCTGGGCGAGCTTCGCGAGCAGATCCGGCGCCACGAGTACCTCTACTTCGCGCTCGACAGTCCGGAGATCACCGACGCCCAGTTCGACGCGCTCTACCTGGAGCTGCGCGGGTTGGAGGAGGAGCATCCCGAGCTGGTTACCGCGGACTCGCCCACTCAGCGGGTGGGTGGTGAGATCAGCGGCCAGTTCGCCAAGGTCCGGCATCGCTCGCCCATGCTCAGCCTGCAGAACGCTTTTGACGAAGAGGAGATCCGGGCCTGGGACCGCCGGGTTCGGGCGGTGGTCGGTGACCAGGTCACCTACGTTTGCGAGCTGAAGATCGACGGCCTCGCGATGAGCCTCACCTATGCCGGCGGCCAGCTGACGCGGGCCGCCACCCGGGGCGACGGCATGACGGGCGAGGACGTGACGGCCAATGTCCGGACACTGCGGAGCGTTCCCCTGACGGTCCGGCCCCTGGATGGGTTGCCGGAGACCTTCGAGGTGCGCGGAGAGGTCTACTTTCCGCTGGCCGAGTTCGAGAAGCTGAATCGTGAGATGGAGGCCGCCGGCCGTCCGGCTTTCATGAACCCGCGCAATGCGGGCGCCGGCAGCGTCCGCCAGCTGGACCCTCGGATCACGGCGAGCCGGAACCTGCAGACCTTCATGTACACGCTCGATCCGGCCGGGCCGGCCCGCAGCCAGTGGGACGTCCTGGAAGGGCTGCAGGCGATGGGCTTCAGAGTCAATCCCAACCGGGCGCGCTTCGAGAGCATCGAGGGCGTGATCGACTTCCACAGCCAGTGGCATGAACGCCGCCATCATCTGGACCACGACATCGACGGCGTCGTGGTCAAGGTGGACAGCCACGACCAGCAGCTCGAGCTCGGCTTCGTCGCCCGCTCGCCGCGCTGGGCGATCGCCTTCAAGTACGCGGCGGAGCAGGCGGAGACGGTGGTCGAGGATATCGTCTGCTACGTGGGCCGGACCGGTGTGCTGACCCCGGTGGCTCACCTGCGTCCGGTGGTGGTGGCCGGGGTCACAATTCGCAACGCCTCGCTCCACAACGAACAGCTGGTGAATGAAAAGGGTGTCCACGTGGGGGCGACGGTGACCGTCCAACGTGCGGGCGACGTCATCCCCGAAGTGGTGTCGGTCCGCGACCCGCAGCCAGGCTGGAGGATGCCCGCGCGCTGCCCGGTCTGCGGGGGAGAGGTGGTCAGAGAGGAGCCCTACGTGGCGCACCGCTGCATCAACCCCTTTTGTCCGGCCCAGCGTCTGGAGAGACTCCGCCACTATGCCTCCCGCGGGGCCGTGGACATCGACGGTCTGGGCTACTCGACCCTGCAGCAGCTGATCGACCGCGAACTGGTCAAAGACCCCTCCGACTTTTACAGGCTGACCATGGACCAGCTGCTCGGACTCGAGCGCTTCGCCGAGAAGTCGGCGGAGAACCTCTACAAGCGGCTCCAGGACAGCCGCACCCCCCAGCTCGGCCGCTTCCTCTACGGATTGGGGATTCCGCAGGTGGGCGAGGCCACCGCCAACCTGCTGGCGGCCGATTTCGGGCAGCTCGACCGCCTCCGGTCCGCCGGCGAGGCGGAGCTGCTGGCGGTCGAGGGCGTGGGTCCGAGCATGGCGCGCGAGATCAGCCACTTCTTTCAGGGCCACGGCGGGGAGCTGATTGACCGTCTGCTCGAGGTCGGCGTGCGTCCTCAGGAAAGCGCCCGGACCGCGCCGGGTCCCCTGAGCGGCAAGACCTTCGTCTTCACAGGCACGCTGGGCGGCATCACCAGACCCGAGGCGGAGGAGCTGGTGCGCAGCCTGGGCGGCAAGGCGGCGAGCGGGGTCAGCTCGAAGACCGACTACGTGGTGGCCGGCGAAGCGGCCGGTTCCAAGCTGGAGAAGGCTCACCGGCTCAAGGTGTCGGTGATCGACGAGGCGGCCTTCCAGCGCCTGATCGACGAGTCGCGCCGCTGATCTGTCCCAACTGCGGCCTGGCACTGCCGCCGCACGCCCGCTTCTGCGCCCGCTGCGGCGTCCGGCAGCCAGGCGCGCGGCCCGCCTCGTCCCCCGCCGCGAGGCCGCCCGTCTGGGTGCTCGCCCTCTTCTGGATCGGCTGCGCGCTCACGCTGGGGATCGCACTGGTCTATAGCATCGCGGCCCTGGCGCCCCAGCTGGCAGGTCAGCCGGGGGACACCGGACGGATCCGGGTCGCGGCCGCCATCGTCGCCCTCTGCGCCGGCTCCCTATTCGTCGGGCAGCTGCTGGCTACGATCGGGCTGACCGCCGGCTGGCAGTGGTCTCGGCTTCTCGCCACGCTCGTCTGCGTGGTCTGGTGCCTGACCTGCATCGGCCTGCCTCTGGGCCTGTTCGCCCTCAACGCCATCTGGCGGGGACGCGCGCGGCCGGCTCCTACGCCGGTTCCCCCGACCGGGCCTTGAGCTTGGCCGGCCAGCTCTTGAGTACACTCGACCGGTGACTCTGACCCGGGACGAGGTGCGTCACGTGGCGATGCTGGCCCGGCTCGGCCTGGAACCGGGGGAAGAGGACTTTTATGCCGAGCAGCTGAGCGCGATCCTCGCCCACATCGACCGCCTGCGAGAGGTTGACACCGACGCCATCGAGCCGACGGCCCAGGTGGTCCAGGTCGGCAGCCGCTTGCGTGAGGACCTCCCGGAGCCGTCGCTGCCCCAGGAGCGCGCGCTCACCAACGCGCCCGAGACGAAAGACGGTTTCTTCGTCGTCAAGGCAATCCAGGAGTCGGAGCCGTAGAGAGGATCGCTGAGCTCCACGAGCAGTTGAAGCGGCGCGAGCTGAGTGCTGTGGAGCTGCTCGAGGATTGTCTGGGTGTGATCGAACGCGAGGAGCCGCGCATTCACGCCTTTGTGCGTCTCAGCGAAGAGCTGGCGCGAGCGCAGGCCGAGGAGGCCGACAGGCGATTCTCCGGCGATGGCCAGGTGGGGCCGCTGACGGGCATCCCGGTCGCCATCAAAGACGTGCTCTGCGTCGAGAACGTGGAGACCACGGCCGGATCTCAGATACTTCGAGGGTTCCGGCCGCCCTACGAGAGCACGGCGGTCGCCCGGCTGCGGGCGCAGGGCGCTGTCTTCCTCGGTATGACGAATTGCGACGAGTTCGCCATGGGCAGCTCGACGGAGAACTCAGGCTACTTTCCGACTCGAAACCCGCACGACCCGAGCCGGGTGCCTGGGGGCTCGTCCGGAGGGAGCGCGGCTGCCGTGGCCGCCGGTGAGGCGGTCTTCGGTCTCGGCACCGACACCGGCGGCTCCATACGGCAGCCGGCTGCCCTCTGCGGCGTGGTGGGGATGAAACCGACCTACGGTCGCGTCAGCCGCTACGGCCTGATCGCCTTCGCCTCCAGCCTTGACCAGATCGGTCCCTTCACGAGAATGGTCGGCGACGCCGCGCTCGTGCTCCAGGCCATCGCCGGCTGGGACCGGAGGGACGCCACCAGCGTGGACCGTCCGGTCGACATGCTCTCCAGCCTGGAGCGCGGTGTGGAGGGTCTGAGGCTGGGTCTGCCACGCGAGTACTTCGAGGCGGAGGGGATGGAGCCGGGCGTGCGGGCAGCGGTGGAGCGGGCGGTGCTGACGCTCGAACGCGCCGGGGCCGAGCTGGTCGACGTGAGGCTGCCTCACACCGACTACGGCCTGGCCGCCTACTACATCATCGCGCCGGCGGAGGCCTCCTCCAACCTCGCCCGCTTCGACGGCGTCAGGTACGGCGCCCGGGCCGAGAGTGCCGGCAACCTGCTCGAGACCTACCTCCAGACCCGGCGCGGCGGCTTTGGGCCGGAGGTGAGGCGCCGCATCATGCTCGGCACCTACGCGCTCTCGGCCGGCTACTACGACGCCTACTACCTCAAAGCCCAGAAGGTGCGGACCCTGATCGCGCAGGACTTCGAGCGGGCTTTCGAGAGCTGCGACGCAATCGTCAGCGCCACCTCGCCGGTCGTCGCCTTTCCGATCGGGGCCAAGGTCGCCGATCCACTGGCGATGTACGTCTGCGACGTCTTGACGCTGGGTGGCAACCTCGCCGCCCTGCCCGGTGTCAGCATTCCTTGCGGCACCTCGGAGGGCCTTCCGGTGGGACTCCAGGTGCTGGCGCCGCAGTGGGCCGACGGGATGGCGCTGCGGGTGGCCCGGGCCTATGAGGCGGCGTCCAATGGGAGCTGAGGGCGGCCCGGCGGCAGGGGGATGGGAAGCCGTGATCGGCATGGAGGTCCACGCGCAGCTCTCAACGCGCTCGAAGATGTTCTGTGGCTGCACGACCGACTACATCGGTGCGCCTCCCAACAGCACCGTCTGCGAGGTCTGCCTGGGAATGCCGGGCGTGCTTCCGGTGGCCAACGCGAGGGCCGTCGAGCAGGTGGTCAGGACCGCCCTCGCCCTGGAGTGCGAGATCTCCCGCCACACGAAGTTCGACCGTAAGAACTACTTCTATCCGGACCTGCCCAAGGGCTATCAGATCAGTCAGTACGACATGCCCATGGCACGATCCGGCCGGCTCAGCCTGGGCGATCGCGAGATTCGCATCACGCGGGTCCATCTGGAGGAGGACACGGGCAGGCTGTTGCACGCCGGCGACGCCCTGGAGACGGCCTCCGAATCCCTGGTGGACCTGAATCGGTCCGGCATGCCGCTGATGGAGATCGTCAGCGAGCCGGACCTGCGGAGCGCCGAGGAGGCGCGTGACTACGCGGTCGAGCTGCGCGGGATCCTGCGCGCGGTCGGAGCCTCCGAGGCGGACATGGAGAAGGGCCAGCTGCGCGCCGAGGCCAACGTCTCTGTGCGGCCTCGCGGTTCACAAGAGCTTGGGGTGAAGACCGAGCTCAAGAACATCAACTCCTTTCGAGCCCTCTACAGGGCCGTGGCCTACGAGATCGAGAGGCAGGTGCGTGAGCTGGAGGGCGGCGGGCGAGTGGTGCAGGAGACGCGCGGATGGTCGGAATCCGAACAGCGCACCTTCTCGCAGCGCTCCAAGGAGTTCGCCCAGGATTACCGGTACTTCCCGGAGCCGGACCTGCCGCCACTGGAGCTGCGGCCGGATTGGGTCGCGCAGCTGAGGGCCTCGCTGCCCGAACTTCCCGGCGAGCTGCGCGGCCGGCTGGCCGAGCAGTACGCCCTGTCCAAGTTCGACGTCGAACAGTTGAGCCAGGAGAGCGCCACTGCTCGCCTGTTCGAGCAGACCGTCGCGGCGGGGGCGCCTCCCAAACAGGCGGCCAACTGGATCATCGGCAATGCGCCTACACTTGACGCGCAACGGCTGGCGGAGCTGATAGGGCTGGTTGTGGCCGGAACTATCAATCGGGAACAGGGAGTAAGGGTGCTCGAGGAGGCACAGGCGTCGGGCCGCGCGCCCGGCGAGGTCGTCCGGGAACAGGGCTTGGCCCAGGTGAGCGACGAAGCACAGCTAGGCCTGGTCGTCGAGCAGGTGATCGCCGAGAACCCCAGGGCAGCCGCGGATTTCCGCTCCGGCAAGCAGCAGGCGCTGGGAGCTCTGCTGGCCAGGGTTAAGGAAGCAACCGGGGGAAGCGCCAACATGAGGCTGGCCGCCCAGCTCCTTCGCCATCGTCTTATCCAATGAGGCATTCGTACCGTACTGGCATGAAAGGGGAATCCGCCTGATGGACGAGGGCGGCGACCTGGAGCTGGCCGAAGGGCTTGCTGCGGGCGACGTCGAGGCCTTGGCGCGTCTATATGACAGCTACGGTGCGTTGGCGTACTCGGTGGCGCTGCGCGTCCTGGGTGATCCCGGTCGTGCTGAGGATGTGGTACAGGACTGCTTCCTGAAGCTCTGGAACAACGCGGAACGTTTTGATGCGAGGAGGGGGTCCCTGAGGACCTGGCTGATCACTGCGGTGCGCAACCGCTCGATCGACTATCTGCGCGGACGGGGAGCGCACGAGCGCCAGGAGCGCGAGATACCGCTGGACGCCGAGGCTTCCGGCCAGGGCTCGGATCCGTGGCATGAAGTGGCGACCGCCATCGAGCGCGACGTCATCAGGGAGGCCCTGGCGAGCTTGCCGGGCGAGCAGCGGCAGGCCGTGGAGCTCGCCTACTTCGGGGGCTACAGCCACCGCGAGATCGCCGAGATGATCCGCGTCCCCCTCAGCACCGTGAAGGGCCGCATGAGGCTGGCCCTAGAGAAGCTGCACTCCTATCTCCAGGCGCGAGGTCTCGTCTATGACGTATGACGAGCACGACGAGCTCGAGAGCAGCGTCGCTGCTTACGTCCTGGACGCCGCCGACGCCAGGGAGGGTGAGATGGCCCGGGCTCACATCGAGGGCTGCGCCGCCTGCAGGGAGCTGGCCCGGCGGTTGACCCGGGCGGCCGTGGCTCTGCCTCTGGCAGCCGATGAGGTGAAACCGCCGGAGCGGCTGCGGTCTCGGATCATGGCCGCCGCCGAAGCGGGTCCGCCGGCTCACTCGGCGCCGGTCTCGTCCGCCCGGGTTCTGTCCATGGCCAGGGCGTCTCGCCGGTCGCTTGACCCGACCCGGCCAGGCCGGGGCCTCCGCCGTCTCCTGGCTGCGGTGGCTGCGGTTCTGGTGCTGGCCGGCATAGGCGGGATCGGAGCCCTTGCCATCAACCTGAAGCAGCAGCTGGACGAGCAGAACCGCAGGGTGGATCAGCTGAACTCGGATCTCAGCAAGGCGAAGCAGGTGTCCACGCCGGGCCCGATCTACCACACGCTGAACGGCTCTGGGCCCCTGGCCGGTGCGAGTGGCGCCGTGACCTCGCAGCCGAACAACCAGCCGGGCATCATCTTCGACTTCAACGGGCTGCCGCAGCTACCACCGGGAAAGGTTTACGAGGTGTGGCTGATCGACGGTAACAACGTCGCCTCCAGGGTGGCCGTCTTCCGGCCCGACGCCTTCGGCTCCTACCGGGTGGTGTCGAACAAGTCCCTGTCCGGAGTGAAAATCGTCGCGGTCACCGTCGAGAACGGCCCGAACGGCGTCGACAAGCCAACCCAGACTCCGCCACTGGCCGGGAAGGTCGCCTAGCCAAAAAAGATCCCTTCCCCTTGCGAGGAGGGTGCGGGAGCGGGTCCCTTCACCGGGAGGGGGCCCTCCAGGCAGACTCCGTCTTTCTTAGTCTTGGTGCCATGCAGGGCGACGGTCACGTTCACAGCCAGTTTTCCTGGGATGCCCCCCGCGGGGACATGGAGGCCACCTGCAGGCGTGCCGTGTCCATCGGGCTGCCGGCCCTGGCCTTCACCGAGCACGCGGACTTCGTGGTGGGGGTGCACGAGGACCTGACGCCACTCGATCCGGCCTGCTACCTGGAGGAGGTCGACCGCTGCCGGCGGCTCTTCCCGGACCTGCGCATCCTCAGTGGAGTGGAGCTGGGTGAGCCGCACCGGTATCCGGTGGAGGCGGCCGCGGTCCTGGCCTCGGGGGGCTTCGACCGGATCCTGGGCTCGGTGCACTGCACCCCCTGGAACGATCGCCTGATGGACGGCAGTCAGCTGGATCGGCTGCCCCCGGGAGAGGCGCCGGGCTTCCTCAGGGCCTACTTCACCGAGGCGCTGGCGCTCGTGCAAAGCGTCCAGCCGTTCCAGGTGCTGGCCCACCTCGACTACCCCAAACGCTACTGGCCCCATGCGGAGCTGCCCTATCGAGAGGAGGATTTCGAAGAGGAGCTGCGGGCCGTGCTGCGGGCCGCCGCCCAGCGCGGAACCGTGCTGGAGGTGAACACGACCAGGGGATTGGACCCCCGACGAGGCCTCTGCCCCGGACCGACCGCGCTCCGCTGGTGGGCCGACCTGGGCGGCCCCGCCGTCTCCTTCGGAAGTGACGCCCACGACCCGGAGAAGATCGGGCTCGGCTTCGATCTGGCCGCCGACCTGGTGGAGGCCGCCGGCTTCCGGCCCAACGACGACCCCGCGGGTCTCTGGCTCAGGTGATCGTCCGCGCAGAGGCTCCCGCCCACGGCGGGGCAGTGATCGCTCATGACGAGGGCCGGCCGCTGCTCGTCTACTACGCTCTGCCTGGAGAGCTGGTGGAAGCGGCTCCGCGCGGCCGGCAGGGAGGGCTCAAGGTCGCGCACGTCGAACGGGTCCTCGAGCCTTCGGCCGACCGTGTCGAGCCGCCCTGCCCCCATTTCGGGGAGTGCGGCGGCTGCCAGTGGCAGCACGCACGCTACGACCTCCAGCTGGCCCTCAAGCGCCGCATCGTGGAGGAAGCGTGGCGGCGGGCGGGGCTTCGGCTTCCGTCCGATACGCCGGTCCTTGGGATGGAAGAGCCCTGGCGGTATCGGATCCGCGGGGAGTTCGAGGCCACCCGCAGGACCGGCCAGGGCATCGAGCTCGGCTTCCACGCGATGCGCTCGCACGCCGTGCTCCCGATCCGGACCTGCCCGATCCACGACGAGCGGATCGAGCGGGCCGCACTCGCCTTCGGAAAGGCGCTCACCGAGCTGAACGCCGGCGGCCTGAAAAACCTGCTGCTCACCGTCGAGCCCACCGGCAAGGGCCTGCTCTGGCGAGCCCGCTACGAGCGGGGAGGTGGGGGCGAGGCCGACCTGGCGTTGGGCCGGCGCGTGGCCGAGCTGCTGCCTGATCTGGTGCTGCTCGACGATTCCATGCAGCTCGAGTTCTGGGGCCTCAGCTTCCGCGTGAGGAGCGACACCTTCGTGCAGACCAATTACAAGCAGATGCAGGTCCTCTACAGCCTGGCCCTGGAGATGCTGGCTGCGGGCGAGAGCGACGCGGTGCTGGACCTCTACGCCGGCATCGGTACGCTCGGTATCCCGCTCGCCCGCTCAGCCAGAGCCGTGACCGCGGTCGAGGAGAACCCTGCAGCTGTCCAGCTCTCCCGGCTGAACGCGAGGATCAACGGGACGGCGAACTTCCGTACCCTGCCAGGCAGGGTTGAGGCCGCGCTGCGGAAGGTCCGGATGGGGGAGCACCAGGCTGCGATCCTGGACCCCCCGAGAGCGGGCTGCGACCCCGCCGCGCTGGCGGAGTTACTCCGGGTGACGCCCGAGCGGCTGGTCTACGTCAGCTGCGAGCCGTCGACCCACGCCCGCGATCTGGCCCTCCTGGTCCAGGGCGGCTACCGGCTGCGCCGCGCCGCGATAGTGGACATGTTTCCCCAGACCTACCACGTGGAATCCGTAGCGCTGCTGGAGAGGGCAGCCCGCTAGTCCTCAGCCATTCCCTTCAGGGGGAGGGACGCGGGGTGACCGGTCACATCTCGATTTGGGAACGGACGATCTGCTCCACGAGAGGGGCCAGCTCGGCCCGGAGCCGGTTGTGCTCCGGGTCGGCATCGTAGGCCCGATAGGCTTCGGCGCTCTCCAGGTCGGCGACCAGCGTGTAGTCCCAGTTGCCCGGCCGGAGGCCCAGATCGGCGCCCGTCCAGAAGCCGATACGCCCTGGGACAACCATCGCTTCGAGCGCCGCGAGAATCTCCCCCATGCGGCCGGAGTCGTGGCCGTCTCTGGCCTTGATGACCACGACACTGCGGATCACCCTGGTCCGGCTCCGCCCTCCGGCACCGCGGCAAGCTGGGCGACGAGCTCGCAGAGGCGCCCGACGCCCTCTCTGAGGTCTTCGTCGGAGGATGCAAGGCTGATCCGAACAGCCTCCCGAGCCACGGTGCCGAAGGCGCTGCCGGGAGCGACCGCGACCCCGCGCTCCTCGAGGAGGCGCATGGCGAAGGTTCGGGAGTCGAGCCCGCTTGGTGCCACGCTGGCCAGGATGTAGAACGCGCCTCCCGGCACGGTGAGGAGCAAACCTGCTTCTTTGAGAAGGTCGACAACCAGGTCACGGCGGCGGCGGTAAGCTTCAACCATCGCCGTCACACAGTCCTGAGGACCGTCCAGGGCGGCCTCCGCCGCCTTCTGCGAGATGGTCGACGGGCAGGAGCTGGTCGCCTCGAGGACCTTGACCATGATGTCCAGGACGCGAGCAGGGCCGGTCGCATAGCCCAGGCGCCAGCCGGTCATCGAGTACGACTTGCTGAAGGTGAAAGCCGAGACCACGCGTTCGGGGTCGGCGAAGGCCGCCAGCGAGGGGGCGACGGCCTCGCCGTCGAGCATGATCTGGTCGTAGCATTCGTCGCTCAGCAGCCAGAGTTCATGGCGCTGAGCGAGGTCTCCCAGGGCGCGCAGGGTGGCCGGAGGGTAGACGGCGCCGGTCGGGTTGTTGGGGCTGTTGACGACAAGGACACGGCTTCGGGGCGTCAGCAGCGTCTCCAGCCGGTCGAGGTCGGGAAGGAAGCCCAGCTCGGCCGGGCACGGATAGAAGACCGTGCGGGCGTGCGCGCCCGCGGCCATGATCGTGTAGTTCGGCCAGTGTGGGTCCGGCAGCAGCACCTCGTCGTCCGGTTCGCAGAGGGCGGTTACAGCAGCCGAGATCACGCCCACGCCTCCGGGGCCGCAGATCACCTGAGCAGGCTCGCTCGCGATGCCGTTCACCCTCCGCAGCTTCACGGCGAGGCGTTCCCGCAAGCTGGGCAGGCCGGACGTCTGGGTGTAGAAGGTCCAGCCCTCGTCGATGGCAAGCTTGGCTGCCTCCGCCACGTGCGCCGGCGTTCGGAAGTCGGGCTGCCCAACCTCCAGCCGTATGGTCCCCGGCCGGGCGGCGGCGAGATTCGAAATTTCACGGATGCCCGAATGCCCGACTTCGGTAAGAGCGCTCGAGAGCGGCAGCAGGCGCACCAAATCGCCAGTGTAAAGCGCCACGCGGGGCGGCCCCCGGAGGCACCCAACCCTCTAAAATGCAAGAGCCCGCCCAAGCAAAGGATCAGCCGCGCCCGATGAAGGCTCCCGACACTTTCGTACACCTCCACAACCACACCGAGTTCTCCCTGCTCGACGGTGCCAGCCGGATCGCCGGCATGGTGCGGCGTGCGGGCGAGCTCGAGATGCCCGCCCTGGCCCTCACCGACCACGGGGTCATGTACGGGGCAGTCCAGTTCTACAAGGCCTGCCGCCTGGCGGGAGTCAAGCCGATCCTGGGTTTCGAGGCCTACGTCGCGCCCCGCCGCCTCACGGACCGCGAGGCGAGGGCCGACCGGGACCCGTACCACCTCACCCTGCTCGCCGCCGACGCCGAGGGCTACATGAACCTCATGGCCCTCTGCAGCATCGGCCAGACGCAGGGTCTCTACTACAAGCCGCGCATCGACCGCGACGTGCTCTCCAGGCACTCACGCGGTCTGATAGCGCTCTCCGGCTGCCTGGCCGGTGAGGTGGCCACCCGGATCACCGGCAACGACCTGGACGGCGCTCGGGAGGCGGTCTCCGCGTACCGCGACATCTTCAGCCCCGATCGCTACCTGCTGGAGATGCAGCGGCACGGGATCCCGGAGCAGGACCAGGTCAACGAGGGGCTTGTCGGGCTGAGCCGCGAGTTCGGGCTGCGCCTGACGGCGACCAACGACCTCCACTACGTGCACCAGCACGATGCCGACGCTCACGACGTGCTGCTCTGCCTGCAGACGGGAGCCAACTTCGACGATCCCAAGCGCTGGCGGTTCGGTTCGCATGACTTCTACCTGAAGACGGCCGCCGAGATGGCGAGCACTTTCTCGGACCTCCCCCAGGCCCTCGCCAGCACGCTGGAGGTGGCCGGCGCTGTCGACCTCAAGATCGATCTCGGGCACTCGCTGCTGCCGCCGTTCCAGGTGCCGGAGGGGATGACCGCGGACCGGTATCTGCGCCAGCAGGTTGGCGAAGGCCTGCACTGGCGCTATGGGGAGGATCCCCATCAGGCCGCCCGTGAGCGGATGGACACCGAGCTGGAGGTGATCCGGCAAACCGGCTACGCCTCCTACTTCCTGATCGTGTGGGATTTCTACAAGTTCGCGCGCCAGAACGGGATAGTCACCGGGCCAGGTCGAGGCAGCGCCGCGGGCAGCCTGGTCGCCTACTGCCTCGGCATCACCGACCTGGACCCGCTCGCTCACGGCCTGATCTTCGAGCGATTCCTGAACAAGGACCGGGTCTCGATGCCCGACATCGACTGCGACTTCTCGGTCGAGGGACGGGAGCGGGTGATCCGCTACGTGACCGAGAAGTACGGCTCAGATCGGGTGGCGCAGATCATCACCTTCACGACCATGGCCTCCAAGGCGGCCATCCGGGACGTTGGCCGCGTCCTCGACGTGCCGCTCAAGGAGTGCGACCGGCTCTCCAAGCTGGTTCCGGTCTGGCAGGGCCGCTCGAAATCGCTCGATGACGCGCTCAAGGAGGTCCCCGACTTCCGTGAGGCCTACGAGGGCGGGCAGCAGCGCGGCCCCGACGGCCGGCCATACGACCTGAAGCGGCTGGTCGACGTGGCCCGCTCCCTGGAGGGCGTCTCCCGCAACGTGAGCGTGCACGCCGCCGGGGTGGTGATCGCGCCCGACGCGCTTGTCCGCTACACGCCTCTGCAGCACGGCCCACGCTCGTCGGGCAACCAGGAGGACGGGCAGCGGCAGATCATCACGCAGTACGACATGACGGCGGTCCAGGAGATCGGGCTGCTGAAGATGGACTTCCTGGGTCTTCAGAACCTGGACATCATCAGCACCTGCCTGCGCCTGATCCGGGAGCGCCAGGGGGTCGACGTCGACCTGGCCAAGGTGGGCTTCGAGGACGCCAAGGCTTACGAGCTGATCTCGGCCGCCGACACGCAGGGCGTCTTCCAGCTCGACGGTTCGGGCATGCGGCGCATGTTGCAGGAGATGAAGCCCCAGTCCTTCGATGACGTGACGGCGGCGGTCGCCCTCTTCCGCCCCGGCCCCATGCAGAACATCCCGGCCTACGTGTCCCGCAAACACGGGCGGGAGCCGATCGAGTACCTGCACGACCGGCTGGAGCCCATCCTGCGCGACTCCTACGGCGTGATGATCTACCAGGAGCAGGTGATGATGGCGGCCCGCGAGCTGGCCGGCTTCACGCTCTCCGAGGCGGACATCCTGCGTGCCGCCATGGGCAAGAAGGACAAGGCCAAGATGGCGCTCCAGCGCGAGAAGTTCCTCGCCGGCTGCATAGCGAACGGCATCACGCAGGCGAAAGCGGAACAGCTCTTCGACGCCATCGCAAAGTTCGCCGAGTACGGCTTCAACCGCGCCCACGCCGCTGCCTATGCCGTGATCAGCTACCAGACCGCCTACCTCAAGGCAAACTACCCGCTCGAGTACATGACCTCGCTGCTCATCCACTACCAGGGCAGCGCCGAGAAGGTCGCCACCGCGATCGTGGACTGTAAGAAGCGCGGGATCGACGTGCTGCCTCCTGACCTGAACGAGTCCAGGTCTGACTTCACCATGGTCGGCAGCCGGATCCGCTTCGGCCTGGCGGCGATCAAGAACGTCGGCCGCGGCGCCATGGATCTGATCGTCCGGGAGCGGGACGCTGGCGGCGAGTACACGTCGCTCGACAACCTCTGCGATCGGATCGCCGGCGCCCAGGACGTCAACGGCAGGGCCCTGGAGTCGCTTTTCCGGAGTGGGGCCGGCGACTGCCTGGGGGAGCGCAACTACCTGCTCGTCAACCTGGAAAGGGCTCGCCAGCGCGCCGACCGCGTGAGGCGAGACCGTGAGGCAGGCCAGACGTCCATCTTTGGAGACGTGATCCAGGCGCCCGAGGAAGTCTCTCCGGGAATAGCCGCAGCGCCGATGCCGGACGAGGAGAAGCTGCGCAGCGAGAAGGAGCTGCTCGGCCTCTACCTCTCAGACCACCCGCTGAACCGGATCGAGGCGGAGCTCGCCCAGCTGACCGACACGCAAGCTGTCGAGCTGACGACCGAGCTCTCTGGCAACGAGGTCCGCGTCGGCGGCCTGCTCCGCGCGTTGCGCCGGGTGGTCACTCGAAAGGGACAGATCATGGCCTACGCGGAAATGGAGGATCTGACGGGCACCGTCGAGGTGACGTTCTTCCCGCGGGCTTACGAGCAGCTCCACCGGGACCGGCTCGACGAGCCAGACAAGGTGATGGTCGTCCAGGGCCGCGTCGAGGCGGCACGCCCCGCCGCCGGCGCCCGGGCCGCCGGCGCCACCGGCCTGGACGAGGAGCTCGACGCCGAAGAAGAGGTGGAGCAAGTAGCCGTGGTGGCCGAGGTGGCCTGGGCCTGGGATGACCCCGAGTGCGCGCCGTTGGAGCGGAAGCAGACCGCGCACGTGGACGTGCCTGAGAGCGGTCTGGAGGTCGTCGACCAGCTGGCCGTGCTGCTTGCCAAGCACCCCGGAGCGGACGAGGTGATGCTGCACTTCAGAGTGCAGGGCAAGGAGGTCACGCTCCAGGTCGGGGAGCGGTTCCGGGTCTCGGCCGGACCTGGACTGCAGAGTGAGCTGGACGCCCACTTTGGCCGTCAGGTCACACGGCTGGAGACTGTGAGGCCGCGCGCCGGCGGCAATGGCAGCAGCAACGGGAGGCCCAATGGGCGCATTGGAAACGGCAAGCCCGGCTCCGGATAGCCGGGAGACCACCGGCCGCTACATCGTTGTCAAGGCGCTGGAGGACGGCGTCGTGATAATGGGCCTCACCAGGGGGCGAGACACCCGCTCCCACCACTCCGAACGCCTGGATGCAGGTGAGGTGCTGATCGCGCAGTTCACGGACATAACTGCCGCCATCAAGGTGCGGGGGCGTGCGGAGATCCTGACCGACGTCGGTACAGTCGACAGCGGCCATCCCTGAACTCTTACTTCTTCTGGGCGAGGGGCGGGACGTATCCTCGACAGCCCGCGCCGGGGCGCCAGCCCGTTCAGCCCGCAACGGTTGAAGTGGGTCTGAGAGCGGCACGGTTTAAAGCGCCGGTTAACGCCGTATCCAGTGTGTGTCCAGTGCGTGCCATGAGGGAATCGGGGACAGGCCCGGGGACGTCCCGCGTCGGGTAAGGTGTTCGTTACCGTCGGCTCCTGGTCGGCGTTTCTGGGGAATCTGATGAAGCTGAGCGGCACCCGAAAGAGCCACGGTCCCTTTCGGGGACGCCTGTCGGTCCGACGCCTGGCCTGCCTGTTCGTCACGCTCAGCACCGCCTGGGGAGCCTTTTTGCTGGCGGCTCCGGCCGCCGCGGCCACGGTTTCCGTGGATCCTCAGCTGACCCTCACCCTGGCGCTGCGCTGGGGTCCCAGTTCGATTCCCGGGGCCTGGACGCCCTACGTGGCCACCGTGAAGAACTCCGGTGGTGCCGACTACACGGGTGACGTGGTTCTGGTGGCCGACCGCAGCGACTTTCGAGGCGCGGGGACCGCGGGCTACCCCGAGTACCGGGCACGAGTCTCGGTCCTGCGGGGAAGCGAGCGCTCGATCAACTTGTATGTGATCGATCCGCCCAACGGCTACAGCGTCGAGGCTTGGGATGCCACGGGCAAGCGGGTTCTGGCCAGAGGCCAGCTCTCCAGCCCCAGCCGGGGCGGCTCGGCGCTGGCCATCCTGAGCGACCTGCCGCAGGCCGAGCAGAAGATAAGCGCTCCACTCCATGCCAGGAGCCGCCTCGACTCCTCGCTGGCGAGGTTTCCCTCACCGCAGAGCTTTCCGACCAACGCCGTCTACCTGAGCGGCCTGAACGGCATCGTCCTCGACCAGTTCGACAGCGCTTCGCTGAGCCAGGCGCAGGTGCAGGCCTTGAAGGACTACGTCGGTCTGGGTGGAACCCTCATAGAGGCGGGCGGCCCGGCCTGGCGGCGCACCCTCCTGCCGCTGCCGGGCGAGCTGCTGCCTCTGCATCCGGTGGCCACCGCAACCGCCTCGCTGAGCGCTCTCAGCCAGCTCGGCGCTGTGTCCGACGACAGCACCGCCCAGATCGTGACCGGCGAACTCCGGGCCGGCAAGGTCCCCCTGATGGCCGCCGACGGCACGCCGCTCGTGACCGAGAACCAGGTCGGCGCGGGCAGCGTCATCGAGCTGGCCTTCGACCCCTTCGGAGAGCCGTTCGATAGCGACGTCGAGCTTGCCGGGCTGGTCTGGACCCAGGCCATCAATCGCGCTCTGAGCGCCGTCCAGAGCGGCCTTCGGCCCAGCCTCGCAGGTTCGGGCTCCTCTACCAGCCCGGGCAGCCCGCTCGCCCCGCCAGGTGCCTGGTCTCCGGGATTCGGTACCAATTCGGACACTCTCTTCCAGATCCTGCAGGAGACCCCGGCCGCGGGCCGGCCGCCGGTGGGCCTCCTCGCCGGTCTGTTGGTGGCCTACGTCCTGCTGAGCGGTCTCCTCAACTACCTGTTCCTGAAGGCTGTGGGCCGTCGCGGCCTGATGTGGTTGACCACCCCGCTCATAGCCCTCACGTTCACGGGCGGCGCCTACCTGGCTGGCTTTGGAGCCCGCGGCGGTGACTACTACGTCACCCAGGTCGAAATCCAGCGGCTGGCTCCCGAGGGGGCGGTCCAGAGCTACGCGTTCGACGGCGTCTTCGCGCCCCGCAAGGGAGACGTGGTGGCCTCCGGGCCGGCCAACTCACTGGTCTCCACCGCGGTCTCCTCGACGCCCTTCGGCGACAACAACGGGCTGTCGAGAGTGACGGGGGAGGGACGGCCGCAGGTTGTATTTAAGAACGTAACGGTCTGGAACATGAAGCCCCTGCAAACGCTGACCGTGTCCCACCCCTACGGTGGCGGCAACCGCCTGATGCCGCTGGAGGCCCACCTGCGCCTGGAGAACGGGCGAATCAAGGGAACGGTTGTCAACCACGGGTCCCGGGTCATCAGGAGTCTGAAGCTGGCGGGCGCCAACGGCGCCCAGGCGGCGCTGGTCCAGAGCCTTCCGGCGGGTGGAAGCGTCACCGTGGATTCCGACCTGAGCCAGGTCCGGGTGCCGCCGACCGTCAGCCAGATCTCGGGCGATGCCGGCCGCGTCACACAGGGTACGGACGGCGCGCGGGACGCGGTGCTGCGTCTCGCAGCCAGCCAGGCCCTGAGCGGGCGGCAGGGTGAGCTGGCGCTGGTCGGGCTCGCCGCAGGTACTCAGGCCGTCTTGATCGACGGCGGCCGCTCTTCGCAGGCGGCCACCACGGCGGTGGTGGAGCCTGTGGCACTTGAGTCGGCCGACTCGGTGGCCGGCGCTGCACCGAGGAGCAGGCTGGTCTCCAGCTTCCTCGGGGATGGCGTCAAACAGATCGACGTCTACGACTTCGACCTTCCGACCGGCATCAAGTCGGGCGCGGCGCTCGGCTACACGTTCATGGATGGTGTGCAGGCGAAATCCTCCGTTCGGGGGGTCGACGTCTTCGACTGGACGACGCACAGCTGGCGTCCGCTGCCGACGCAGCCGGTCTCAGGCGCCCGGCCCTCCGCAGCGCTCAACCCTGGAGAGCTCGCCACGGGTACCGTTCGCGTTCGGGTCAACGAAAGCGAGCCAGGGCAGGCCAACCTGGTGCTGAACGATCGGTGAGGTTGGAATGATCGCCGTCGAAGGTCTGCACAAGAGCTATGGCGGCCGAGTCGCCTTGAAAGAGGTCGACTTCAGCGTGCCGGAGGGCGAGATCTTCGGATTCGTGGGGCCCAACGGGGCTGGCAAGACCACGACCATTCGCATCCTGGCCACCCTGGCCACGGCCGACGCCGGCACCGCCTCGATCGGGGGCATCCCGGTGAGTGAGGACCCCTACGGGGTGCGTCAGCTTATCGGCTACATGCCGGACTTCTTTGGCGTCTACGATCGCCTCACTGCTGAGGAGTACCTGGAGTTCTACGCCGCCTGTCACGGGGTGCCCAGACGGCGCCGGCGCCAGGTGGCGACCGAGCTCCTCGAGCTGGTCGACCTGGCCGATCGGGCGGGCGACCAGGTGGACACGCTCAGCCGCGGCATGAAGCAGCGCCTCTGCCTCGCCAGAGCTCTCGTCCACGACCCGCAGGTGCTTCTACTGGACGAGCCGGCCTCCGGCCTGGATCCTCGGGCGCGGGTCGAGATGCGTGAGCTCATCCGGGAGCTGCGCCGGATGGGAAAGACGATCCTGGTCTCGAGTCACATCCTGCCGGAGCTGGAGGAGCTCTGCACCTGGGTCGGCTTCATCGACGAGGGCCGGATGGTGGCGGCCGGTCCGATGAGCGAGGTGCGCAACCAGGTCATCAGCGGCCGCCGCCTCCGGATCGAGCTCGTGGACGACGACTCGGACGCGTCGCTGGCGGCGGAGAAGGTGATCCGGTCCCGCCCGGGTGTGATCGGGGTCGACTTCGTCGATTCGGGTCTCCAGATCCTGGTGGAGGACAGCTTCGCGGACCAGGACCTGCTCAGCGACCTGGTGCGCCGAGGCATTGCAGTTCGTTCCTTCGCTCAGATAACCGGCGACCTGGCGGAGGCCTTTCTGCGTCTCACCGGTCCGGAGGGCGAAGCTTGAGTACCTGGGAAAAGGCCATCACCCTGGTCGACAACCCGCTCATCGTCAAGGACGCCGTCTCCCGGATGCGTTCCTGGCGGGCACCCGTGGTGCTGACCCTCTACCTCAGCCTTCTCGCCGCATTCGGATACTCCGTCTTTCTCATCGAGGCGATCTCGGCCGGGTCGCACACCGGCGCAGCCCAGATCGGGGGCACCGTCTTCAGCTGGCTCACCTTCTTCCAGCTCACGCTTGTCTGCCTGTTCGCCCCAGCCATGGCAGCCGGGGCAGTGAGCGGTGAGAGAGAGCGGCAGACCTTCGACGTGCTCCTGGTCAGTCGCGTGACCGCTCTCGGCATCATCTGGGGCAAGCTGGTGGCCTCTGTCGCCTTCATGCTCCTCCTGATCCTGGGAGCCCTGCCTCTTTTCGCCGCGGTCTTCCTCTTCGGGGGTATCGACTTCGAGCAGTTCGTCGTCACCCAGCTGGTTACGGTGAGCACCGCCATAACCATCGGAGCCGTCTCCGTCTTCTTGAGCTCGGCCTTTCGTCGCACGCTGCCATCCACCGTGGCGGCCTACGGCTGTGCTTTCGCAGGTCTAGTGGGAACTCTGCTGGTCGGCTCGATGCTCTCGATCCTGATCGCGGACCGGCAGGTAAGCGCCGACGTCCACCCGCTCGAGTTCACCAACCCGATATACGCGCTCTATATGGTCCTCGACAGCCCGAACGGCGCGGGGATGCACCTGGGCAGACTTCTCCAGCTGCTCGTGCTGGCCCCTGGCGGGCCGAACTCTGCCGGCCCTAGTCTTGAACCTTGGCAAGGAACGCTTCTCGCCCAGCTGGCGATCATCGCCCTCTCCGTGTACGGGGCCGTGCGGCTGGTCGGCGGCCACCGGGCGCCGCAACCACGCCCGCGCACCGGCGACGAGACCGAGGGCGTTGTACCTGAGGAGGAGCAGGCGTGAACCCGGTTCGTAAGCTGCTCGGGCAGGTGCGCTCCCGGATGGTCGGGGAGGAGGCGCTCCGCTGGTCGGCCAATGGAGCGGCCCTGGCCGCCGTTGGCGCACTGGCCTCCGAGATCACCTTCCGCCGCTGGCCGCTGGATCCGCAATGGCCGCTACTCGCCTTCTGGGTCCTGATCGGGGCAGTAGTCGCCACCGTCGGCTGGCGGCGAGCCTGGCCGTCCTGGACCGAGGTGGCCCGATTCGCCGACTCCGGGCTGAGTGGGCGGGACCGGTTGGTCACGGCCCTCGAGTTCGCCGGGGAAGGTGGCTGGCTCTACCAGCGCCAGCGGCAGGACGCAGCCCTCTTTGCCGGGGCCGCGCGACTGACCGACCTCGGGCCCTTCAACTGGCCCTGGCGGACGCTTGCGATCGCCATCGCGACAGCTGTTGCCACCGCGGTCCTCGCGTTGCTGCCGAATCCCGCGGTGCAGCAGCTGCGGCAGCATCGAGCGGCGGTGGCGGCTCAAGATCGCGCCGGGGACCAGGTCGGCGCCATCGCAAGGCAGGCGGCGGCACAGAGCCGCCCGGGAGAGGATCCGCAGAAGCGGCAGGCGCTGACCCAGGATCTGCAGAAGGCATCCGACGCTGTCAGGAAGGCGCCCGACCCTCAATCGGCGCTGGCCTCTTTGAGCCAGGCTCAAGACCAGCTCCGGCAGCTGCAGGATCCGGCCCTGGGCACCAAGCAGGACGCCGCTGCGGGCGCAGGAAGGACGCTAGCCGGCAACCCGCAAGCATCGAAGGCAGGAGCCGCGCTGGCCGGCCAGGATATGAAGTCCGCTCAGAGCGAGCTGAACAACCTCACCCAGTCGCTGCCCAGCCTCAGCCAGCAGCAGCAGCAACAGCTGGCTGACTCTCTGGCCCAGGCCTCTTCCTCTGCGAGCGGGGATCCGAAGCTTCAGCAATCCTTGAAGAAGGCCTCCGATGCGCTCAAGAAGGGAGACGTCCCGACCGCTCAACAGGCGCTCCAGCAGGCAGCGCAGGAGTCACAGTCGGTAAAGGCGTCCGAAGACTTCCAGGGCGACGTCAACCAGGCCGTCAACGGTCTCCAGCAGGCGAAGGCGCCGCTCGCCCAGCAAGCCTCCGGTCAGACCGGGCAGGGCCAGGATCAGGGTCAAGGCGCCCAGGGTCAAGGCGCTCAGAGCCAGGCTGCTCAGGGCCAGGCCGGCGCAGGCCAGGCAGCAGGCGCTCCGGCGCAGGGAGGCCAGGGCCAGGGCGCCCCGACCCAGGGCCAGAGCCAGAGCGCCCAGGGCCAGGGCTCCTCAGGCGGCACGGGCTCGGGTGGCAGCGGCTCGGGCGGCGGTAGCGGCACGGCAGGTTCCAAGCCGGCGGCTGGATCAGAGAAGGTGTACGTCCCCGGGCAGGCGCAAGGAGTCTCCGGAAATGGAACGCCCGACGGGTCGGGGCAGGGCGTCCAGAACGGGCTGCTGCCGTACGACCAGGTGCTTGGTCAGTACCAGGACGCGGCGTTGAGCCAGGTCAATCGAGCCGACATCCCCGAACAGGAGCGTCAGCTGGTTCAGCAGTACTTCAACAACCTGTCCAGATGACGGCCGCCCAGCCGGAGCCGGCCATGGACCCCGAGCGGTTCCAGGAGGTGGCACTCGGCATCGAGAAGGAGCTGGCGCGGGTCATCGTGGGCCAGCAGGAACTGGTGCGCTTCACCTTGATCGCGATGATCGCCGGCGGCCACGTTCTCCTGGAAGGCCAGCCCGGATTGGGCAAGACCGTCCTCGTCCGCTCCCTCTCTGGTGCTCTCGACCTTGACTTCGCGCGCATCCAGTTCACGCCCGACCTCATGCCTGCCGATGTGACGGGTACCCACATCGTGAGCGAGGACGAGACAGGACGGCGGCGGTTCGAGTTCCAGCCCGGCCCGCTCTTCACGAACCTGCTGCTTGCCGACGAGATCAACCGCGCCACGCCCAAGACGCAGAGCGCGCTCCTGGAAGCAATGCAGGAGCGCCAGGTCACCGTCGGCGATCGCACCCGCCCGCTGCCTGCGCCGTTCTTCGTCCTGGCCACCCAGAACCCGATCGAGCTGGAGGGCACGTACCCGCTTCCGGAGGCGCAGCTGGACCGGTTCTTCTTCAAGCTGCTGGTCCCCTTTCCCGAGGCCGCGGATTTGGCCGAGATCGCGCGCCGGACCACGGGTGCTGTGGAGGCTTCCCTGCACCCGGTGGCGAACGGAGAGGAGCTGGCCGGGATGTCCCTGCTCGCGCGGGAGGTGCCCGTGGCGGAGCCCGTTATGGAGCAGGCGGTCGAGATCCTGCTCTCGACGCACCCGGAGAAGTCCAGCGCCCCCGAGGAGGTCCGGCGATACGTCCGCTGGGGGGCCAGCCCCCGGGGTCTGCAAACGCTGGTTCTGGGAGGCCGGATCCGTGCCCTTCTGGAGGGTCGCTACAACCTTGCCATCGAGGATCTCGAGGCGGTGGCTGCACCTGCGCTGCGCCACCGGATATTCCTCAATTTCGAGGCGGACGCCGCGGGAGTGACCGCGGACGAGCTCGTGGCCTCCGTGGTCAAGGCGCAGCATGCTCACCACCGCTGAGCTGAACCTGCTGGGCCGGTTGGACCTCGCCTACGGACGGCCGCAGAGCGGCCTCTACGCAGGAGAGCGAAGGTCGCCTCGGGCGGCCCGCTCACCCGAGTTCTCCGACTTCCGGCCATACGTGAGCGGCGACGACTTCAGGCAGATCGACTGGAGCGCCTTCGCCCGTTTCGAGAAGCTGATGTTGCGGCTGTATGTGGCCGAAGAGGAAGCCTGCCTCAACGTCGTGCTGGACTGCAGCGGGTCGATGGGGCTGGGGGAGCCACCCAAATGGACGGCGGCCCGCCGGCTCGCCGCGGGCCTCTCCTTCATGGGCCTGTCCGCCATGGACCGGGTGCAGGTGGGCGGCCTGGGCGGACGGCACCTACCCCCGGTGCGGGGAAGGGACGGGGTCTCGCGGGTCTGGCGATTTCTCGAGAGCCTGGAGGTGGGTGGGGAGGCCGGACCTCAAGACCTGATCCAGCTGCGCTGGCTTCGTCCGGGGCTCACCGTCGTGATCTCCGACTGCCTGGCGGACCAGGGGAGCTGGGGACCCGGGCTGGCCAGCCTGCGCGCCCGCCGCCAGGAGCCGGTTCTCTGGCAGGTGCTGGCGCCGGACGAGGAGGAGCCGCCCATCTCCGGTGATCTGAAGCTGGTGGACGTGGAGAGCGGGCGGGCACGGGAGCTGACGATAACTCCGCGGCTTCTGGGCGAGTACCGCCGGGCGCTGGCGGAGCATCGAGAGACGCTGGCCCGGGCTGCCCGTGGTGCGGCCGGCCGGTTTCTCCACTCGAACAGCGCCGAGGACCTGGAGACCACGATGCTGGCCGGTCTCCGCGCGGGAGCCATAAGGCGCGGATGAACTTCCTGGTGCCGGTGGCCGCCCTCGCCCTGGTCAGCCTGCCCGCCATCGTGCTGCTCTACTTCCTCAAGGTCAGGAGGCCGGAGGTGAGGGTCGCCACGCTCATGTTCTGGCGGCCCCACGTAGCCGACCGCCAGGCCAACGCGCCCTGGCAGCGGCTGCGTCCGGGCCTGCTCCTTCTCCTTCAACTGCTGGCCGCCCTGCTGCTGGCGCTGGGCCTGATGCGTCCGGGACTGATCGGCGCTGCCGGCATCGCCTCGACCACCGTTGTGATGATCGACGCCTCACCGAGCATGGAGGCGACGGACGTGAAGCCAAGCCGTTTCCTGGCCGCGGTCGACCGGGCCAGGTCGATTGCCGGCCAGATGAAGCCCGGCCAGGAGATGGCGGTCATCCTACTGGGAGAACACGCCCAGCTGCTCAGCCCGCCGACCGGCGACTCCCAGAGCCTGCACGCGGCGCTGGATCGAGCACGGCCAGGGGGAACCGCCGGCGATTTCGCCGAAGGCGTCTCGCTTGCCAACTCGATTCTGGCGGGAAAGCCGGGAGGCTCCGTCCAGCTGATAAGCGACGGTCACAGCAAACCGCCCTCCTCGCCGCCCCGTATAGCCGGCGAGTTCACCTACCTGCCGGTGGGCGCCAGTGGTGAGAACGCAGGTATCGAGACGCTCAGCCGCTCTCCCAGCGGCTCCGTTTTCATGCGCCTCGCCAACTACGGACGCGGCGCTCGAGAGCTGAAGGTGGAGATGTTCGCGGACGGCCACCTGGTGGACGTTCTCCCGACGCGCTTGGAGGGAAACTCCACAGCAGATCTGAACTGGGCCCGATTGCCGGCAAAAACGCAGCTGCTCGAAGCCAGGCTCACCCCGGGCGATGCTCTGGCGATCGACGACTCCGCCTGGCTGGTGATCGCCGAACCACCCAAGCACAGCGTGCTGCTGGTCACCTCCGAGAACGGCTTTCTCCAGCGCGCGCTGGCGCTGAGAACCGGCCTGGACGTCACCACGGCAAAGCCAGGACAGGAGAAGGCCGGCCGCTACGACCTTTACATCTATGACGGCTACCTGCCCCCCGGCAAGCTGGCCGGGCCCGCGCTGCTGATCAATCCGCCTTCCGGCGGCGGTCCGGTACCCGTCGGGAACCAGCTCGATCCCGGCGGAGTGCTGCCTGGGAACGTCCGCGACCCACTCCTCAGGGACGTATCACTCAAGGACGTCCACGTTCAGTCGGCATCCGCTCTGAAGGAGCCGCCGCCGGGGTGGCGGACCGTGATCGGGGCCGCCGCGGATCCCCTTCTGCTGGTCCACGACGACGAGCCGAAGGGAGCCGTGATGACCTTCGATCTCCACCACTCGGACCTGCCGCTGCGGGCTGCCTTCCCCATCCTCACCCAGAACCTGCTCTCATACCTGCTGCCCGGTGGCTTCGAGAACCAGGTCTTCAATCCTGGCCAGGCCGTCGCGCTGGCCGCGGAGCCGGACGCCAGGGTGCTGGAAGTCACTCGTCCGGACGGTGGCAAGAGCCGCCTGACGCCGCCGTTCCCGCCCTTCCGCGACACGCTCCTGACCGGCGTCTACACAGTGCGGCAGGAGCTCCCCGGGGGGAGCCGGCTGAGTCACTTCGTGGTCCAGCTGCAGGACCCGCTCATGGCTCGCATCGCCCCAGGCGCCGCTCCGGCCATTCAGCAGGCGCCCAAACCGGCTGGATTGCTGCCCCGCGGCACCATCGAGATCTGGCCCTGGCTGGTCGGGATCGCGCTGGCGCTGCTGGCTGCCGAGTGGGTCGTATACCTGAGGGGGCGCTAGCGGCCATGACAGGCAGCCTGGCCCTGGGCCTCGAAGGAGAAGGGGGTTCGTGATCGGCCTCGCCGTGCAGCGTCCGGTCTACCTGCTGCTGCTCCTTGCGCTGCCGCTGATGTTCCTCGCCTGGCGGCTCTGGCCCCCGCCCTTGCAGCGGCGCCGCCGGCTGCTGACCCTGGTGGCGCGGATCGCGTTGATGGCGCTGCTGGTCTTCGCGCTGGCGGGCGTCCGGCTCACGACCGCGCCCAACAGCCGCGCCACCGTGGCAGTCGTCGACCTTTCTGCCAGCGTCAAAGCCCTGGGCAACCTGGACAGCGAGGCAGCCCAGGTCCGGGCCCTTCAAGCCGGCAAGGGCCCGGACGATCTCTTTGGGGTCGTGACCTTCGGCCACGACGCCGCGGTCGAGCTGCCACTCACCAAAGACCCTGCCTTCGAGAGCTTCCAGACCCAACCTGACCCCTCCTACAGCGACCTCGCCGGCGCTCTCAGGCTCGCCGCCGGGCTGATCCCCGACGGCTACGCTCGCCAGCTGGTACTGATCTCGGACGGCCGCCAGAACCTCGGCGATGCCGCGGCAGCGGTGTCGGCGCTCCGGGCGGACGGGGTCAGAGTGGACGTGTTCGGTATCGGCCAGGCCCCGGCCGCCGAGGCCATGGTCCTTTCCATCGACGCTCCCCAGCAGCTGCGAGAAGGGCAGACGGCGACCGCGACCGTCCACCTTCGCTCCACCGGGCAGGCGGCGGGACGCCTCACCCTGATCGTGGACGACCGCGAGGTAACCAGCCGCGACATCAGCCTCCCGGCCGGTGCCTCGACGCAGACCTTCGAGCTCCCCGGCCTTGCGATCGGTATTCATCCGGTGCGCGCCGAGCTGCAGGCCCAACCCGACACCTACACCGAGAACAACGTCAGCGAGGCCGCCGTGCGGGTGCTCGGGCGCCCCTCCGCGCTGATCCTCGAGGGCAAGCAGGACGAGGGCAAGAACGTGGCTTCGGCACTCCAGGCGGCAGGTATGAACGTCGAGCGCCGATCGGCGGCGGGTGCGCCCACGGACACCACCACGCTCGGCCGCTTCGACTCGACAGTGGTCGTCGACGCGCCGAGCGACAGCTTTCCGAGCGACTCCCTGACGGCCATCTCCGCGTCCGTGCACGACCTCGGCAAGGGGCTGGTCACGATCGGGGGCCCCACCTCGTATGGGCCGGGCGGCTGGCAGGGAACGCCCCTGGAGTCCGCGCTTCCGGTGCGCATGGACCTGCCGCAGAGAAAGGACAAGCCCAAGGTGGCGGTGGTGCTCGTGATGGAGACGATGGAGGACCAGTACGCGGACAAGGTGGTGCTCGACGCAGCCAGCTCGGTGATCGACAAGCTTGCGCCCAACGATCTGGTCGCGGTAACGGACGGGCGCCAGGGATTCCTTGTGGACATGACGCCCGCTTCGGAGAAGAAGGCGATATTCGCAAAGCTCAGCAACGCCGATCTCGGAGACCCGGCCAGCTACCTGCCTTTCGTACAGAAGGCGACCGACGCCCTTCTCAAGACTGACGCGCCGCTCAAGCACGTGGTGATCCTGGGAGACGGTGACGCCGAGGAGAGCCAGCCGCAGGACATGCAGAACTTCCTCCAGGACTCTCTGAGCAAGGGCGTGACGACGTCGGCGATCGGGGTCGACGTGCATGGCCAGTCTCAGAACATGACCTACATGCAGGACATCGCCCGCTGGGGCGGCGGCCGCTTCTACCAGTCCAACAGCGCCTCGCAGGTCCCCGACCTTTTCCTCAAGGAGAGCGTGGCCTCCCTGAAGCCGTGGTTCGAACAAGATCCTTTCTACCCCAAGATCGCCGCCGCAGGCGACCTGCTCCAGGGCGTGCCGACCGACAGCTTCCCCCAGCTCGGAGGCTACGTGGTCACGACGCCCAAGCAAAACGCCGAGCAGTACCTGACTAGCGGAAAGCAAGACCCGGTCCTCGCCGCCTGGTCCTATGGCCTCGGCCGGGCCGTGGCGTGGACAAGTGACTCGACAGGCATCTGGACGAACAACTTCCTCCGCACGCCGGTGTCCGCCGCGCTCTTCGCACGCATGGTGGCCTGGACTCTTCCCGGAGGGGCGGACAGCCGGCTCCAGGTTGACGCGCAGCCTTCGGGGGATGGGCTCCAGGTCACCGTCACGGGCCCCCAGGAGACCGGGAGCAGAGTGCAGCTCGGTGTGCTGCGCCCGGACTTCAAGAGCCAGGACTCCAACCAGGAGCTGGTGCCGGTCGCTCCCGGGCGCTGGCAGGGGATGATCACCGGGACCGGCGTCGGCACCTACCTGCTGCACGTGGCTCTGCTGCGGGGCGGCCAGCTGCTCGGCCAGGCCGACAGCGCCGTCTCCGTCTCCTATTCGCCGGAATACCTGGAGCTGGGCCGGGACGATGGCTTGCTCCGCCAGGTCGCGCGCAACGGGTCCGGAACGGTGCTGACGGCTGTCAAGGCGGCCTGGACACAGCCGCCGCTTCCCATCCCCATAAGCACCGACGTGTTCTGGCTCCTGGTGCTCCTGGTGGCCCTCCTCTGGCCACTGGACATCGCCGTGCGCCGCATCACTCTGAGCCCGCGGCAGCTCGTACACAACGCGATGGCCCTGGCGCGGGAACACCGCGCGGCCGACCTCGAGGTGGCCATGCCCGAGGAGCTGGCACGGCTCAGGTCTCGAGTCGCCAGCACGCGCCGGCGGAAGGTGGGGGAGAGGGAGCCACCGCCGGCCACCCAGCCGGAGGTAAGTGGAGAGCCCAGGGGCCGGTCCCAGCCGGCTGCCTCCGCCTCCGCCCAGGAGCGCGCGGCGCGGCGCCGCCGAGAGGAGGAAGCGCTCTCCGCACGGCTCCTGGAAGCCAGGAAGAGAAGGCGGGGCCCCGAGCCCTGAGCGGCGGTGTCATGCCAGGAGATGGACTTGGCGTACGCCGGTTGACCCTGGCGGGTAGAATCCAGCCTCGCCGGAGGAATCGCAGGCCCACGTAGCTCAGTCGGTAGAGCACTTCCTTGGTAAGGAAGAGGTCTCGGGTTCGAATCCCGACGTGGGCTCCAGCGCCCACCTCCGAGTTCAACAGCAGCTCGGCCGCTCTCGTCTGCAGTGCTCCGAGCCAGTCAAAACTTCTTGGGGAGTTCCCGCCGGCTTCGCTGGCTCCCAACGGGGGCCTAAAGCCCGAGTTGTGAGCTGCCATCGACCTGGGCTAGCTCTTGCGATCGGTCCTTATCGCGCGTCCTCATGGCCCTGTAAGTCGATCCAGTAGCTCATGCTTTCGGGGGATCAAACACGCGGAGGTTGAGATATGCGGCGACCGCAAACGATGCCTCGAGTGATGGCCTGCGTCCTGATGGTGGTCTCGGGCTTGCTGACGGCCTGCAGCTCTTCGAGCTCACAGCCTGCCGCCAAGGCGTTTTCTAGCTTGCAAACCCAGCGGTTCGACGAGATCGTCCACGCCGCCATCGCCATCCACCAGCTGCCCGGCGTCGTTGTCAGCATCGATGACCCCAGCCGCGGGGCCTTCGTCAAGGCCTACGGCACGGCCGATGTGGCCGCGGGACGGAAGCTACAGCTCAACGATCGCTACCGTGTGTACAGCGTCACCAAGACGTTCACCGCCACGGCCATCCTCCAGCTCGTGGACGGCGGCCAGCTGTCGCTGGATGACACCCTGGAGAAGCACGTCCAAGGGGTGCCCAACGGCGGCCTCATTACCATCCGTGAGCTGCTGGCCATGAGGGCGGGCATCTACGACTACTTCACTGACAAGCAGTTCCAGGACGCCTTCAACGCCAACCCGCTATTACCAGGCTGGAAGCCGACCGACGTCCTGCCGCTCCTTCAGCGTCATGCCGCCGAGTTCACTCCGCCCGACCAGCAGTCTGTGTACTCAAGCTCCAACTACATACTGCTCGGGCTGGTGCTGGAGGCGGTGACCAAGCAGCCAGCCGACCGGTGGATCACCGACCACGTGATCCAGCCGCTCGGGCTCTCGGCTACCAGCTTCCCGACCACGCCGGCGATGCCGGAGCCCTACGCCCGCGGCTACGACCTCAGCTCTGGCATGCGCGACGTCACCCAGTCCAACCCGGACGCTGCCTGGACCGCGGGGGCCATCGTGTCGGACGTCCCGGACATGACCCGCTACGTCAAGCAGCTCGCCACTGGGAAGTTACTCCACGCCTCGACCCAGACCGAGCGGTTGAAGCTGCGGCCTTTCGCGCCCTCCGGGATCGGGATCCGGTTTCAGTACGGACTGGGCATCGCGCAGGTCGGTGACTGGCTGGGCCACAGTGGCGGCGGCGCTGGCTACAGCGACAATGTCTCTTACCTTCCCAGCCAAGGGGCGACCGTGGTCGTGATGGTGAATGCCTCGACCACTACTGGCGACGTGGGCGGCATGGACATTTGGTTGCCGCTGGTCAGGTATCTTTACCCGACCTCGCTCCCAAACGAATAGGCGCTTCTCGTAGTCGTGGTGGAGATCGAGCGCCATCACCGCTGCCAGGCAGCAGGTCTGAGGTCCGAGAAAACATACTTATCGGAAGTTAGGGGGGCTTAGTCCCGTGACACCTTCGCGTGTAACCCTCTACGGAAAGCTATACCTCCAGCGATGATGCCCAGGAAGAGGGGAACGCTAAGTTCAAGGATGGACATGAGCCCGTCTGCCCACGACGCTCCCTGGCGCGCGTAGTCGGCGGATATGACGAAGTAGTACACCAGGGCAACCAGCCCCGACAGCAAGAGCGCCCAGAAAGCCCATGGGCCGCCGCGCCGGAGGCCAAACCATGCCGTGGCCAGGATCATGATCCCGCAGCCCACCATCATCGCGCACATGCTGGTCATGTGTAACTCTCCACGATCACCGCGTGGTGAGAGCAGACAGCCTCATGGGCAACCGGGGTGAAGCGAACCGGCTGACCGTCCAAGGGCTCGGCCCTGGGGTCGATGAAGTTCTGGATCGGCTGCTCGTGGCTGGAACTCGGCGAAGCCGTCCGGCCTCTCGATGACGCGCACCCCGGGCATTTCGAAGTCGCGCCTGGCCACGGACATGACCGAGTGACCTCCACATATCTGAACGAGATCGAAGTCGAAGGAGCCAAGCGGATG
>CATPBP010000130.1 GCA_955652675.1 Candidatus Dormiibacterota bacterium
GCAGCACCTGCGGGCGGGCGGTGGCCTGGTGCTCGCCGGCCGCGCGCTGGCGGCCTGGAACCAGAGCCCGCGGCTGGCAGCGCTCCTGGGCTGGGCGCCCGGAGAGCTGGCGCCCGCCAGCGAGCTCAGGCTGCAGCCGGTCCCGGGTGGCCCCATCTCAGAGCGGCTCGGCCCCGAGCTCCGGCTCCACGACCGCCTCTTCCTGGGTGATCCGCCGCCCGACGATTCGACGCCGCTCCTCACCGTGCCCTGGCACTTCGCAGAGCGGGTGACGGCTTTCAGCCGCCGGGTGGGGGCCGGCCGGTACGTCTACTGCGGGGTCGGCGTCGAGCCCGCGACCTGGACCGCGCCGGCGTTTCACAGCATTCTCTACCGCTGCCTGCGGGTTGCCGCCGGCCTGCAGCCGGCCCCACCCCTCGGTGTGGGGCTCTACGGGTTCGGCGCCATCGCAAGGGAGCATGCCCAGGCCGCGCAGACCGTGGAGGGCCTGGAGCTGCGGGCGGTTTGCGACCGGGCCGCCCCCCGGAGGGCGGAGGCGACGTCCCTTTTCGACGTCCCGGCCCACGCCCGGGCGAGAGACCTTCTGGCCGACCCTCAGGTCGATCTGGTGGTGGTCGGCGTGCCGCCCGCCATGCACTCCCAGGCCGTGCTCGAGTGCCTGGAGGCCGGCAAGCACGTCGTCTGCGAGAAACCGTTCGCGCTTCGTCTGGAAGAGGTCGACCGCATGCTGTCGGCCGGCCGCGAGGCGGGCCGCACGCTCACCGTCTATCAGAGCCGGCGCTGGGATCCTGACTTCGTCGCCCTCCGCCGGGCGGTCGCTTCGGGCGCGATCGGCGATCCCTTCTACATGGAGGCCTTCATCGGCGGCTTCGGCCACCCCTGCAGCTACTGGCACAGTCACGAGCCGATCTCCGGCGGCACCATCTACGACTGGGGCTCGCACTACTTCGACTGGCTGCTGCAGCTCTTCGGGGACAGGGTCAAGAGTGTGAGCGCCCTCTCCCACAAGCGGGTATGGCACGACGTCACCAACGCCGACCAGGTCCGGGTCGACCTCACCTTCACCGCCGGCCAGCAGGCCAGCTTCCTCCAGTCCGACGTCGCCGCCGCGCTCAAGCCGAAGTGGTACCTCCTCGGCACCGGCGGCGCAGCCGTGGGCGATTGGCGTCAGGAGGCGGTCAGGACGCGCGCCTGGACCGGCGACCTGGTGGAGGAGCGGCTGCAGCCGTCGGAGGCTCCCTCGGTCGTCTCTCTGCACCGCCCGAACGGAGCGGGAGGCGTCGACGTCGAGGTCCTGGCGCTGACCCCCCGGGAGGAGGATGGCTTCTACCGCAACCTGGCCGACCATCTCCTGCTCGGGGAACCCCTCGCGGTCCTGCCTGAGGAGGCCGGTCGGAACGTCGCCGTCATGGAGGCCGCGGCCCGCTCGATCGCCGCCGGCGGGCGGCCCATCGAACTCGACGTGTGAGCGCAGACGAGCTGCGCTGGGGGATCCTGGGGGCCGCCGATATCGCCGACAAGGCCCTGATCCCTGCCCTCCAGGCAGCGGACGGCAGCCGCCTGGTCGCGATCGCCGCCCGGGACCCGGAGCGGGCGGTGGCCATGGCCCGCCGTCACGGTATCGAAAGAGTCCACGGAGACTACGCTTCGCTGCTGTCCGACCGAGAGCTGGATGCGGTCTATTTGCCGCTCGCCAACAACCTCCACCGCGAATGGACCCTGAGGGCTCTCGAGGCCGGCAAGCACGTGCTCTGCGAGAAGCCGCTCGCCCTGAATCTCGCCGAAGGCGAGGAGATGGCGGCGTCCGCCCGTTCCAGCGGCCGCCTCCTCATGGAGGCATTCATGTACCGCTTCCATCCTCTAATGAGGGATCTGGTGGCATCGCTTCGCTCCATCCCCATCCGCCATGTCAGCGCCAGCTTCGGCTTTCCCATGGCGCCCTCGGACAGCTACCGCCTGCGGCCCGAGCTGGGCGGGGGAGCCCTCTACGACACCGGCTGCTACGCGGCCAACGTAACCCGGTGGCTGCTTGGAGAGCCGGAGCGGGTCGAGGCGGTCATGCGCAGCGACGCCGTCGACATGTCGTGCTCGGCGGTGCTGGCCTTCCCGGGGGGCGCCCAGGCCAGCCTGTACTGCAGCTTCGAGTCCCCGGAGTACCAGGAGCTGACCGTGGTCTGCGAGGACCGCGTCGTGAGCGAGGAGCGCCCTTTCAGCCGCTGGCGTGACCCGCACGACCCCTATCAGGTCATGGTCGAAGAGTTCGCAGCAGCAGCTCGCTCAGGCGGGACCGCTCCGCTCCCGCTCGAGGACTCGCTGGCCAATCTCAGGCTGCTGGACCGGATCCGGGCCGCCGCTATCTAACTCCTCCACCCGCGTCGCGGGGGAGGCTGGGTGGGGGGCCTTAACGGCTTTCCTAGGCGCCGGGCGGCGGGGGAGCTTCGGGCGGTGGGCTGCCGGGCGGTGGGGTGCCTTGCCCGTCGGAGCGGCGGCGCCTGAGCAGCACCAGCAGGACCACGAGAGCGATGAGCAGCAGCAGTATTATCGCGATCAGGATCGGTACCAGCAGGCTGCCCAGGAGGGTCGAGCTCTGCGCGGCCGGGGTCGCGCTTGGAGTCGGGGTTCGAGTCGGCGTGGGCGTGGGAGTGGGAGTCGGTGTTGGGGTTGGCGTGGAGACGGGCGTCGCGGTTGCCGGCGGGGCGCCGAGGATGGTGAACGGTGCACTAGCCACCGGTGCGCCGCTGTTGGGGACATAGCCGAATATCTGGTGTGCGCCCGGGCTCCCGGAGACCGGGAACGTGAGGATGGCGGTGCAGGTGGAAGGGTTGAGTATGGTGCTGCCGAACTGGTGTCCGGCGATGCTGTCGAGACTGAAAGCCACCGTGGCTGCGGCTCCGCCCCCACATCCGGGAGCAGAGTAGGTCGCGGTCACCGGCGTGCCCGCGGCCCCTGAGGCGCGGCTCAGGACGACGCTCGCCGCTCCCGCCGCGCTCACAGCCGTCACGGACACGAGTGGAACTGCGAAGCAGAGCAGGGCGACCGCCGATTTCAAGCTCAAAGCGGCCGAAGTATGGGTGATGCGCGACGGCGACGACACTGGGCAAAAGGCACCGCGCCGGCCGGTTCGTTCGGCGCGCTCAGCTCGGGGGCGAAAGGGATCCTGTCCGTTCGGCCTGCTCGGCGCGCAGGAGAGCGGCGAGCGCCCGGTCGCGCGCCTCCCGGAGGGTGTGCAGCGTCTCCGCCTGCGGGAGCGGCAACTCCAGCATGGCCTGGGAAGGAACCTCCTGGTGGAGTCGCGGCCAGAGCTGCTCCGCCACCGCCGCGAAGGTTGCGGGGCCGCCGAGGGCGACCGCCTGGAATGGACCCACCAGGCTCCAGCGCCTGCCCAGGCCGCGGGTAAGAATGAGGTCGATGGTCTCAGGGTCCGCCTCTCCGGCCTGGACCATCCCCACCGCCTCCCGGAGCAGAGCCAGCTGCAGCCGGTTCCAGATGAAGCCTGGGATGTCGGGCGCCCGCACAGGCTCCTTGCCAAGCCGCCGGAGGACCGCTTCCACGCTCTCCAGGGCGGCTCGGGCTGTGCGCGGCCCTGCGACCACCTCGACGAGCGGCATCAGTGTGGGCGGGTTCCAGTAGTGCGTCCCCAGCGTCCGCTCCTCGGCGCCGAGCCGGCGGCCCAGCTCGCCGATCGAGAGGGACGAGGTGTTGGAGGCGATCAGGGCGTCCGGCTCCGCCTGGACCGCCTGGGAGAGAACGCCGACCTTGAGGTCCATGTCCTCAGGCAGCGATTCCACGACCAGCCAGGCGCCCTGAGACGCTTCAGCGACGGATTGGCCAGCCTGGAGGCGGGCCTCGGCCGCCTGGGCGGCGGACGTCGCTGCCAGCCCGGACCCCGCAAGGTGTCGCAGAGCCGCGCGGGCTCTCTCCACCGATCTCTGGGCGGTCTCCTGGGAGCGGGTGACGAGCACCACCTCATAGGCGCCGAGCGCGTACTCGGCGCCGATCTGGGCGCCCATCAGGCCGCTCCCAACCACCGCCACCCGGCCCGGCCGCGCTTCGCTCACGCAGCTCCCGCCTTGGTTCGCTCGTGGTGGCGGCGGGCCTTGGCCCGGTTGCCGCAGATCTTCATGTCGCACCACCGCCGGGTGCGGTTGCGCGAGGTATCCAGGAAGAGCCAGCCGCAGTCGCGCCCTTCACAGACCCGGATGCTGCTCAGCAGTCCTTCCGTCAGGAGGTCTGCCGCCGACCGGGCCACCGGCCAGAGCATGGAGTCCAGCGCCTTGCCACCCTGCGCCCAGACCCAGGTGAAGCCGGAGTCCGTGGGCAGGACCTGGGAGCGGGCCATTGCGCTCGCCAGCTCCTCGTTCAGCGCCTCCAACCACGCCGGCCGTACCCGCTTGCCCAGGGCTATCGCCGTGAAGAGCCCCTGGAGCGCCGACCGCAGCTTGAGGGCGCGCTCCCAGACGGCGAGGGCCCCGGTCGGGTTGCGGGTGGCCAGGCGGTCCAGCCGGGCCGCCTCCTCGGCGTTCAGCACGCCGGCACGCCAGGCCCAGCTGACCACATCCGGATAGGACGGAAACCGCTCCTCCGGCGCGCCGCTGCGGCTTCCATGCGTGTTGCAGAAGTCCAGGCAGAGGCGGCCGCCAACCAGGTCGAAACGGGGTGGCGTCCGGGCGCCCATGGTCCGCACCAAGTTTGGCATCGATGCACGGCACAGCCGGACGCCTCTAGCGCTGGCTCAGTCTCCGACCACCACAGTGGTCCCGATCGCCGCCCAGTTGTAGAGGCGCTGCAGCGTGCCGGAGGGCACGTGCACGCAACCGTGGCTGGCGAAGGGCCCGTTCTGCGATCCGGCGCCGTAGCTGGAGGCCGGCTGCCATTCGGCGCTGTGGATGAAGGTGCCGTCGCCCACGAACTCCATTGCGTTGTAGACGTAGGTGTCCGGATACCAGAAGGGGCTGGGCTTCTTCCACGGCGAGACCATCTTGTAGACGGGGGCCTTGTAGAAGATGTGAAAGGTGCCGCGGTCGGTCGGAAGGGCGGAGCGGCCGGTGGTGACTGCCGTCTGCAGCCAGGGACAGCCGTTGTTGTAAGCGACCAGCTGCTGGGTGGCCAGGTGGATCACGATCAGCTGCGCGGCCGCCCCGTCGATGCAGGCGCCGCCCACTGACGGCGGGCTGGGGGCGGCCGCCGCCAGCTCCTGCTGCCGCTTGGCCTTGGCCGCGCCAAGCTCCCTGACGAGCCCGCCGCTGGACTGGACGGCGGTCGCCAGCTGCTCGTCGGTGTGGGCTGAAGCCAGGTCCTGCCGGCCCTGATCGAGGCGGCCGCTGAAGCCGCCGTCGGCGCCTCCCAGCCGCCTCAAGTCGCCCAGCAGGCCGGCGGCCGTGTTCAGCTGGTCGTCGGCCTGGCGGCGCGAGTCGACCCGCGTCTGCAGAGTCTCGGTCGCGGCGCTCAGCTCCGTGACCACCGCTTGATGCTTGCTCACCATGTCACTGGAGGGCAGGCCGAGGTAGAGCTGGGCGTCTGCGATGGTGCCGCTCGCCGGCTCGGGGGAGAGGCCCGCCGCGAGGGCCGAATCGCGGAGCTGTCCGAGGTGCGCTGTCGCGTCAGAGACGTCTTTGGGCAGTCCCTCGTTGAGACCGCCGGAGACCTGGCCGAGCTGGTCCTGGGTGGCCTGGAGCAGCTGCGCCTCCCGTGTCCAGCGGGTGACCAGCCGCTCGATGTCGGCAGGGCCCCTGGCCCCGCCCAGCTGAACCTGGGCGTCGTAGTAGCCGCGATAGTTGGGGCCGGCCGCCTGACGCAGTGCCTCCAGCGCGGTCCGCGCCTTGCCGCGCTCATCCCTCATCGCCTCCGCGCGGTCGGTGGCCGTCATCTGCTCGACGTGGCCGAAGGGATCGACGAAGGCGGCACCGGAGGCGACGGGATAGGGCACCGGGCCGATCCAGCGGGAGCGCATCGCCGCCAGCTCCGCGCGGGGGCCGGCCAGCCGGACCGAAGAGACGCCCGCGGCCTCCTCGGAGCGCCAGTCGCGCTCCAGCGCCGCCGCCCGATCTCCAAAGGCCATGGTGTTGCCGGCACCGATCGCCACGCCCGCCAGCAAGAAAAGGCCGGCGGCGGCCAGCAACAGCTGTTTTCCCCCTACTCGCACCAACGCTATTCCTCCTGCACGGCGCCTCGCGACGAGTGACTAACTCATGTAACGAGAGCCGACACGATATGGACACAGCGAGAGGACTGGGCAAAAAATCCTACGCCGCACCAAAGGACCAGCGGCGACGAGCTCAGTCTCCGACGATCACCGTGGTGCCGATGGGCGCCCAGTCGTAGAGCTGTGCAAGGGGGGCGTCCACCACGTGGACGCAGCCGTGGCTGGCGTAGGGGCCGTTCTGGGAGCCGGGGCCGTAGGAGGCGTCAGGCTGCCAGTCGGCGTTGTGGATGAAGGTGCCGTCGCCGATGAACTCCATCGCGTTGTAGACCCAGGTCGGTGGGTAGTGGAAGGGGCTTCCGTCCGGCCAGGGCGAGACCATGTGGTAGCTGCG
This sequence comes from Candidatus Dormiibacterota bacterium, assembly GCA_955652675.1. Taxonomy (GTDB): domain Bacteria; phylum Chloroflexota; class Dormibacteria; order Dormibacterales; family Dormibacteraceae; genus Nephthysia. Next base: position 6,534 of record CATPBP010000130.1, read on the forward strand.
CGACTTGTAGAAGATGTGGAAGGTCCCACGGCCGGTGGGAAGCGCTGGGCGGCCCGTGGTCACCGGCGTCCTCAGGTACGGGCACCCGTGCTCGTAGGCCACCAGCTGCTGCGTCTTCAGGTGGATCGCGATCTGCTTCTCCGGCGCGTTGGGGATGCAGGCGATGCCCGTGAGCGGCAGGCGGCCCTGGTTGGCGCCGTCCAGGTCCTTGACCAGCGCCTCCGCGCTGTCTGCGACCTTGACCAGGTCGTCGTCCCCTCGTGCCAGTGCGAAGCTCTTCTTGAGCTCGTCGGCCTGGCTCGAGTACTCGTCGCCGATGCCGTAGCGGAGCGCGCGCGGAAGCAGCTTGGGGATCTGCTCCAGGTCCGACTCCACAGTCTTTCGCGCGTTGACCCGCTTCCCCACCACCGAGAGCGCGCCCTTCAGCTCCTGTGCCACGACCGCGTGGCCCTGGAGGAGGGCAGGATAGGGACGCGCCAGGTAGAGCTGGACGTCGACGCCCGTCTGCCAGGCTGGGTCGCTCGAGATCCCCGATCGGGAGGCAGACTCAGCCAGAGCCTTGAGCGCTGCCATGCCTTCGACCACGTCCTTCGGCAGGCCCTCCGAAAGGCCCCCAGAAGCGGCGTCCAGCTGGTCGCGGGCGCTCTGGGTGCGGGCCGCCTCCTCCTCCCAGCCCGCGCTCAGCCGATCGAACTCGCCAGGCTCTCGAGCCCGACCCAGGGCGACCAGGCCGTCGTAGTAGGTCTGCTGGAAGGGGCCGCTGGCCGCGCGGAGCCGGTCGAGCGCGGCCAGGGCCCGGGCTTGCGCCATGGAGCGCGCCTCGGCGTGGGCCCGGTTCGCCTGCGCCTCGGGTTCCGTGAAGGGGTCGCGGAGGGCGGCCCCGGAGATGGCGGCGTAGGGCAGGGCACCCACCCAGCGCACGTCGAGCGAACGAAGCGCGGCGCGGGGTGACTCCAGGCGGGCGCCGGGCACTCCCGCCGCCTCGGCCGAGCGCCAGCTCTGTTCCAGTTGGAGGGAACGGAGGTAGAAGACGGCAGTATTGGCGGTGCCGACCTGGGTGATGAGGCCGGCCGCGACCACAAGAACCAGCACCGCAGCCTTCATTGATCCGCCTGATCAAACGCGCTTGTCCAACCGAGGTTACGGTCGTCCCTCGCCCTTGCTGGGAGGGTGCGGGAGGGGTGTGTCTAGACCCGGGCGGTCTCGGGTTGCGCGGGGGTGGGAGCGGCGGGTGCCACGCCCGGGGCGGCCTTGGGGACCACCTGCCTGAAGGTCTTCAGGGCGGATTCCCAGTCCGCCAGCAGCTCGGCCGCTCGCCTGCTCCCGGTCCGAGCGTGATGCTCCTCGACCAGGTCCCTGAGCTGCGCCGCTTCCTCGGCGGGGACCGGCCGCGCCGTCACGCTGTCCGGGTTCAGCTGCCGCCACTGCGTCACGTAGGCAACCCCTCCGGTCATACCCGCCCCCACGTTCCAGCCGACCGGCCCAAGCGCGACCGCCACGCCGCCGGTCATGTACTCGCAGAAGTGGTCGCCGGCGCCCTCCAGGACGGCCACCGCTCCGGAGTTCCTGATGCAGAAGCGCTCGCCGGCACGCCCGGCCAGGAACAGCCGCCCCCCGGTGGCGCCGTAGAGGCAGGTGTTTCCCGCCAGCACCGGGTCCACGGCGCCGTCCTCCGCGAATGGCCTGATCACGAGCACTCCGCCGCCCATGCCCTTGCCCACGTAGTCGTTGGCCTCGCCCTCCAGGAGCAGCTCCACGCCGTCCGCCAGCCAGGCGCCGAAACTCTGTCCCGCGCTTCCCCGGTAGCAGCGCCGCTCATCCTCCAGACCAGCGCCCACGGCGCGGGAGGAGTTGTCGATGCCGCCGCTGGGCGGTGCCGGCGCCGGCGTCTCGCCGTTGCGGGCCCACACCCGCCGGCGGGGAGCTTCGGGGTCGGCGGGCGCCTGCAGCGCGAAGCTGAGGTCGAGGTCCAGCCCATCGCCCTCGCTCGGCAGCTCGCGCATCATCTCGACCCGGCCGACCACCTCATCGATGGTCCGCGCCCCGGCCAGCGCCAGGTGATGCCGGACGTCCTCGGCGATCAGCGTCAGGTAGTTGACCACGTGCTCCGCCTGGCCCTGGAACTTAGCGCGCAGGTCGTCGCGCTGGGTCGCGATGCCGGTGGGGCAGGTGTTGAGGTGGCACTGGCGCGCCATGTCGCAGCCCAGGGCGACCAGCACGCCGGTCCCGAACCCGAACTCCTCGGCGCCCAGCATGGCCGCGATCACGATGTCCCGGCCGTTGCGGAGGCCGCCGTCCACCCGCACGGTGAGGCGCTCCCGCAGCCCATGGTCCACCAGCACCTGCTGGGTCTCGGAGAGGCCCAGCTCCCAGGGCACGCCGGCGCTCTTGATCGAGGATAGAGGCGAGGCTCCCGTGCCACCCGAGTGGCCGCCGATCAGCACGTAGTCGGCTCGCGCCTTCGCCACGCCCGCCGCGATGGTTCCCACCCCGGCCTCGGCGACCAGCTTCACGCCCACGCGGGCCCGGGGGTTGACCGCCTTCAGGTCGTAGATGAGCTGGGCCAGGTCCTCGATCGAGTAGATGTCGTGGTGGGGCGGCGGCGAGATCAGCTGCTGGCCGGCCTGAGCATGGCGCAGCCGCGCGATCAGGTCTGTGACCTTGAGACCGGGCAGCTGGCCGCCCTCGCCAGGCTTCGAGCCCTGCGCGATCTTGATCTCCAGCTCCTCGGCGCGGCGCAGGTAGGCTGGCGTCACGCCGAAGCGGGCTGAGGCGACCTGCTTCACCTTGTTGTCACGCCGGGACCCGTCCATGGTGTAGAAGTCAGGGTCCTCACCGCCCTCACCGGAGTTCGACCGGGCGCCCATCATGTTCATCGCGACGGCGAGAGTCGTGTGGGCCTCGGGCGAGAGCGCGCCCAGCGACATGGCGGTGGAGACGAAGCGCTTGCGGATCTCGGTGGCCGGCTCGACCTCCTCCAGCGGGACGGGATGATCCGACCGGCGGATCTCGAGCAGGTCCCGCAGCTCCTGGGGACCGCCCATGGTCGAGAGCTCCTGCCAGCGTGCGTACTCCTCGGGATCGGCACCGCGAGCGGCCTTCTGCGCAGCCCGCACCGCGATCGGGTTGTAGGCGTGGAACTCGCCGGCCTTGCGGAAGCGGATGCGCCCGTAATCGGTCAGAGCGTCCTTGCCGGCCGGCTCCTCAGCCGGCCCCCAGGCATCGGCCTGCCAGCTGCAGAGCTGGCGCTCTACGTCGTCCAGGCTCATGCCGCCCACCCTCGAGGGAACGCCGGGCAGGCATAGCTCCATCACCTCGGCGCCCAGCCCGAGAGCCTCGTAGACCTGCGCGCCGCAGTAGGAGCTGACGCAGGAGATGCCCATCTTGGCCATCACCTTGAGCAGCCCGTGTTCCAGGGCGTGGCGGTAGTGCCTCTGCGTGTCATCCCCTTCCTGTAGCTCGGCGGTGGCCAGGGCCAGGTAGGGATGGACGGCGGTGGCGCCGGTCGTGATCAGGCAGGCAAGGTCGTGCACGTCCAGGGCGTCACCGGCGATGGCGACGATGTCCTTCTGCATCCGCTCCCCGGAGGCCAGCAGCGCCTCGTGCACGGCGCCCACGGCCAGCACCATCGGCACCGGCAGGCGCCGCCGCCCGGCGCTCCGGTCGCTCAGCGCCACCACGCCGGCCCGGCTCTCCAGCGCTTCGCGACGCAGGCGGAGGAGGGCGCCGCGAAGCCCCTCGCCTTCACCCACCGTGGCGTCGAGCACTGTCGCGGACTCCAGCACCCGGGCCAGCTCTCCGGGTCCGAGCAGCGGAGACTCCAGCTCCAGCAGCGCCTCTTCGTGGCCGATCGTCGCCGGATGCAGGCGGCGGCCGAGATTCCGGCCGGCGGCGTTTTCCGGAGCCAGGGTCCGGCCCCGGCTACCCAGCATCACTCGCAGCGACATGACCGACTTCTCGCGCAGCGAGTCGATGGCTGGATTGGTCACCTGGGCGAAGCGCTGGCGGAGGTAGTTGTAGAGGCGGCGGGGTGTGCGGCCGAGTGCGGCGATGGGGGTGTCGTCGCCCATCGACCAGGTCGGCTCGGCGGCGCTCTCCGCCATCACCTGGACCACCATCTTCACGTCCTCGGCTCCCCAGCCGTGCATGCGCTGGAGCCGCGCCAGGTGGGCCGGGATCTCGGGTGCGGTATGCCGCCGCTCGACCGGGAGAAGGACCCGGTCGGCGAGCAAGCCGTAGTCGTGCCGGGAGGCGACGTGCTCCTTGGCCTCCGCGTCCCGGTAGGTGGTCCCCTCCCGGAGATCGACGAGCAGCAGCTGTCCGGGTCCCAGGCGGCCGCGCTCAACCACCTTGGCCGGCTCGAGCGGCACCACACCGGCTTCGGAAGCGGCCACCACCAGCCCGTCGCGGCTCATCGCGTAGCGGAGCGGCCGGAGCCCGTTGCGGTCGAGCGCGGCCCCGGCCAGCACGCCGTCGCTGAAGGCCAGGGCGGCGGGGCCGTCCCAGGGCTCGAAGCGCGTGGACTGAAAGCGGTAGAAGTCCCGCACGCGAGGCGCGAGTCCCCGCCCCTCCCAGGCGTCGGGTACCAGGGTCATCAGCGCCTCGGCGGCGTCGAAGCCGCGCCGCACGAGCACCTCCATGGCGTTGTCGAGCGAGGCGGAGTCGGAGCCCTCCGCCCAGATCACCGGGCGGAGCTCCTCGGGCAGCTCGACCTCGCGAGCGCGCATCCAGGCCAGGTTGCCGCTGACCGTGTTGATCTCGCCGTTGTGGGCCAGGAAGCGGAAAGGCTGGGCCAGCCGCCAGTCCGGCATCGTGTTGGTCGAGTAGCGCTGGTGGAAGACGGCCATCTGGCTCTCCACCTGCGGGTCCTTCAGGTCCAGGTAGAAATTGGTGAGATGAGGGCCTGCCAGGAGGCCCTTGAAGACCATGGTTCGACAGGAGCAGGAGGGCACGTACATGCGTATGCCCTCCTGCTCGGCCTCCTTCTCCGCCTGTCGGCGGGCTCTGAAGAGCAGCTCTTCCCACCGCTCTTCCGATGCGTCCGGCCTGCCGATGACGGCGTGCCAGATGTTCGGCATGCTGCCCCGAGCCCGCTCCCCCAGCGCCTCGGGGTCCAGCGGCGGCTGCCGCCAGTCCTGCACCCGCATGCCCTCCGCCGCGAGCGCGGACGAGAGGACCTGCCGGGCACGGTCGTCCCACTCGAAGAGGACGGCGACCGCCACTTCGGAGCCGAATATCCGGCGCGGCACCTGGATCATCAGGCCGGCGCCGTCTCCGCTCTTGCCGTCCGCGTCCAGGCCCCCGCGGTGCCCGAGGCGGCTGAGGGCGACAGCGCCCAGCTCGACCACCCTGTGGCTGGGCGGCGCGCCGGGCGCGGCGACGAAACCCATGCCGCAGGCCGCCCGATCGGCGAGTACATGACCCGGCCAGGCGGCACGTGGGGACGTTGAAGAGACCGGCGGAAGCATCCGACTGCCGAGCCTAGGCCGGGGAGGGGCAAGGATCCTAGTTCAATGGTTCCAAAAATTTTCGCCGGCGCTCGTGAGGTGTCTACAAGCCCAGCAGGCTCTGGACGCGCAGCGCCACCGCCAGATTGAGCCGCGTCTCGCCGTCGTCCAGCTCGGCGCCGGACACCTCGCGGATCCTGTCGAGCCGGTAGCGCAGGGTGTTCGGGTGGATTCGCAGCCGGCGGGCCGCCGCCTGCTGCTCACCCGCCTCGAGGAAGGCTTTGAGCGTGGGGACCAGGCTGCCCCCGCGGTTGCGGTCGTGCTCGGCCAGGGCGCCCAGGTGCCGCTTCACGAACTCAACCAGGCGGTCGTCGCTGACTCCGGCCAGGAGGCCGGTGAGGCCGACCTCGGGGACCGGCACCACCTGGCCCCAGCGCTTGAACCGGGCCAGCGTGTCCAGCACGGCGCGCACCTCCCGGTGTGCCGTCTCGACGCCTCCCGGAGCCGTCACGGGTGCGCTGAAGCCGACTGAGACGGTGAACCCCGGCTTCCACTCCGCAACCACCTCCCGAGCCTGGAGAGCCAGGCCGTGCACGCGGCCGTACTGGTCTGAGGCCTCGGTTCCCAGCGGGAGAAGGGTCAGGACCTCGTCGGAGCGGGCGTGCAGGAGGGCGCGCGGGAAGGCGGCGCGCACCGTCCCCGAGACCCGTCTCAGGAGTTCTCGCTTGACCGCCTGGACGGCGTCTTCGCTGATCTGGCGCTGGCGCTGGAAGCCACGGAAGTCGTCGACGTCCACGACCATGAGCACGTGCATTCCGGCCAGCGGATACCCGAGGTGGCGCGCCCGCCGCTGGGCCGCAGCCTCGTCTCCGTAGGTGTGCTGGATCAGGTCGTCGAGGTACTCCCCGCGGAGGCGCCCTTCGACCTCGGTGACCTCGCGCTCCTTGGTCAGGGCCAGCGCCATCACGATGCCGGCCTGCTCGACCGCCATGAAGGCCAGCTCCTCGTTGTCGGGCGGATGGTCCAGGATCGAGATCACGCCCAGCAGCTGATTGGCGGCCACGATCGGGGCGATGATGCGCTCCCGGTGCATACCCAGGTGGGGGTAGGCGGGCACCTTGACCGGGTGCCGGCTCTCGGTGACCTCGCGCAGCATGCGCTGGATCTGAGGATCGAAGAGGACCCGCGGCGGGGTTCCCTGGCGGGCGATGGTCTCCCGGCGGTGGGGGTCGCCGGCGCCGCCTCCGGCGTGGGCCAGGAGGTGGAAAGAGGCGTCCTCGACGGAGACCGCGCTCTCCAGCAGCTCGGCCAGGGTCCGGCATATCTCGTTCACGCCCTTGCCGTCCAGCACCAGCTCCGTGAAGCGGCTGTGGATCTCGAGGGAGCGTTTGAGGCGCCAGTGCTCCGCGTTGATGATCCGCTCCAGGAGCGGCTCCATCAGCTCGCTCCAGGCCACCTCCTGCCGGATCGTGAAGAGCGGGAGGGACACGCGGTCGGCCTCCTCGGCCATCTGGTCGGGCAGTTCGCTGAGGTAGCGGCCAAGCTTGACGACCAGGCCCGAGCCACCGCTCCTGGTCACCGTCTCCACCAGGTTGACCTGGGCCGCCCGGTCGTCCTTGATCGGGAACCCGGTGGTCAGGAGGAGCTCGTTCGGGCGCAGCCGGCGCGCGGTTTCCGGCGTCTCCATGATGCGGACCCATTCGACGATCCGGTCCAGGCCTTTGCGGCCGGCGATCAGCTCGGCTTCGGCGAATCCGCCGAAGCCCATCGCCTCGCGCACCGTTGGCGGCGGGACCTTCTCTTGAAGGGAGGGTTGGCCAGCCTCCGCAGTGGCCATCCGCCCATTATCTAATGTGTGGAGTCACCAACTGCCTGGGCAAATCTTTTGTGATGACGTGACTAGTGCACAAGCCCTAGGCGCCAATAGTCTCGGAAGGCTATGGTTTGGGAGGAGGGTCCCATCTGTCCGCGTCACCCCGGAGAGGTCCACATGCGGCTGCGCACAATCCATTCCGAACACTCGAGGCCAGACAGGCTGTTGGGCCTCTACGAGTGCCCTGAATGCGGGTTTGAGCGAAGGATGCCGATCGACTTGAGGGACCAGGCGGTGCCCGCCTAGGCCTTTGGCATGAGGTACGAAGAGGAGAACTTCGAACAGGCGGACAAGCGCTTCCCCGAGCTCGACGAGGCCGCTCGCCGCCGGGCCAGAGCCCGAGTAGCAGACGGCGTCGAGGCCCAGGCGGCTCTAGCCGAGGAATCCGTCACGACCCAACTCGTAAAGGCCTACAACTAAGAGCTTGGTCCGGGTCCCTCCCCCGTCTGGGGCCCGTCTGGGGGAGGGCGCAGGGAGGGGGTCCTAGCCGGCCCCCGCCGCAATCAACTGACGGAGGACCATGGGGAGGACTCCGCCGTGGCGCATGTACTCCAGCTCGGTGTCGTTGTCGACGCGGAGGGTGACGCGAAAGCGCTTCGTCTCCCCGTCGCGGGCGGCTTCCACCTCCAGCTCCTGACCCGGCTTCAGCCCCGCCTCGACGCCGCGCACCGTGAACTCCTCCTCGCCGGTTATGCCCAGCGACTCCCGGCTCTCGCCCGAAGCGAACTGGAGCGGCAGCACGCCCATCCCCACGAGGTTGGAGCGGTGGATGCGCTCGTAGGATTCGGCGATCACCGCCCGCACGCCGAGCAGGTTCGGGCCCTTGGCGGCCCAGTCCCGGGATGAGCCAGAGCCGTATTCCTTGCCGGCGATCACGACCAGCGGTACGCCTTCCGCTCGATAGCGTTCGGAGGCGTCGAAGATCGTCATCTGCTCGCCGGAGGGCAGGTGCCGCGTCCAGTAGCCCTCCTTTCCGCGGGCGATCTCGTTGCGGAGCCGGATGTTGGCGAAGGTCCCGCGCACCATGACCTGGTGGTTCCCGCGCCGGGAACCGTAGGAGTTGAAGTCGACCTTCTCCACGGCTTTGGAGAGCAGGTACTGGCCGGCCGGGCTGGCCGCCGGGATGCTGCCGGCCGGTGAGATGTGGTCGGTGGTCACCGAGTCGCCGACCATCACCAGGACACGACCGCCGACCAGGTCGCGCAGCGGCTCGGGCTCCGGGCCCATTCCCTCGAAGTAGGGTGGCTCCTGGACGTAGGTCGAGTCCGCGTCCCACTCGTAGATGCCGCCGGTGGGCGCCTCCATTCGCTGCCAGTGCTCGTCGCCGTCGTAGATCCGCGCGTACTCACGCCGGAACATCTCCTGCTGCACGCAATCGCGGATCACCTGCTCGACCTCCTCCGAGCTGGGCCAGAGGTCGCGCAGGAAGACCGGGCTCCCCGTGCTCTGGTTCTGACCGAGCGGTTCCTCGGTCAGATCCTTGCGGATGGTTCCCGCCAGCCCGTAGGCGACCACCAAAGGAGGCGAGGCGAGGTAGCTGGCCCGGACCATCGGATGGATGCGGGCCTCGAAGTTGCGGTTGCCTGAGAGCACCGCCACCACGTTCAGGTCTCGCTCCTGCACCGCGCTCTCCACGAGGTCGCTGGCAAGAGGGCCCGAGTTGCCGATGCAGGTGGTGCAGCCGTAGCCGACCAGGAAAAAGCCGAGCTTCTCCAGATACTCGAGCAGCCCCGCCTGCTTCAGGTAGTCGGTGACCACGCGGGATCCGGGAGCCAGGCTGGTCTTCACGTAGGGCGGCACGGACAGCCCTGCCTCGACCGCCTTCTTGGCCAGCAGCCCGGCCGCGACCATCACCGAAGGGTTGGAGGTGTTGGTGCAGCTGGTGATGGCGGCGATCACCACGGAGCCATCTCGGACCCCGGTTGCGGGCCGCTCCTGGACGGCCGCGCCGGCTCCGGCGGAGCCCCGAAGCTGGCCGGTCTGGCCTCCGCCCTCGCCCTTGAAGCGGCCGACCTCGTCGGCCTCGGACGCGTCGTGCTCGTCGTGGAAGACCGCCTCGAAGCTCTCCCAGACCCTGTCCAGCGAAACCCGGTCCTGCGGCCGCCGGGGGCCGGCCAGGCTGGGTCCGACCTTCGCCAGGTCGAGCTCGAGCAGCTCGCTGAAGGCGGGCGGCTCGGCCCCGTCCTCACGGAAGAGCCCCTGCTCCCTGCAATAGCGCTCGACCAGCTCGATGTGCTCGGGGTTCCGGCCCGTCATCTCCAGGTAGCGCAGCGTCTGGCCGTCGACGGGGAAGAGGGCGCTCGTGGCGCCGTACTCGGGGCACATGTTGGAGAGGGTGGCCCGGTCCGCCACGGTGAGGCTGGATAGGCCGTCGCCGCAGAACTCGACGAACTTGCCGACCACCCCGTGCTTGCGCAGCATCTCGGTCAGGGTGAGTACGAGGTCGGTCGCGGTGCCGCCGGCGGGAAGGGAGTTGTGGAAGCGAATGCCGATCACCACCGGGCGCGGCAGGTACATGGGCTGGCCCAGCATGCAGGCCTCGGCCTCGATCCCGCCGACGCCCCAGCCGAGGACGCCGAGCCCGTTCACCATGGTCGTGTGGGAGTCGGTCCCCACCAGCGTGTCAGGGAGGGCGATGCGGCCATGCTGGCCATCTCGGACCTGCACCACCTGGCTCAGGTGCTCGAGGTTGACCTGGTGACAGATGCCCATGCCGGGCGGCACCACGCTGAAGTTGTGGAACGCCTGCTGGGCCCACCGGAGCAGGGCATAGCGCTCGCCGTTGCGCCGGTACTCCCGCTCGATGTTGTCGTTGTACGAACCGACGGTGCCGAAGACGTCGACCTGCACCGAGTGGTCGATGACCAGGTCCACGGGCACGTGGGGATCGATCTTTCCGGGGTCCCTGCCGGCCCGCTCCATGGCGGAGCGCATGGCGGC
>CATPBP010000131.1 GCA_955652675.1 Candidatus Dormiibacterota bacterium
CGGCGGCAAGGCGCGGAGCGGCGATGGCCAGGGCCGGCGGGCACGCCTGTCAGGTCTCGCCGAGGCGTCCGCCTGGAGTACAGCTCAAGCTCCTGGAACGTCTGCTGCTCGAGAATCCGGAACCCTCTCCCGGCTCCAATTGGGCGCCGGTCAGATCGGTCTTGGAGCCCTCAGCACCGCCGCGAGCTGAGCCGGCAGCGTCCGTGTGTCTATCGGCTTGGCGATGTAGTCGACGCAGCCTGCAGCCAGGGCGGCCTGGCGATCCTCATGCCTGGCGTGGGCGCTCAGCGCCACGACAGGGATTCCCGCGGTTTCGGGGTTGGATTTCAGCAGCCGCATCAGGCCGAGGCCGTCCAGCCCCGGTAGCTGGATGTCGAGCAGCACCAGGTGGGGACGCAGGCCCCGCAGCTGCTCCAGGGCCTCCTCGGCCGAAGCGGCGGCGACGATGTGATACCCCTCCCTGTCCAGGATGGCCTCGACCAGCTCCAGGTTCACGGGGTTGTCCTCGACGACCAGCACCAGCGGCCGGCCGCTATCAGCCACGGGCATCGCCATAGGCCTGGTGGATGCCGGCCTCGGCAACCAGGCGCTGGTGCAGCTGCTGAAGGCGCTGAAGGAGGTGCTGCGATCCCTCGTCACCCCTGTCGAGGATGGCCTCGACACGACCGTTGAGCCGGGCCTTGTCGGCTTCGCTGAGGCCGCCGGCTGTCATTCCCAGGATCGGGATCTCCCGCGTCCGGGGGTCCGCCTTTAGGGCAGCGACAGCTTCGAAACCCCTCGTTTCATCACCCACCAGGTCAACCAGGACCAGGTCCGGCCGGTGCTGTCGGGCCAGCTCGACTCCCTCGTCACCGCGCCGGGCGGTGAGCAGCGAGCAGCCCGGCCGAAGCTCTGCCTCCAGCAGTTCCAGGCTCTGCGGCTGATCGTCGACGATGAGCACCTTGAGCCTCTTCGACCTGCCTGTGGCCTTGCGAACATGCCGTTCCAGCGCTTCCAGCAGGGCCTGCCGGTCGATCGGCTTGACCAGGTAGTCGTCGGCCCCAAGAGCGATTCCCAGCGAGCGGTTGTCCACCACCGAGACGACCACCACCGGGATGTCGCGCGTCTCGGCGCCGGCCTTGAGGGACCGCAGAACCTCCCAGCCATCCAGCCCTGGCAGCAGGACGTCGAGGGTGATCGCGAGCGGCCGGAGCTCCTCGGCCTTCAGCAACGCTTCCCTCCCGTCCCGCACCACGCTGGTGCGGTAGCCGGCCCGGCGCAGCGTATTCGAGAGCAGCGCGGCGGCGGCCAGGTTGTCCTCCACCACCAGCACCAGCGGCCGGTCCATCGGCCCGCCGGCCGCGGCGCCCTCCTCGTCGCTCTCCAGCGGGCGGGACTCGAGCGGAAGCACGACATGAAAGCAGCTCCCCTGCCCCGGCTCGCTCTCCACCCAGACCCTGCCACCGTGCAGCTCGGCGAGACGCCTGGTCAGGGCAAGTCCCAGCCCGGTGCCGGAATGGGTCATTGCCTTGCCCGACTCGAGCTGCTCGAACTCGTCAAAGATTCGTCGCTGGTCTTCCAGTGGGACGCCGACGCCGGTGTCGGAGACGCTCATGAAGAGCATGCCGTTCTCGGCTCTGCTGCCCACCGTGACGCGGCCGTCCTCCGGCGTGAACTTGATGGCGTTGGAGAGAAGGTTCAGCAGCATCTGCCTTACCTTTGCCTCGTCGGCGAATACGGTTCCCGCCCAGTCCAGCTCCTCGGTGATGCTGATCCGCCTCTGGGCGGCCAGGGGCTCCACCGTCTCGATCGCCCCCGCGATGGTTCCGGCCAGGTGGAAGGGCACCTGGTTCAACTCGACCTGGCCGGACTCGATCTTGGCCAGGTCCAGGACCTCGTTGATCAGGCCCAGCAGGTGCTTGCCACTGTTATGGATGTGGCCCAGGTAGCTTCGCCGTTTGCGCTGGTCGCTGACCTCGTGCCCCTCGTCAAGGAGCAGCTCCGAGAAGCCAAGGATGGCGTTCAGCGGCGTACGGAGCTCGTGGCTCATGTTGGCCAGGAAGCGGCTCTTGTGGTTGCTGACCCGGGTGAGCTCCTCGTTGGTGCGCTCCAGCTGAGAATGCAGGCCGGCGGCCTGCATGGTGGGGGCCACCTGACCGGCGAGCAGGCTGAGCCTCTGGACGTCCTCGCGAGAGAAGCGATGCTGCACCTCGGCGTGCACCGAGAGAGCCCCCACCGGCCGGTCGCCGGCCAGCAGCGGGACGGCCACCACGCTCTTGCCCCCGCGCCGCACCGCCCAGTCGTGACTGTTCGGCCAGGTCTGGTAGTCCTCCACCACGACCGGGTGGCCGCTCTCGAAGGCGACGCCGGAGGCCCCCTCGCCGGGCGGGAAGGCCGCCTCGACCATGGGCTGAGGGTGGGTCTCCGCCAGCACGTGCAGAAGCCCGTCGGAGGCGTCGAACCAGCTCAGCGTCGAGTGGTGCCCACCGAGCAGCTCGCCGGCCTTGTCGGTGACCACCCGGGCCAGAGTGACCGGATCGAGGAGGCCGCTGGCGGCTCGCGCCGACTCGTTGAGGATGGCGAGGGTGCGCGCCTGCCTCTCCTTCTCCTCGAAGACCTGCGCCACGTGGACCGCGGCCGCGAGAGGGCCGGCGATGATCTGTGCGACCTGAGCGTCAGCCTCCTCGAAGGCCGGCCGGTCGCCGAACCGGGTTGCCGTCAGGGCGCCGACCGTGAAGCCCCTGCTCACCATCGGCACCGAGAGCACCGGGCCGAAGCCCTTGCTGGCGCCCCAGCTCCGGGTCGGCACGCCCCAGGCCTTGTCGACGTAGTTGCCGATCGTGGTCCCGCCGTTGAGGACTGTCTGCATGGCGGGTCCTCTCTCGACCCAGGCTGAGATCGAGTCCAGCGGCGCCCGGCGGCCGCCGCTCGTGACCTCGAAGCCGCCCTCTCGGACCAAGAGCACGGTGACGTCGTCCGCCGACAGCACCTCGGCGGCCCGCTGGATTCCCAGCTCGAGGCACTCATCCAGGCCGAGATGGCTGTTCACGTCCACCATGGCCTGAGCCAGGCCCAGCCGCTTGGACGACTCGTCCTGCCAGGCGGAGAGAGCGTCGGCCAGGTCACCTAATTCGTCTCCGCGGTCCTTTCCGGGGATGCTCACGGAGTCGCCTCGAGCCACGATCCTGGCGGCTCGGGCGAGCGCCGTGATCGGATTCAGGATGGAGCGGATCACCAGCAGGCCCAAGAAGAGCAGCAGCAGCAGGATCAGGCCGCCGACCAACGGCGTCGCGAGGCCGACGAACGAAGCGCTGCCGGCGGCCTCCTGAGCGTCATGCCTGGCGCGGTGATCCAGGTACTGGTCGAAACGCTGGTCCGCGACCAGGTAGGCGTCCTGCAGCCGCCGGCCCTCGTCGCCGCCCGCGGTGCTCGCCGCACCGGAGGCCGGCATGGCGGCGCGGCGATGCTCAGCGTATGCCTGCCAGCTGTGGGTGGCGGCTTCCAGCCGCCTCAGGTTGGCGCGGCCGGCGGCGTCCAGGTCACCTCGCTCGAGCGCGCTTTGGGCCTGAGCCTCCTGCTGCCGGCCCGAGTTGTAGGGGTCCAGGAACTGTGTCTGCCCGGTCAGCAGGTAGCCCCGGAGCCCCGCCTCCTGGTTCACCATGCCGAGCTCCATGGCGTTCAGGTCGAGCTGCATCTGGCGATCGATCTCGGCCCGGCGGCTTGCCTCCTGGCTAGTCCATTCGAGGACGCCGATGGCCACGACGAGGCAGAGCACGGCGACTGTAGCCGTGCCCAACAGTAGTGCTGCTCGCCTTCGCAGCGAGCCGGAACGACGCAGCCACATGCCCGGTAAAGAGGTATGACGCGCAGGGTGGGCAGATCAGTCGATCCGGGCTGCGAAAACATGAGCAGGTTCCACCGCGAACAGCCGGGAGATTCCGGCCATAAGGGCGTGCTCGGATAGGGAACTTTGCCGGAAGGGGGCCCGGCGGGTAGACTCCTCCGCCTACACGCGAAGCGGCCGCTCGGCAAACGTTGGCTGGCGGGGCGCAGGCGTGGCAGATGACAACTGTGATGGGTGCGGGTCAGGTCTTGGAATCCGAGGGACTGCCGACGGCGGTCGGTCACCGCGGCACCGTGCTGGTCATCGAGGATTCGCTGGAGTCCGCGGCGCTTCTCTCCACCGTGCTCGAAGAGGAGGGTTTTCGTGCTGTGGTCCGCTACGACGGCGGGGAGGGCCTTCGCGCCTTCGGCAGCGAGCAGCCCGTCGCTGTGCTGCTCGACTGGGTGGTTCCGGGAGGGCCCGGTCTGGAGATCTGCAGGCGGATCCGTGAACAGAATCGGCTGATCCCCATCTTCTTCGTCAGCGGCAGGGAGGACGAGGCCAGCATCAGTCGCGGCCTGGACGCCGGTGCTGACGACTTCCTGGTGAAGCCGTTCCGCCCTCGGGAGCTGATGGCGAGACTCGAGGCCAGCCTGCGCAAGGCGGCGGCCGTCCAACCGGCGCCGGCTGGATCCGAGCCGAGTTCCCCTTCGCCGTCCGCGCTGCACAACCTGGGCGACGCGGAGATCGACCTCGACGCACGCGAGGTTCGGCTGAAGGGTGAGCCGGTGGGCCTGGGCCCGCTGGAGTTCAAGCTCCTCGAATACTTCGTCAGGAATCCCGGGGTGGCCCTCTCCCGCGACCAGATCCTCCGTGAGGTCTACGAGTACGACGCCGAGATCGCCACCGATCGCGTCGATCTGCTCGTGCGCCGGCTGCGCTCCAAACTCGGCTGGAGCGATCGCCTGGTAGCCGTCCCGGGCTACGGCTACCGCCTGGAACGCCGCCCCTAACTTCGTTTTCTTCCTCCCCCATGCGGAGAGGGAGCAGCGACTCTTTCTTCTTGTCAGGTTTGGCCGGTGGCCGACACTACGTAGTCGTCGGGCGGCGGGCGGGGTGGTTCGCGCCGGGCGAGGGCCGCCTCGATCGCCCCCTGCAGGCGTTCCTGCTTGTCCTTCTGCCGCACCTCGTCGCGCTCCGCGAACTCCGGCACGACCTCCTGGGCGAACAGCTCCAGCGACTCGCAGATGTGCTCGTGGCGGTTTCTGCCCGCCTGGCTGACGAAGATCACCTGGTCGACGCCCGCCTCCTCGTAGGCCCGCAGAAACTCGCGCAGCTGGCCCGGCGTGCCGATCGCCCCGCGCAGGGAGCCGAGCTGCTCCTCCATCAGGCGGGCGGCGAGCGGCTCCCCCTCTCGAGCCGCAACCCGGCGATCGAAACCCAGGGCGGCGCGACGCTCCTGGAACTCGTCCCAGACGCTGGTCCGGGCCGGCGAATGCCGGCCGTAGACGTAGTAGTGGCCCAGTGAATAGCCGAAGAAGTGTCCCCCGTCGAGGCCGCGCTCGATCGCGGTGGCCTCGTCACGGTGGCACATGAAGGGAGTGGTCACCGCGACCTGCGGGTTGACGCTGAAGCCTGCGGGGACACAGGTCTCCGAGGCGATGGTCGCGTAGTAGTCCGCCACCCACTCCTTCGCCGCCTGCGGCTCGATGAATGAGAAGGAGAGCGCGCCCAATCCCTTGCTGGCGGCCAGATGAATCGTCTCCCGGCGGGAACAAGCGACCCAGAGCGGCGGGTGCGGCTTCTGGTAGGGCTTGGGCACCACGTTCCGGGGCGGCATCTTCAAGTAGCGCCCGTCGAAGCCTGCGAACGGGGTCTCCACGAACATCCGGGTGATGGCGTCGAGAGCCTCCTGCCACTGCTCCCGCTTGCTCGCCCGCTCGACATTGAAGCCTCCCAGCTCCATCTCGGAGGACGACTCGCCGGTCCCCAGCTCCACCCGCCCGTCCGAGACCAGGTCGAGCGTCGCGACCCGCTCTGCCACCCGCGCCGGGTGGTTGTAGTTGACCGGGAGCAGCACGATGCCATGGCCCAGACGGATGCGCTTGGTCCGCTGGCTGGCGGCGGCCAGGAACACCTCGGGGGCCGAGGAATGGCTGTACTCCTCCAGGAAGTGGTGCTCCACCTCCCAGGCGTAGCCAATGCCCAGGCGGTCGGCCAGCTCGATCTGCTCCAGGGCGTCCTTCATCAGCCGGTGCTCGGACTCCGGCCCCCAGGGCCGCGGCAGCTGATGCTCGTAGAAGATGCCGAACCTCATCCCGTCGCGTCCGGCTCGCGCATCTCCGGCTCCTCCTCCGTCAGGTGAGTGGCGTCGGCGATCGACCTGACGACGATCTGCTCGTCCTTGACCGCCAGCACCGTCACGCTGGTGAACTGCGGCATCACCCGCAGCTGTCCCCAGCTGAGGCCGAGCAGGCTGGAGACGTAGATTCCGATGGCGGCGTTGTGGCTGACCACGGCAGCTCGGGCCGGGCTCCGCGGGCTCTGTACGAGCTCGGCCACCACGTCCGCCAGGGCGGCCGTCATCCGCCCCACCACCTCCGCTTCCGGCTCGGGGAAGGGGTAGACGCCCGGCTCGTCGATCTTCTCCTGGCGCCCCTCGTCCCAGTAGGTCCGGACCTCACGGAGTCGCGGGTCAACAGTCACCGGCAGCACGCGTCCGCGCACGATCTCCTCGGCCGTCTCCTGAGACCGCTTCAGGTCGCTGGCCCACACGCCATCCAGGGGAACCGCGGAGAGCCGCGCCGCCAGCCGCCTGGCCTGGTCACGTCCTCGGGCGCTGAGCGGCGGGTCGACACGACCGTCGCTCAGCTTCTCCATGCCCGTGTAGGCGTCGGCGTGGCGGATCAGCCAGACCTCCTGGACGCCTTCGATGCCGACCAGATGGCGCGCGTGCAGCTCGTCGATCATCTGCAGGAAGGCGGCGTGCCGCGGGTCAGACAGAGCGGCCACCTCGCCAGTGGCCGGCGCGGACGCCCGCCACGTCCGTGATGGTCACCGCTTGAGGGTAACCTTGCCGGGGTGGGGGGGATCGACCCGGAAGGCCTGATCGCTTTCACCCAGGCCCTGGTCCGGATCCCGAGCGTCAACCGGCTCTCGCACGGTCTGGGCGAGGGCCCTGTCGCGGCCCTGGTGGCTGCTCGGATGCGCCGCTTCGGCTGGACGCCCCTTGTCGAAGAGGCGGCGCCTGAGCGCCCGAACGTGATCGCGATGGTCGAGGGCGGCCGGCCCGGCCCCACCCTGATGTTCGAGGGCCACACCGACGTGGTGACCGAGGGTGATCCGGCCGCCTGGTCATACGACCCCTTCGGCGGACAGATCGTCGACGGCCGGCTTTACGGCCGCGGTGCGGCGGACATGAAGGGCGGCCTGGCCGCGATGCTCTTCGCCGCGGCGGCGCTGGAAGCGGAAGGGCCTTTCCCCGGCCGCCTGCTGCTGGCGGCGCTCGCCGACGAAGAGGGAATGATGCTGGGTGCCAAGCACTTCGTCGCCCAGGGGCACGCGGCCGGCGTGGCGGCTGCCATTGTCTGCGAGCCGGAGGGCGGTGAGGTCTGCGTCGCACAGAAGGGGGCGATGCGGCTCTGGGTGGAAGCGCGGGGCCGGATGGCGCACGGCGCCATGCCGGAGCGCGGCGTCAACCCCATCCCGCCGCTGGCCGCCTTCGCGCTCAGCTGCCGCAAGATCGAGGCGGAGCTTCAAGCCGAGGCCGGCGAGCACCGCCTCCTCGGGCGTCCATACGTGACCCCGACGGTGCTGGTGGCGGGTGACCCGGAGCAGCTCAACGTCATTCCGGATCGGGCCGGGTTGGGCGTCGACGTCCGCTCCACGCCGGCCGTCGATCACGGAGCGCTGGTGGAGCGCCTCCGCGCGGCCTGCGGGCAGGGAGTCTCGCTCAGTGTCCTGGAAGACCGCCCCGCCACCGAGACGCCCGCGGACCACCCCGTTGTGCTGGCTCTGCTGGAGGGGCACCGCCGCGTCCACGGGGCCACTCCTCCCCTGGGCGGCGTGCCCGGGGCCACCGACGGCACCATTCTCTGGCGCGACGCGGGGCTCCCCATCGTCACCTACGGCCCGGGCGACAAGTGGATCGCCCACCAGGTCGACGAGCACGTCGAGGTCGGGGAGCTGGTCGCCGCCGCGGAGGTCTACGTGGAGGCGGCCCGCCTCTTCCTCAGCGTGGGCACGGAGTCGAGCAGGGTCCGGGTGTAGTGGTGGCGCGGCGCGCGGAAGAGCGCCCTCGTCTCGGCCGCCTCCACCACCTGGCCGCGGTACATGACCAGGACGCGGTCGCACATCTGGCGCACCACGCTCAGGTCATGGGATACCAGCACCAGGGTCAGCTGGTACCCCTCGCGCAGGTCCTGCAGCAGGTTGAGAATCTGGGCGCGCACCGAGACGTCGAGCGCGCTCACCGGCTCATCGGCCAGGAGCACCCGCGGACGCGGAGCGAGCGCTCTGGCGATCGCCACCCGCTGGCGTTGACCGCCCGAGAACTCGTGGGGATAGCGCCGGGCGGAGCCCTGCGGCAGGCCGACCGCCTCCAGTAGCTCCCGGAGCGTCTTCTCCCGGTCTCCCGGCAGGTGGAGCACTCGCACCGGCTCGAGGATGATGTCCGCGACGCGCATCCTGGGGTCGAGCGCGCTGACCGGGTCCTGGAACACAGCCTGGACCTCCCGCCTCAGGCTCGCCCCGCGATACTCCACGGTCCCCTCGTCTGGCCGCTCCAGCCCGAGGAGGAGCCGCATGAGCGTGGTCTTGCCCGAGCCCGACTCGCCCACCACGCCAAGGCTCTCCCCTTCGTGAAGCTCGAAGGTGACCCGGTCCACCGCCGTCAGGGTGGCCGGGGCGTGACGGAACGATGTTCGAGGCAGCCTGAACCGCCTGCTCACGCCATTCACCTGGAACAGGGCGGGGCCGCTCACGCCACCGGGTGCCAGCAGGCAACCTTGTGCTGCTCTCCGGCGAGCGCCGGCATCACCTGGCAGCGCCAATCCGCCCGGGGACAGCGATTTCGGAATGGACACCCCTCCGGGAACTCGCCGAGCGCCGGCACGTTGCCCGGGATGGCCCGCAGGCGGCGCTCCGGCAGGTCCTGGTCAAGGGGCGGGATGGCGTCGACCAGGCCTCTGGTGTAGGGGTGGCGCGGCCCGTCGAAGACCTCCGCCGCCGGACCTTCCTCCACGATGTAGCCGCCGTACATCACCATCACCTGCTCGCAGACCTGGGCCACCACGGGAAGGTCATGAGTGATGAGCAGCAGCGTCGCGCCCTCCTCCTCGACCAGCCGGTTGATCAGGCCGAGGATCTGGGCCTGAACCGTCACGTCGAGAGCAGTGGTCGGCTCGTCGGCGATCAGCAGGTCTGGAGAGCAGGCCATCGCCATGGCGATCATGGCCCGCTGCCGCTGGCCTCCCGAGAGCTGGTGCGGGTAGGCGCGCGTCTTCTCGGCCGCGTCAGGGATCTGCACCCTCTCCAGCAGCTGGACCGCCTGCCGTCCTGCCGCTCCGCGACCGGCTCCGCGATGGATGCGAAGAGGCTCGGCCACCTGGTCGCCGACCCTCATGACGGGATTGAGCGCGGTCATCGGCTCCTGGAAGACCATCGCGAGGCGGTCGCCGCGCAGCCGGCACAGCTCGATCTCTGCCATCTGGAGCAGGTCCCGGCCCTCGTGGAGGACGCTGCCGGAGGCGCCGAGACCGTCCGGCAGCAGTCCCATGACGGCCAGGGCGGTGAGGGTCTTGCCGGAGCCCGATTCCCCGATCAGGCCGGTGCGAAGTCCCCGCTCCAGCGTGAAGGAGACGCCGTGCACCGCCTCCAGGGTTCCCACCCGGACCCTGAGGTCGCGCACCTCCAGCGCAGGCTCTCTCATCCCTGGGTCTGGGGCAGGCGCTCGACCAGCCTGGGGTCCAGCAGGTCCCGGAGGCCGTCGCCGAGCAGATTGAACCCGAGCACGGCCAGGGCGATGCAGAGGCCGGGCCAGAGCGCCAGCAGCGGAGCCTGGTCGAGGTAGCTCTGCGATTCGCTGAGCATCCGTCCCCAGGACGGCGTGGGCGGCGGCGTGCCCAGGCCCAGATAGCTGAGGGCCGCCTCGGCGAGGATCGCGACGGCGAAGGCCAGGGCGGCCTGGACGATGATCACCGCGTTCACGTTGGGCAGCAGGTGGCGCCAGAAGATCCAGCCGCCCCGGCTGCCGAAGGTGCGCGCGGCCGTCACGTAGTCCTGCTCCATCACCTGCAGGCCGGCCCCCCGCACCACCCGGGCGAAGATGGGGACGAAGGCAAGACCGATGGCCGCCATGGCGGTGATCGTGCTGGGACGGAAGACCGCTGCGAAGAGGATCGCCAGGAGCAGGGCGGGAAAAGCGAGGAGGACATCGGTGGAGCGCATGGCCACCTCCTCCAGCGGCCCTCGA
>CATPBP010000132.1 GCA_955652675.1 Candidatus Dormiibacterota bacterium
CGGCGGCCAGGATGACCGCAGGGGCGCGCAGCTCTGAGCCGCTCTCCAGGGTGACGATCTTCTGGAGGTCGCCGTCGACGTCGACGTCGCGCACCGGCTCGAACTCGCGGATGTCGAGCCCGAAGGTCCGGGCATGCTCGGCCATCTTCACGGCCAGTTCGCTGCCCAGGATGGACTCGAAGCCGGGGTAGTCCTCGATCAGCTCGGTGTTGAGGAGCTGGCCGCCGGGAGGTCCCTGCTCGACCAGGACCGCACGCAGGTTCATCCTGGACGCGTAGAGACCGGCGGCCAGGCCGGCCGGACCTCCGCCCACAATGATCACGTCGAACTCTTCGCTCACGTCTATTGGAACTCGATCTTGGAAGCTGGGATTCCCGGGCCTACCCGTTCCGGAACTGCACGCCGAAGCCGCCCCGGGGGGTGAAGCAGATGATGTTGTCGTAGGGACAGCCGATGGCGCACGCCCCGCACTCGACGCAGTTCCCGAAGCTCACGACGGTCTGCCGCTTCTCTTCATCCCACTCATAGACGCCGGCGGGGCAGAAGTAGTTGCAGTACTTCCCGGAGCACTTGTCCCGGCAGACGTCCTGGTTGGCGATCTCGATATGAGGATGCCCCGTGTCCTCCACATACCGGTTGGTGAACAGCTTGTCCGTCAGCTTCTCCATCGGCCACTACAGGATAGAGGGGGAACCATCCGGGTTCCCCTATGATGATCGACGCGGGAGCTCCCCAAAGGGGCTGAGAGGGCCGGTAGGCCGACCGCCATGAACCTGAACTGGGTAATGCCAGCGGAGGGACGAAAAAATGCCAAACCTGCAGGCGGGCGCCCCCGAGGCGCCAAGCGGCGACGAGTTTCTGAGGGTCGAGGAGCGCGGGATCGAACCCATCCCCCGCGCCGAACGCCACGGCACGTCACGGGAGCTGGCCTTCCTCTGGGCGGGTGCCTTCGTCAACTACGCGAGCCTCCTCACGGCCAGCCTGCTCACCGGCTTCTTCGGCCTGGGCATCTGGGACGGCCTCGCCGCCGTCGTCATCGGCACGGTCTCGGCGGCATTCATCCTGGGCCTGCTCAGCCACACCGGCCCTCGCTCGGGGCTGCCTCAGATCGCCTTCACCCGCCGCATCTTCGGTCGCAACGGCGCCAGGATCGGCGCCCTCCTGACCCTGATCCTGGCCGTCGGCTGGTTCGCCGTGGACAGCGTGATCGCCGCCCTGGCGGGGGTACAGCTCCTCCAGCTGATGGGGATGGGCGCAGCAGCCGGCAAACTGGCCTTGCCTTTAGTCCTGGTGATCGTGATCGTCAGCATCGCGGTCGCCGTATACGGCCACGCCACCATCAGAGCCTTCGAGACCTGGGGTGCGATCGCCTTCGCCCTCCTTTCGGTCGTTCTCTTCGCCGCTCTGGCTCCGCAGTTCCGCTGGGGCACCGGGCCGTCGGTCAGAGGAGCCGACTTCCCGGCCGCCTTCGTGCTGGGATTCATGGTCTCCTTCGCCCTGGTCGCCTCCTGGTTCCCCTTCGCCAGCGACTATTCGCGATACCTTCCCCAGGACACACCGCCTCGCGGCCTGACCCTGTGGCCGGTTCTGGGCGTGAGCGTGCCGATGATCTTCCTGGGCCTCTTCGGTCTTCTGCTGCCCACCATCGATCCCAAGCTGGCGGCGGGAGAGGGCGGCGTCCTGGCGGTCATAGCCAGTCACGCGCCGCCCTGGGTGGCGGCGCCCTTCTTCGTCTTCGTGATTCTGGGCGAGGTCTGGGCCAACTACCTGGACGTCTACACCGCCGGGCTGGTGGCCCAGACCATCGGCATCAAACTCAAGCGCTGGCAGACCGCCCTGGGCTGCGGGGTCCTGGGTGCGCTACTGGCCGCCGTGGCCGTCACCATCGTCGACTTTCACACCGCCTTCCAGCAGTTCCTCCTCCTCACCTATCTCTGGGCGCCTGCCTGGGCGGCCGTCGTGCTGCTGGCTTTCTACGCGCACGGTGAGCGGCACCCGGTCCCGGCGCTGCTCGCATGGGCGCTGGGAACCGCCGCCGGCTTCCTCTTCGTGAACTACGCCAACATCTATCCGGGCGCGCACGCCTTCAACGAGGGCCTGGTCAACGGTGCGCTGCACGGCGCCGACGTGTCCGGCCTGGTGAGCATGGCGGTGGCGGCCGGCTCCTACTCGATCATGCTGAGGCTGGGCTGGAGATGAGGCTGCCGGTGGCGCTCACCATCGCCGGCTCTGATTCGGGCGGCGGCGCCGGCATCCAGGCGGACCTCAAGACCTTCGCCGCCCTCGGCGTGCACGGGGCGAGCGCCATCACGGCCGTCACGGCGCAGAACACCCAGGGCGTCAGCGCATACCTGGAGATCACGCTCGACATGGTCCGGGCGCAGATCGACGAGGTGGTCGCCGACCTGGCGCCGGAGGCGGCCAAGACAGGCATGCTGTCCAGCGCCGAGATCATCGAGGTCGTGGCCACCGCGGTCGAGGAGCTCGGCATCCCGAACCTCGTGGTCGACCCGGTGATGGTCGCCAAGGGCGGCGCCAAGCTACTGCGCGACGACGCGGTCTCCGCCCTCCGCGAGCGCCTCGTCCCGCTCGCCACGGTGATCACCCCGAACCTCCCGGAGGCGGAGGTCCTGCTCGGACGCGCTCTCGGCAGCCGGCAGGAATGGGAGCTGGCGGCTGGCGACCTGCTGGCGTTGGGCTGTTCGGCGGTCGTGATCAAAGGCGGCCACACCGAGGGCGCCAAAGCCGCCGACCTTTTCTTCGACGGTGGCGGGATGACCTGGCTGGAGGCCGAGCGAGTGCCCACGGCGAACACCCACGGCAGTGGCTGCACCTTCTCCGCGGCCATCGCGGCGGGGTTCGCCCGAGGCCTGAAGGCCCAGCAAGCGGTCGCGGGCGCCAAGGAGTTCGTCACCGCGGCCATCGCCCATTCCCTGGACATCGGCCACGGCCACGGCCCGGTGAACCCCACGTGGTGCCTCCCGGGCGGCCGGACGTTCGAATAGGAAGAGCCGGCGGCCGGTAGGCTTGGTTCGTGGCCCAGCCGCCTCCGGAGTTCCACTTCTCTCCACGTCCAAACCGCGCCCACGAGGTGCGCTGGCGGTCCTGGTCGCCTCAGGCCTTCGAGGAGGCGCAGGCGGAGGACAAGCCGATCCTCCTCTCCATCTCGGCCGTCTGGTGCCACTGGTGCCACGTGATGGACGAGACCACCTACTCGGACCGGCACGTCATCGACCTGGTGAACGAACAGTACGTCCCGGTCCGGGTGGACAACGACGTGCGTCCCGACGTCAACCAGCGCTACAACATGGGGGGCTGGCCGACGACGGCGTTCCTGACGCCAGAGGGCGACATCCTGACCGGCGCCACCTACCTGCCGCCCAACCAGATGGCGGACGCACTGGGGAAGGTTGCCACCTACTACCGGGGGAACAAGCCGGAGATCGTCTCCAGGGTCCTCGAGGGCCGGAAGAAGGCCGGCGCGGTCAGCGCCGCCAGCGCCGGCTCGCTCGACCTGGGTCTTGTCGACCGAATCCTGGGCAACGTCGAGAACGCCTACGACCCCACCTATGGGGGGTTCGGCGGCGCGCCCAAGTTCCCGCAGACGGATGCGATCGCTCTGCTCGCCGAGCAGTCGATTCTCAAGGGCGAGCCGCGCCTGTTGGAGATGGCCCGCCACACGCTGGCGCAGATGGCCGGCGGCGGCACCTATGACCACGTCGAGGGCGGCTTCTTCCGCTACTCCACCACCCAGGACTGGTCCGTCCCGCACTTCGAGAAGATGCTGGAGGACCACGCTGGGCTGGTTGGTGCGCTGGCGCTGACCGGGCAGGGTGAGATCCTGGACGATGCGGTCAGGTACCTCGACACGGTGCTTCGAGACCCGGACAGCGGGCTCTACGCGGGCAGCCAGGACGCCGACGAGGAGTACTACTCGCGGGATGCCGAGGGCCGGGCCGGCCTGGAGCCGCCTTACGTCGACCGCCGGGTCTACGTGAGCTGGAACTGCGCGCTCGCCGTCGCCCTTCTGGAGGCCGACCTGCGGGTGGGCCGCCCCCAGCTGAGAGAGCACGCGTTGGAGCTGCTGGAAGCCATCTTCACGCGCTACGTCTCGGCGGAAGGAGGGCTGCACCACACCGACGGGGTGGGTGGACAGCTCGCCGACCAGGTCTGGGGCCTGCTGGCCGCGGTGCGCGCCGGCTGGGCCGAGCGGGCCCAGGAACTGCTGGCACACCTGGATCAGCGCTACGGTGACGCGACGCTGGGCGGCTACTTCGACCACGCCGGCGAGGACCGCCTGGGACGCCTCGAGGACCCGCTCAAGCCCCTTGCGGAGAACTCAATCGCCGCCATCGCCCTGCACGAGCTGGGGGACGTCGAGCGGGCCGCGCGGACGCTGGAGTCGATCGCCTCCCTGCCCCGCCAGTACGGGCTCATGGCCGCCGTCTTCGCCAGGGCGCTGGACCGCGTCCGCCGGCCGCCGGTCAAGGTGACGACCCTCAACGGGGAGCTGGCCAGGGCGGCCCTGGCCGCCAACCCTTATGCCACCGTGGAGCCGGCCGGCGACCATCGGGCCGTGGTCTGCCTGGGCACCCTCTGCCTGGCGCCGGTGGACACTCCCGAGGCGGTCGCGGAAGCGGTCACCTCGCGCGTCTAGCGAACCACCCGCACCCCAACCCCCAGATGGCCCCTCCGCCC
>CATPBP010000133.1 GCA_955652675.1 Candidatus Dormiibacterota bacterium
GCTCTCCTCACCGTCCGCTTCCCGAACGCCGGGCCGGCCAAGCGTCACCGCGGCGCCGCAGCTGGGACAGCTCACGACCCCAGCTGAGGGTGTCGTCGCGTGCTGTCCCGCTTCGGCCGGCACCTCTGCGCCGCAGTTGGGGCACCTCGCGTCCGTCATCTCTCTCGCTTCCGGATCCGACACGCGACCCTCCTTGTGAAGATGCTGACCGGCGGCTAGGCGGCCTTTGCCATCGCGGCCGCGCGGCGCAGGCCGTCCTCGGTGAACACGCGCACCACATTCCGCTTGTAGTCCACGGTCCCGCGCAGGTCGGCCCGCGGCTCGGCCGCCTGGGCCGCCAGCTCTGCCGCCTGCTCGATGACTTCGTCGCCGAGCTCGGCGCCGGCCAGAGCCTCCTCCGCGGCTGACGCCCGGAGGTTCGTTGGCCCGACTCCGGTCAGAGCGATTCCCGCCTGCCGGACGCGGCCGTCGTCGAGCGCCAGGTGCACGGCCACGCCGGCCGTGGCGAAGTCGCCGATCTTTCGCTCCAGCTTCGAGTAGGCACCGCCGGCGCGGCCGCCCGGGTCCGGCACCAGCACCGAGGTGACTATCTCGGTCGGTTCGAGCGCCGTGGTGAACGGGCCCTGGAAAAACTGGTCGATGGGGATGGAGCGGCCTCCGTCGGTCCCGCGAACCTCCACTGAGGCCCTGACCGCCAGCATTACCGCGCCCCAGTCGCCCTGTGGGTCTCCGTGCGCCAGCGAACCAGCGACGGTCCCGAGGTTCCTCACGATGGGGTCCGAGATCTGCGGTGCCGCCTCGCCGAGCGCCTGGTAGCGGCCACGCAGCAACGACGAGCGCTCGCAGGTCTTGTGACGGACCAGCGCGCCGATGCGCAAGCCGCCGGCTTCCTCCGCAAGTCCGTCCAGGCCTTCGATGCGGTTGATGTCGATCAGCGCTCGCGGCGCTGCGAAGCGAAGCTTCATGAGCGGGATCAGGCTCTGGCCGCCCGCGAGCACCTTCGCCTCGTCTCCGAAGCGCGCCAGAAGCGAGAGCGCTTCGTCGAGTGTGGCAGGAGCGAAGTACTCGAAGCTGGCGGGGTACATCGCCTGTCCTCCTCTTCGCGCGGACACTCCGGCCCTTGGCCGGCTGGAATGCACCGAGTATAGGGCCGACCCATGACAAACCATCGTTTGAGGCAAACGCCTTGACAGCGCGGCCCGCCGGGCGGTAGACAAGCTGACCACATGCTCGTGGTCGAAGCACGGAGTGCTTTCGGGCCGAGCCGGCTCGTCGACATAGAGGAGTTTCCATGAACCTGCCGCCGGGCGTCCGCTCGGACGTAGTCGCCACCGACCGCCTCCGCATGCACTTCCTCGAGTCAGGACCTGAGGACGGGACCCCCGTCATCCTCATCCACGGCAACCTCTCTACCGGCCGCTTCTACGAGCACCTCTTCCTGGGAGCGCCGGATGGTTATCGCCTGATCGCTCCCGACATGCGCGGGTTCGGAGACACGGAGCGGCTGCCCATCGACGCGACTCGAGGGCTGCGCGACTGGGCGGACGACACGCACGCGCTGGTGCGGGCGCTGGGACTCAGAGAACCGCTGCATCTGGCCGGCTGGTCGACCGGAGGGGCCGCCATCGCGCACTACGCGATGGACCGGCCAGTCGCGTCGCTCACTTTCATCGACCCCGTCTCCCCTTACGGCTATGGCGGGGTCAGGGCGGATGGGACGCCCACCTTCCCCGACTACGCCGGGTCCGGCGGCGGAACCGGGTCACCCGATTTCAGGCAGAGGATCGCAGACGGCGACAGGTCAGCCGAATCGCCCTTCTCGCCACGCAGCGTCCTCAACTCCTCGTACTGGTCGGCACAGCACCGCGAGCCGCCTGAGCGCGAGGACATGCTGGTGGGGGAGGTGCTCAAGACGGTCACCGGCGAGGACGGCTACCCGGGCGACTTCACGCAGTCCGAGAACTGGCCGGGCGTGGCCCCGGGCACCCGCGGCATCCTCAACGCGCTCTCCCCGAAGTACTGCAACTGGTCGGGCATCGTGGACCTCGATCCCAAACCGCCGATCCTTTGGACGCACGGCTCGGACGACATCGTGGTCGCGGACGGCTCCGCCTGGGAGATGGGCGCCCTGGGCAAGATGGGCGTCGTGCCGGGCTGGCCCGGCGAGGAGGTCTTTCCACCCCAGCCCATGGTCTCCCAGATCCGAAGCGTGCTGGAGCGCTACCGGGAGGCGGGCGGGAAGGTCCAGATGGTCACCTTCGAAGGCTCCGGCCACGGTCCCATCTTTGACGCGGCCGAACGCTGGAGCGGGCTTTTCTTCTCCTTCCTGGCCTCGGTGCCCGAGCCGAGCCGCACGGTCTGACGCGGACTGATCCCCTCCCAGTCTTCCCCCAGCAAGGGGAAGGAACTTACAACCTTTTAAACGGCGCCCAGGCGGCTCAGGAACTCTCCCGGGGACCGCGGAGCAGCCTGCAGCGGCGGATCAGCGCGTTGGTGGAGGAGTCGTGCCGCAGCGGGGGCTCCTCGTCCGCCTCCAGCTCGGGAATGATCTTCGTCGCCAGCACCTTGCCCAGCTCGACACCCCACTGGTCGAAGGAGTTGATGTTCCAGATCGTCCCCTGGGTGAAGACCTTGTGCTCGTACATCGCGACCAGCTGGCCCAGCGTGTAGGGGGTCAGACGGGTGGCCAGGAGGGAGTTAGAGGGGCGGTTGCCCTCGAAGACACGGTGCTCCGCCAGGTGCTCCGGCACGCCTTCGGCCAGCACCTGCTCGCGCGTCTTGCCGAACGCGAGCGCCTCGGGCTGGGCGAGGAAGTTGGCCATCAACAGCTCGTGCTGGTCGCCGAGCTCGTGGTTGGGCTGGGCAAAGCCGATGAAGTCGCAGGGGATCAGCCGCGTGCCCTGATGGATCAGCTGGTAGTAGGCGTGCTGCCCGTTGGTTCCCGGCGTGCCCCAGACCACCGGGCCGGTCTGGTACGAGACGCGCCTGCCCTGCAGGTCGACCGACTTGCCGTTGCTCTCCATGTCGAGCTGCTGGAGGTAGGCGGGAAGGTGCTCGAGGTACTGGCTGTAGGGCAGGATGGCCTGGGTCTCGGCACCGAAGAAGTCGATGTACCAGACGCCGATCAGTCCGAGCAGGACGGGGAGGTTGGACTCCAGGGGCGCGCTGCGGAAGTGCTCATCCATGGCTCGAAAGCCGCTCAGCATCTCCTCGAAGCGCTCGGGACCGATGGCGATCATCACGGAGAGCCCGATCGCCGAGTCGTAGGAATAACGCCCCCCCACCCA
>CATPBP010000134.1 GCA_955652675.1 Candidatus Dormiibacterota bacterium
GATAGGTCCTAGCGCTTGGTGTACTGGGGGGCTTTGCGGGCTCGCTTGAGGCCGTACTTCTTGCGCTCCTTCATCCGCGCGTCGCGGGTCAGGAGGCCGGCCTGCTTGAGGGCTGGGCGCAGCTCCTCGTCCTGCCCCATGAGAGCTCGTGAGATGCCGTGGGCGATCGCGCCCGCCTGGCCGGCCACGCCTCCGCCTCGGACCCTGACGCTGACGTCGAAGCGGCGGAGCATCTCGACCACCCTCAGCGGCTGCATCACCTCCATCTCCAGGGCACGGCGGCCCAGGTACTGAAGCGGGGTCTTGTCGTTGATAATGATCCGGCCGTCTCCGGGCGTGAGCCGAACCCGAGCTATCGCGGTCTTTCGGCGGCCGACCGCTCGGCTCGCCTGCTGGTCAGCCAACTTGCATGTCCCCTTTCGAGTTGAAGGTGATTGGTTTCGGCGTCTGGGCCTTGTGCTCGTGCTCGGGCCCGGCGTAGATCCGCAGGCGCTTCAGCATCTCCGCGCCCAGCGTGTTGTTCTGGAGCATGCCGCGCACGGCGTTCTGCACCGGGAAGGTGGCGTCGATCTCCTGCTGCTGGCGAAGGGTGCGCCGCTTCAGACCGCTCGGGTAGCCGGAGTAGCGCGTGTAGACCTTGCCCTCCGACTTGTTGCCGGTGACCACGATGCGCGAGGCGTTGACCACGATCACGTGGTCCCCGGTGTTCACGTGGGGCGTGTAAGTCGGCTTGTGCTTCCCCTTGAGCAGCTTGGCCACATTGCTGGCCAGCCGGCCCAGGGCGATGCCTGTCGCGTCCACGACGTACCAGTCCCCTTCAAGGTCCGCCCGTTTGGCCGTCCAGGTCTTGAACTTCGCCATCAGTCGACCAGCTCGATGACGACCATGGGCGCGGCGTCCCCGAGTCGCGGCCCCTTGCGGGTGATCCGGGTATAACCTCCGGGGCGGTCCTTGAGGCGAGGCATGAGGTTGGCGAAGAGCTTGTCCGCCACCTCCGCCTTGGAGATGTCGCGAGCGACCCGCCGTCTTGCCGCCACGTCGTCGGCCTTCGCCTCGGTGATGAGCCTGTCCACCCAGCGCCGCAACTCCTTGGCCTTGGCTTCCGTGGTGGTGATGCGCCCGGACTCGAGCAGGGACGTGCAGAGATTGCGCATCAGCGCCTTTCGGGCGTTTGCGTCCCGGTTGAGGTGGCGGCCACTCTTCAGGTGCCTCATCGAGCTCGAGCCTAGCGGAAGACCGAGTCCATCTGGTCGGGCTCGACAAAGCCCTTCTCGACCAGTCTTTCCTTTATCTCGTCCAGCGACTTGCGCCCGAAGTTACGAAGGCTGAGCAGCTCGTCCTCCTTCTTGGTCAGCAGCTGCCCGACGGTGGTGATGTCGTTCGCCTTGAGGCAGTTGAAGGCCCGAACCGAAAGATCCAGCTCCTCGATGGGTACCTGATCCATGCGGTTGCCCGGCGCCTGCTGAGCGCCCCTCGCCGCCTGCTCCGCCTGGATGTTGTCGCCGAAGCGGACGAAGAGCTCGAGGTGCTGAGTGAAGAGCACCGCTGCACTGCTCACCGCCTCCTCTGCCGTCATCGTGCCGTCGGTCCAGACCTCCAGGTTCAGCCGGTCGTAGTCGGTGGACTGCCCGACGCGGGTCTTCTCGACCAGGAAGTTGGCCTTGACCACCGGCGAGAAGATGGCGTCGATCGGTATCACTCCGATCGGCTGGCCCTCTCGCTTGTTCCGGTCTGCCGGCACGTAGCCCTTTCCCCGCTCGACCGTGAGCTCCATCCGGAGATGGCCCCGATCGGCGATGGTGCATATGTACAGGTCCGGGTTGACCACTTCCACGTCGGACGGAGACTGGATATCCGACCCGTGGACCTCGGCCGGCCCCTTGACGTCAAGCGTCAGGGTGACCGGATCCTCGGTGAAGCTCTTCAGACAGAGCTGCTTCAAGTTGAGGATCACCTCGGTCACGTCCTCTTTGACGTGCGAGACCGACGTGAACTCGTGTGCGACGCCCTCGATCTGAATCGAGGTCACCGCGG
Source organism: Candidatus Dormiibacterota bacterium (assembly GCA_955652675.1). Lineage (GTDB taxonomy): Bacteria > Chloroflexota > Dormibacteria > Dormibacterales > Dormibacteraceae > Nephthysia. Next base: position 2,035 of record CATPBP010000134.1, read on the forward strand.
CGCCCCAGAGCGAGCTGAGCAGCACCCGCCGAAGCGTGTTGCCGAGCGTGGTGCCGAAGCCCGGCTCCAGCGGCTCGATCTCGAATTTTCCGTATGTGTCGTCTCCCTCGATCTTCCGGACCTGGGGCGTCACAGCCATTTGCGTATCAATCGCCAACGAAACGAAACCTCCACCCTTTTCCCGCGGGACTCGTCACCGCGAGTAGAACTCAACTATCAGCTGTTCCTCGACGCCAGACTCCATCTCCTGCCGATCCGGCAGGGCGAGGATCTTGGCGGACTTCTCGTCCTCGTTGAAGGCGAGCCAGGTGGGAACAGTTCGGACCCTGGAAGCCTCCAGGGCGACCGCGATCACGGCGCCGTCGGCATCCCTGACCCGGAGCTCGTCCCCCGGCTTCACGTGGTACGCAGGGATGTTGACGGTCCGCCCGTTGACCTGGAAATGACGATGGCTCACAAGCTGCCGCGCCTGCTTACGGGAGGCGCCCAGGCCGAGCCTGTAGACCACGTTGTCGAGCCGGAGCTCGAGCTGTCGCAGCAGGTTCAAGCCGGTGATGCCTGGTTCACGCTCGGCCGCCTCGAAGTAGTTGTGAAACTGCTTTTCGAGCAGGCCGTAGGTACGCCGCGCCTTCTGCTTTGCGCGCAGCTGCAGGCCGTAGTCGGAGATCTTGCGGCGTCTGGCCTGCCCGTGCACGCCGGGCGGTACCGCGCGCCGCTCGATCGCGCACTTCGCGGTGTAGCAGCGCTCGCCCTTCAGGTAGAGCTTGGCGCCCTCCCGTCGGCAAAACCGGCAGACCGGACCGTGGTAGTTGGCCATCGCCTAGACACGCCTCCTCTTCGGTGGGCGACATCCGTTGTGCGGAATCGGAGTCACGTCGTTGATCGCGCTCACCTCGAGACCGGCGGCCTGCAGAGAGCGAATGGCAGCCTCCCTGCCCGAGCCGGGACCGCGCACGAAGACCTCGATGGTCCTCATGCCGTGCTCCATCGCTCGGCGGGCCGTGGATTCCGCCGTCATCTGAGCGGCGTAAGGCGTCGATTTACGGCTGCCCTTGAAGCCCTGAGAGCCGGCAGATCCCCATGACACCACGTTGCCCGTGATGTCGGTGATGGAGATGATTGTGTTGTTGAAGGTGCTCTGAATGTGCGCCTGGCCGACCACGACGTTCTTTCGCTCGCGACGCCTGGTGCGCGTGGCCTTCTTCTTCTGCTTACCCAACTAGCGCGGCTCCCTTTTACTTGCCCTTCTTCTTGCGACCGGCGACCGCCCGCTTGGGGCCCCGCCGGGCGCGCGCGTTCGTCCGGGTGCGCTGGCCGCGCACCGGCAGGCCGCGGCGATGCCGCAGGCCACGGTAGGTACCGATCTCGGTGAGGCGCTTGATGTTCATCGCCACCTCGCGCCGGAGATCGCCCTCGATCAGGATCTCTTTGTCGCTCGAGAGCCGGTCCAGCACCTGGCGCAGTCGTCCGACCTCTTCGTCGCCCAGGTCTCTGACCCGGGTGTCCGCGCTCACGTTGGCCATCCTGAGGAGCCTCTCCGAGGTCGACCTGCCGATGCCATGTATGTAGGTGAGCGAGATCAGGACCCGCTTGTCGTTGGGGATGTCGACACCAGCCAGTCGCGCCACTGCTCAGCCCTGCCTCTGCTTGTGCTTGGGGTTGCTACAGAGCACGCGAATGGTTCCCTCCCGCTTGATCACCTTGCAGTTGGGACACATCTTCTTGACCGACGGACGAACCTTCATCTCTCTATCTCTCGAATCCTTCCACGGGATCGGTCGCTCTCCGACAGCTCCACCCTGACCCGGTCGCCCGCCAGGAGGCGGACGAAGTGCGTGCCGAGGCGATCAGCGACGTGAGCGAGGACCCTGGCCCCATTCTCAAGCTCCACCCTGAACATCCCGTTGGGGAGGATCTCAAGAACCCGACCTGCGAACAGATCGGGAGCCTGGGGCACGAACTGTGATTGTACCTCAGCCAGCGTGAGCCCTGCTGCGTGTCAAAGCCCTGGCGGCCGTAACCCACATCATCCGGCCAGCCTCTGATTTTTCTGGCCGGCGCCGTGCGACCTGGTGAGGACGCGGGGCCCTTCTCGGGTGATGGCCACCGTGTGCTCGAAGTAGGCCGAGAGCGCGCCGTCAGAAGTACACACGGTCCAGCCATCAGGCTTGATGTACACGTCAGGCGAACCCTGGTTGACCATCGGCTCAATTGCCAAGGTCATGCCCGGCCGGAGCTCGGGACCGGTTCCCGGCACCCCGAAGTTGGGCACCTGAGGGTCCTCGTGCATCTGGCGGCCGATTCCGTGGCCCACGAACTGGCGGATGACGGAGAATCCGCCCGCCTCAGCGTGGCGCTGGACCGCCGCCGAGATGTCACCGAGCCGGCCACCCGGCTGAGCGTTCTGAACGGCTATCTCGAGGCATTCCTCAGTCACCCGGATCAGGCGTTCCGCCTCGCTGCTGACCTTGCCCACCGGCACGGTGCAGCCCATGTCCGCCCAGAATCCGTCCAGGATCAGCCCCAGGTCCAGGCTGACGATATCTCCCTCGGCTATTCGGCGGCGTCCCGGGATGCCGTGCACCGCCTCGTCGTTGATCGAGATGCAAACCGAGTTCGGGAAGCCGTGGTAGCCGAGGAAGCCCGGTCGGGCGCCGGCGGCCCGCATGTGGCGTTCGGCCAGGCGGTCGAGCTCGATCGTCCTCACCCCCGGCCGGATCGCTTGTTTGAGCTCCTCTATCACGCCCTCCAGGACTATTCCCGCGCGTGCCATGAGCTCGATCTCGTGGCTCGTCTTCAAATTGATCATCTTTGCTCTCGGTCGGACCTGCCGATCGCCTCCAGCACTCTCCGTCTCACGTCTTCAATATCCCCCTCACCGCTCACTTCTGCCACCACGCCCTGCTTGCGGTAGTGCTCGAGCACCGGCAGAGTCTGGTCCAGGTATACCCCGATTCGGTGACGAGCAGTCTCAGCCTTGTCATCGTCCCTCTCGATCAACGGCGTCGAGTCACGATCGCACAGCCGGTCAAGCTTTGGAGGAGCCAGGACCGGGTGATAGGTACGCCCGCACTTGGGGCACGTGAGCCGGCCCGAGATCCGGCTTACGAGCTCCGCGGTCGGCACCTTGATGTATACCACCCTGTCCATCCGGCGGCCGAGCCCGTGCAACGCCTGGTCCAGCTCCGCCGCCTGGTCGGCGGTTCGCGGGAAACCGTCCAGCAGAGCGCCCTCGGCGACGTCCGGCTTGGAGAGCCGGCGCCGAAAGACCTCCACGGTCACGTCGTCCGGCACCAGGTCGCCACGATCCATGTACGACTTCGCCAGCCGGCCGAGCTTGGTGTTCGAGGCGGCCTCCGCTCGCAGCAGCTCCCCAGTCGAGATCTGAGGGATGCCGAGCCGTTCGACGAGGTAGGAGGCCTGGGTACCCTTGCCGCTTCCAGGCGGACCAAACAGGGTCAGAATCAAACCGCGGCCCGGCCGGTCGTCAGTTCAGCCAGCGCCTCCGCATGGCGTTTCATCGGATGAAGCCACGGTACTGGCGCATGATCAGCTGCGTCTCCAGCTGCTTCATGGTGTCGAGCGCCACGCCCACCACGATGAGCAGGGCTGTGCCTCCCAGGTACATCTGGTTCGCGGGAATGGTCGATAAGCGTGAAGCCGCCAGTGGGAGCACCACAGTGATCAAGCCGAGGAAGATCGCGCCAGCGAAGGTGATCCGGTTCATCACGATGGCCAGGTACTCGGCAGTGGGCCGGCCCGGACGGATGCCCGGAATGAAGCTCGAGTATCGGCGCAGGTTGTCCGCGACGTCGTTCACGTCAAAGGTGACGGCTGTGTAGAAGTACGTGAAGCCGAAGATCAGGACGAAGTAGAGGGCGTTGTAGACCGCGGCCGAGGTGATGTTGGGGCCGTTGGGCACGAAGTTGCCGCGGACCCAGTCGGCAGCGGTCTTGTACCAGGTCCCGGCCGGAGCACCGGTCAGGTAGCCGGCCACGATGCTTGGGAAAGTCATGATCGAGATCGCGAAGATGATGGGGATCACCCCCGCCTGGTTGACACGCAGCGGCAGAAAGCTCTGGCGGCCCTGCACGGTGCGGCCTCCGGTCAGCCTCTGAGCCGACTGGATGGGGATCTTCCGGACCGCCTGCTGCACCTCGATCACGAAGGCGATGGCCAGGATCGCGATCACGACCAGCGCCACGAAGGGGAGGTAGTCGGTCAGGCCGCCGGCGCCCGTCTTGCCGGCCACCAGGGAGACCAGCGTGCGGGGGGCTCGGCCGATGATGCCCGAGAAGATGATCAGCGAGATGCCGTTGCCGATGCCGTACTCGGTGATCAGCTCGCCGAACCACATCGCCAGGATGGTCCCCGAGGTGAGCGTGACCATGATCGCCAGCCGCTGGAACCACTGCATGTCGATCGGCAGGATGGGCGGCGACTGGCTCTGGAAGAGGACGGTGTACCCGTAGGCCTGCCCCATAGCCAGGGCCACTGTCAGGTATCGGGTCCACCTCGTGATGCGGCGTCTCCCCTGCTCGCCCTCTTTGGAGATCTCCTTGATCCGCAAGGAGACCACCGTCATCAGCTGCATGATGATGCTGGCGTTGATGTACGGGTTGACGCCCATCCCTACGATGCTGAACGTCGAGAGGCCGCCGCCCGAGAAGAGGTCGAGCAGGCCGAGGAGCGCCTGGCTGTTGAAGAGCTGCTGAAGCGCCGCCTGACTGGCTCCGGGTATGGAGATGTTGGCGAACAGCCGGAAGGCGATCAGGAGCCCTCCAGTGAACAGGAGCTTGTTCCTTAGCTCCGGCAACCGGACCGCGTTGTAGAGGGCCTCCAGGAGGTTCATCTACTGGTCTTTAGAGGTCTGGTCGGAAAGGTGGGCGCGAGATTCGGTGGCCAGGTGCCGCAGCTGCGAGGATGCGCCGAGGACCGGAGGGCGCGCATCGGTAGATGCGTAACCGAGGACCACAGAAGCAGACGCCGCAGATGTGGTGCATGGGCGCCGAAGATCCGCTTGCCTTTCCGGCCGGACCTCTAACCCGCACCCTTCTCCTCTTTTTGCGGACCGATGAGGGATACGGTGCCGCCCTTCGCCTCGATGGCGGCTCGGGCGCTGGGACTCGCCGCGTGTGCTGTGACGGTCAGCCGGCGGCGCAGCCGGCCGGTGCCGAGCAGCTTGACAGCCGTGCCGGAGTCGGCGATCCCTGACTCGTAGAAGGCCTCCGGTCCTACCTCGGCACCATCTTCGAATCGATTCAGCTTCGTCAGGTTGACGACTGCGTAGATCTTCTTGAAGGGATTGCGGAAGCCTCCAATCTTCGGCAGCCGTTGGGCGAGGGGCAGCTGGCCGCCCTCGAAGCCGAGGCGGAAGCCCTGGCCACGCGCCTGCTGGCCCTTCTGGCCACGGCCGGAGGTCTTGCCACGACCGGAGCCGGTGCCGCGGCCTACTTTCTGGGACCTGGTCCTCGCCCCCTCGGGAGAGTGGAGGTCATGCAGCTTCACGGTGTCTACCTTCCTCTGGAATGCTTCTTGGCCGAGCGGGTGCGTGGGATCTTGTAGCGAGCCCGCTTGGGGGGCTTCCACGGCTGGCCCTCGACCGCGACCATGAAATCGACCTTTCGAAGCATGCCACGCACGGCATCCGTGTCCGGCAGCTCCCGGGTCTGGTTGAGCTTGCGGAAACCGAGCGAGACGATGGTCGCCTTCATGTCTTCGGAGTAACCGATCGCGCTCTTCTTCCACGTGGCCGTGATCATGATTCCTGTCTCGCCAGTACGTCACGAGATAGGCCAAATTCATTCCGGCCGAATGAGTTGTTACTTCCAAACGACTCCACACGCCACCTTTGCGAGAAGGGGGCTGGGGGGGAAACCTGTCTCCCCCGCATCGTCTTCCAAGTTGCGGTGATCATGTAGTGGTCTTCTCCCCGACCGGCTCGGCGGGGGCGCTGGTCGCGGAAGCCCGGTAGATGGCGGCCATACGCTTGCCCACCACCTCCTCCAGCTGCTTGCCTCTGAGCTCTGCTATCTCGGGCGCGGTCCTCAGGGACTGGAGCGCCGAGATCGTGGCCCGGACGGTGTTGATCGGGTTGTTGGTGCCCACGGACTTGGTCAGGATGTCCTTGATACCTGACAGCTCGATTACAGCACGCATGGCACCGCCTGAGATGACGCCGGTCCCGGGGGCGGCGGGCTTGAGCAGGATCTTGGCAGCGCCCCACTTGTAGTGGAGCTCATGGGGGATCGTCGTCCCGACCATCGGCACGGTGACCATGTTTCGCTTGGCTATCTCGACGCCCTTGCGGATCGCCTCCGGCACCTCACGGGCCTTGCCCAGGCCGGCGCCGACGCGCCCGTTCATGTCGCCCACCACGATCAGCGCCGAGAAGGAGAACTTGCGGCCGCCCTTTACCACCTTGGCAACCCGGTTCAGGCTGACGACTCTCTCGGTGACGTCCGAGGAACCGTAGGAGCTCGTTCGAGAGGGGCCCGACCACGGCCCGCGGGAGCCCATCTAGAACTCCAACCCGGCTTCGCGGGCTGCGTCCGCGAGCGCCTTGACACGGCCGTGGTAGAGGAAGCCACCACGATCGAAGACGGCGGTCGACACGCCGGCGTCCCGGGCCCGCTCGGCGATCGACTTACCCACCGCCGCGGCGGCCTCCGCGTCCTTCTTGCCGGCCTTCAGGTCCAGCGTCGAGGCGGCCGCCAGCGTCCGGCCCGAGTCGTCGTCGATCAACTGCGCGTACACGTGGTGCAGGCTGCGGTAAACGCTGAGCCGAGGCCGCTGGGCGCTCCCAGTAACCCGAACTCTCACCCGACGGTGCCGCTTCCCCCGAGCCCCCTTCCGATCAAACTGCTTCAGCACTACCTCAAATACTCCCCAACGTCACATGAGAGGCCGGATTCACTCCGACCGTATGAGTTGTCACTTCCAAACGACCCCCAACGCTCCTTTGCGAGAAGGGGGCAGGGGGGGAAACCTGTTTCCCCCGCATCAAGGCCGGATTCATTCCGGCCGTATGAGTTGTCACTTCCAAACGACCCCAACGCTCCTTTGCGAGAAGGGGGCTGGGGCGGAAACCTGTTTCCCC
>CATPBP010000135.1 GCA_955652675.1 Candidatus Dormiibacterota bacterium
CGCCGGAGCGGTGCTCGACTATTTGAGCGGCACGACCGGCGCGACGCCGCCTTTTCTCTTCGCGCGCGAACGCCGTCTGCTGTTTCTCGCCATCGGCGCGCCGGCGCTTGGCGTGCTGGTCGTGGCTGGGGTGCTCGTGCTGCTCTGGCTGATAAGCGGGCTGGTCGCGGTTGTCCTGCTCTACCGGGTGGAATCTCCCAACAGAGCGCCGCGGGGCCTTGACGACCGACCGGTAACAGATGACCCAAGTGCCGTAGGTCAGTGAGTCTTTAAAGCCGTTCACCTCGCCGCCACGGATTCTCTTCGAGGGGCGCCTCAAAGCGCGGCCGCCTGTCCCTGACCCCGAGGCCGAGGTGTCGTTGTCCGCGAACTCCCTCGGCTTGCCTCGACCGTGCCGGGTGCGGAGGCGGAGGCGGTCGCCCAGATGTCGGGTTACGCCGGTCCCGTCATGGCGGTCCTCGCCGATGGGTGCTTGCAACGGCGACGGGACGATCAGCGACGGGACGATCAGGGGTGACTGCGCCCAGGACGCCGCCCACGGCCGCGATCCAGCCGCGACGGCCGCCTCGTCGGATCGCTGCGGGCAGCGGGAGCTGCTTTGAGCTTGGAGCGGTCGCCATGAGACCTCCTCGTGCCTCGTCCCGTGATGCTCTCTGCGCTGGGGAACCGCCCGGTCACCCAACCGACCGCGCGTTAACGCCGGGCCGCGTTGTGCGGACGGCGTTTCTGGCCTGGCTCCTCGAGGATTCCGCGCCCAGGGAGCAGATCACGGCTGGCACCAACCAAGGTGGCCCCTACGTCGGAAAGAGCCGTTCCTGCTGCGTCCGCAGCGCGTAAAGAGGCGTGCCCGTGTCGACCTCGACGTCCTCCCACGTCAGGGCCTGATCCACCTGAACCGACCGCCGCAGCCGTCCCGAATAGGCGAACCCGAACGGCAGCAGGTTCTCTCTTCGGGCAACCTCCCACCGCTCGCTAAGGCCATAGACCATGTAGCCTCCCCCGCCATCGAGCTCCTCACCAGATGCCAGGTTGCGCTTGGCCACCGCGATCAGCTCCGCAACCGGACCGCCGCGGAGATCGCCGGTCGGGCGGTTCTGGACAATCGCGCGGGCCACTGACATCGGTACCTCCACGCAAGCCAGGTGGTATGGGCGGAAGAGGCCCCAGTTCGGGCCCCACTGCTGAGGGGTGCCGCCGAAGCCGGGCTCGAACAACGAGGACATAGCCGAGCGCACTCCGGCATGCGGCGAGGTCACGACGACGAAGACTCCCGGGAAGACCTTGTCGTCGTGCACGTACTCGCCGCGCTCATCGACGGCGTTGGCCATGTCCACTACCCCGGGGTTGTCGAGCAGGCCACCATCCTGCCTAAGCGCGAAGACCTTGCCTAGATCCTGCCACTTGCAGAAAGGCTCATGCATGCCGCGCCTGGCGGGCGGCATCCGCAGCACGTTGGAGACGGCGACCATCTCGAGCTGGGACTTGGTGCCGTCCCGGAACTCGGTGTACATCTTCGGGTTCATCCGGTTGCGCGTCGCCATGTCGAGGTATTTCTCCGGCGTCGCGTGGTGGTCGTCGGCGAAGAGGACGGTGCCGCGACCGGCGCATACGACCTGGAAACCGAGCGTTCGCGCCCATTCCGCCATCTCGAGGATCGCGCCCGGCTGGTCGCCCGCGGCCAGCGTGTAGACGACGCCCGCCCTCCGTGCACGCTCAGCGAGCAGGGGGCCGACGACGACGTCGGCCTCCACATTCAGCATCACCGTGTGGTGCCGGTGCTCGATAGAGCTTGCCGCCACCTCCGCCCCGGTCCCCGGGTCACCCGTGGCCTCCACGACGGCTTCCAGCTCCAGCTGGGGGAGCAAGAGCGGGTCCTGCGTCACGACGGCGCGACCTGCACGCAGGGCATCGATGCCCTCGTCGGGACGCTCTGTAACGCGGACGTCGCCGCGCTCCCAACCGTTCTCCGTGAAGGCGCGCAGGGCGCGGTCGCCGTCCAGGTCCGCGGCCGCCATGGCACGAATCCCGACCATCGTCGCGATCTGGTCCACGACTCCGCGGCCCATCCGGCCGACCCCGACGACGCCGATCGGGGCGGGTCTGCTCTTCCGTGCGGTCAGCTCTGCCAGATACACCGCAGAATTGGAGGCTACCAGAGGCAGTGATAAGATTGCGGCCAGTCTGATTGTCAGGTCCAAAGGGAGAGGACTGAGGTGAGGAGATGCTCATCCCTCAAGGAAGCGGAGCGGTCCCCGCCGTTCATGCCACGGACGACTCTGCTCCACCCCGCCCTGAGGGCTCGGCGCTGATCGAGAGGTTCGACGTGGAGGACTAGAATGTCCGAACAGGCTGGCGATCAAAAGGACCCCGAGCGCGAGGTCTGGTTTCCCTGGACCCGGCGCAAGTTCCTGACAGCCGCCAGCATGGCTGCCGCAGGTCTGGCCGCCGCCCCCGTCCTTGAAGCCTGTGGGGGAGGCGGTAACCAAAGCACGAGCTCGACCCCGGCGGCGAAGGTGCCCAAGCCGCGCAGCGGAGCTTCGATCCGGCTGCTGCAATGGGTCCACTTCGTGCCTGCCGCCGACGCCGAGTTCATCCGGCAGTGCAACGAGTTCGGCAGCAAGAACAACGTCAAGGTTGCTGTGGAGCGGATCACGGCTGACCAGCTGCAAACCAAGACGGCGGCAGCGGTGGAGGCGAGCAGCGGGCCCGACATCATCCAGATGCAGTATGGGTGGCCCCACCTCTACGCGAGCCAGTGCGAGGACGTCACCAACGACGTGAACCTCCTGAAGCAGCAGCTGGGGGCGGTGGCTTCGGTCAATGACGCCTTCTCCAAGGTTGACGGCGTCTACCGCGCAGTCCCGTACACGATTGTGCCGAACGCCTTCACCTACCGCACCGACTACTTCCAGAAGGCTGGCATAGCCTCCTGGCCGAAGACCTGGGACGACTTTACGCAAGCCGCGGGGAAACTGAAGGCGGCCGGCGTGCCACCCATCTCGCAAACCGACGGTCACGCATACGGCGACTCGCTGACGATGTGGAACCCGGTTCTGTGGAGTTTCGGCGGCCGCGAGGTGAACGCCGACGGCAAGACCGTCGTTATCAACTCGAAGGAGACCCGGAACGCGATCAAGTGGGCGCAGAAGGCGGTCCAGGCCGGCTTCGTCGTCCATCCCGAGTGGCTGGACCCCGACAACAACCAGGCCTATCACGCCGACCGCATCAGCGCCACGCTCAACGGCGCCAGCATTTACATCCGCGAGAAAGTGGAGTTTCACCACTTCGACAAGGTGAGCGACAACGGCATCGTGCCCGCCGGCCCCAAAGGCCTCTTCACGATGAACCTGATCTTCGACCACGCCGTGATGAAATACTCGCCTGAGAAGGAGACGGCGAGGGCGCTGCTCCTCTACCTGATGGACAGGGACAACTACTTCAAGTACACGAAGATCGCAGGCGGCTACAACGCCGGTCCTTTCGCGGCGTTCGACAACGATCCCGTCTTCGTCGGGCCCGACGCCGACCCCAAGATGAAGCCGTTCCAGCAGGTGGTGAAGCCCGGCAAGTGGCCGGGCTGGCCAGCGCCCCCGAGCAAGCAGACGGCCCAAGCCCAGACGCAATACATCACGGCCGACATGTTCGCCAAGTCGCTGCAAAACAACGGCACTGGCGACCTCGAATCGGCCGTCAAGGAGGCCGAGTCCAGACTGAAGGCGATCTTCGAGCGGCCATCCTAGGATCGCGAGGGAGGGACCTGTGGGAATCATAGCGGAGCGCGTCGCTCCCCAAAAGCCGGGCTACATTCGGTCCCGCTGGCTGGCGTCGGGCGAAGCCAGGTTCGGCTACTTGCTGCTGGCGCCGACGCTGGTCATGCTTGGCGTGTTCCTCGCTTGGCCATTCCTGTTCGGCCTCTGGCTCTCTTTGACCAACGCGGAGCTGCAGAACCCCGGCCACTTCATCGGCCTGGCCAACTTCAAGTTCGAGTTCCTTGTCGACAGACCGTTCCTCCAGGCCTTCACGAACACCTTCCTCTACACAGGCGTCACCACGGTGTTCAAGCTGGGGCTAGGCATGGTGATGGCGCTCTTGTTGAACCAGGTCTTCCCGCTGCAGCGATTCGCTAGGGCCGCGCTGCTGCTGCCCTGGATCATCCCGACCGTGCTCTCGACGCTCGCCTGGAAGTGGATGTTCGACCCCACCTTCAGCGTCGTGAACTGGGCGGCTGTGCAGCTCCATCTCGTCGGTTACCCAGGACCGAATTGGTTCGGCGGCACCAAAACCGCCCTGACGGCCCTGATGATAGTCAACATCTGGCGCGGCATGCCCTTCTACGGCATCTCCTTCCTGGCCGGCCTGCAGACTATTCCGGTCGACCTCTACGAGGCGGCCAGGGTGGACGGCGCCAGCCGCTGGCAGCAGTTCCTTAACATCACGGTGCCGCTGCTCCGGCCGGTGCTGTTGGTGGTCTTGATGCTGAGCACGATCCTGACCTTCGCGGACTTCCAGGTCCCCTTCGTTCTGACCAACGGAGCGCCCTTCAACAGCACACACGTGCTCGCCACCTGGGCCTACCAGTGGGGCGTCCCGGGCGGCGAGATAGGTCTGGGAGCGGCCGTGTCGGTGGTGCTGTTCCCGCTGCTCGCGGTGCTGGTCGCAGGCACGCTCCTTCTCATCCGGAGGCGTGATTAGCGATGGCCGAAATAGTGCGGCGGCGGACCACAGCGCGGCGGCGGAGCGAGGCGCCGATGTGGGAGCGGGGGCTCGGGCGCTGGATCCGGATCTACATCCCGCTCCTGGCCTTCGTCATCATTACCCTGTTCCCGTTCTACTGGATGCTGATCACCTCGTTCAAGTCGCCATCCGAGCTCTTCAACTTCAACCAGAACCCGCTCATCGTCCAGCAACCGACGCTGGAGCACTGGAAACAGCTGCTGTTTCACAGCAACTTCCCGCGCTGGACGCTGAACACCACGATCGTAGCGATCGTCTCGACAGTGATCTCACTCTTCTGCAGCGTCCTCGCAGGCTACTCGCTGGCCAGGCTCCGGTACCGCGGGTCGAACAGCATTGGTTGGGGCATCTTCATCAC
>CATPBP010000136.1 GCA_955652675.1 Candidatus Dormiibacterota bacterium
AAAATAGTCTTCTACTGGGTCGATGCCGGTGACGGGAGGGTTGTACGGGCGAGGTTCCGAACGAAGTCCGACGGCTGGGGGCAAGTCGTTCATGCGTTCGACGTGACAGGACCGACGGTCAATTCCTTCACTCCTAAGACAGGAGTAACTCGCATTGAAAAGGATCACGGTCTGATCGGGATGCGTTTCGGCAAGCAGCTTGTGGCGCCGGGAGTCGCGTGGCACTGGAAGGTTACGATGCCCCCCGCTCAGGCGGGGTTCATCAAAGACGTCCAAACGGTCCGGAACGATAGATCCAAGGTCTTGCGCCTTGAGCCTGGGGGAACGGAAACACGCACGTTGGTATGGAGGCACCCCAAAAAGACGGACCCGCACGTGCAGCTCGATGGCTCCTCCAATGGCCAGGCTGCCTATACTGACGGACTCTCCGATTCGAAGATCGAGGCTGGAGGGACATCCACAAGTGGAGATAGAGGTATCGAGGACAGTCCACACACTAAGCTTCCACCACTTGGCAAGACCGTTGCCGTGAACGACCAGTTTACGTACTACCTCATGTTCAAACCAGCCACGGCAAAAGGTGGGGATGCGATCTGGGTACCGATAGCTAAAGCCAAATGGTTCTGGAAAGCCACAGCAACCAACCACGGCGGCAACTGGGTTGTGAGCTCAGGGAAAATGACACCCAGCATCGATAAGACGACCTTGGAGTTTCCACAGTATGAAAGCAACGCCGCCGAAAATGAGTGGCAGGAGCTTTCAGCCGGCGCTTCAAAGGAGGAATACGCCCCGGATGGCGACGTCGGTATCCAACGTCACGCCGGAGAGCTCGAGCAAACCGACCAAAGTGATGAGTTCGCCGGCCAACTCTTCGAATCAGACGAATACGCCGAGCCAGTCACCGAGGGACTGGTTCCCTCGGTTTCAACGTCGGACCTGCGCAAGCGGATCGACGAATATTTCGACCTCGCGAATTCAGAGTACGCCTTTCCTGGCGGGACCAGAGTCAGGGCCCTTTCGCAGTTTCACATCGCGACCGTCGGCAGCCCGGAACAGGATGCCGAGAGGTTAGAGAGGCTGTTCGGGCAACATTTCGGGACGAAATTCTCGAGCCCTCTTCATACCGTCATCCGTTGCGCCGCATACGGCCGAGCCAGGCCCGACGAGATCAAGGTGATCACCCAGCATTTGATCGACGCGGGCGAGCTGGACGCCGTTCGCGAGGAAAACCCTGGCTCCTCTGACAAGCAACTTGTGCGAGCATTGCAGAGCAAGTTCAACATTGGAGTCGACTGCGCCGGATACGTGCAACTGGCTTTCATCTATGCCTTCACCGGTGAGCATGATGATGCCCGGTGCAATCTCGGGTCTTCAAAACTGCGAGAGAACCTGGGGCTCAAGGCGAAGAGAAGTGATGAGAACCTGGCCGCCTTGCCGGCCAAGCATTTCACTGAGGTCGGATTCCTCAATGGGCAGACCGGTGATCTCCTGGTTCTGGCCTGGCGCAAGGGCGAGCATGATTGGCACACAGTCATCATCGTGGATCATGTGGTGTTTAATGATGTCCACACCTTTGTGGTGGACGCGTCTTGGGGATTTCTCTACGGATCAGATGCCGCGGGCTTCGCTCGACGAAAACTCGTGTTCGACAGGTCGAACGGAAACTGGTGGGACATTCACCCCATCGACGGAACGAAGGTGAACGAGAACCCTACCGGTCCTTACAACAGGCATCCGATCAAAGGAATGTATCGGGCGAAGGAGAAATAGCTCACGTTGAGACATCGGCCGATGCCTCCTGAGTCACGCTGATGCCGGTCTGGGTCTGGCCTCTGCTCGCTTTCGCGCTGCTGTTCGTCTTCAGACGTTCGTTCCTCCGGTTCGGCCGGGCCGTCTTCGGCGGCAGGGTCCGCGCCCACCTTGTGATCGACCTGGTCACCATCGCAGCCCTCGTGGCCTCCATCGTTGCGGGTTGGCAAGGACTCGCACAGATCCAGTCGAGGACCAGCTCCCCATCGCCCGTTTTGAGCAAGATCCAGGAGATCGATCTCTGCCAGAAGCCTGACGGGACGCGGGATACCGGCAACATGGGCTGCGCCAAGGACTTCATAGCCAAGCCGCAGGCCGACCCTGCCCGGTCGATCCCGCTTCCCCCCGGCCAACGGCGCCCGATGGTCGAACCGACGCCGAGCTGGATGGCAAACGGCTGACGGCCGTTAATGCGCCGGCCCATCTCCGTATACGAGCTGCCGGCTCACGACCCTGGTGGGGACGGGCGTGGATAGGACCATCGCGGTGATGGTGTCGCCGTTGTGGGGGGCGATCCGGAGGAGCAGGTCCTCCAGGTGTTCCATGGACCGAACCGCGACCCGGGCGATGAAGCTGTCGGTACCCGTCACACGCTGGGCCTCCAGCACTTCAGGAACGTCGGCCAGGCGGTTGCCATGGGTTGCGCACTCGGTCGAGTTGCTGGTGGTGATCCGGATCATCGCCTGCATCGGCACGCCGAGTGCGGCCAGGTCCAGCTCGGCGTGGTAGCCGCGCACGATGCCGGTCTCCTCCAAGCGGCGGATCCGCTCTGCCACCGCGGGTGGGCTCAGGCTGACCCGGCGTCCGAGCTCGGCAAAAGTCAGACGCGCGTTCTCCTGGAGGGCTTCTATGAGGCCCCAGTCGGTGGTATCAAGCGCAGGTGTGGAAACAGCGGCCATGGGGCAATACTACGCCTGAATCGACACCGACAGGCCCTATTTGCCGTGGAAGGCCCATGGCAGACGGCTGTGGGAGGGCATATTCTTCGGTTATGGAAGCGATGGTGATCGTGGTCGGATTGATCTTGGCCGGCATTGTGAGTCAGCGCTGGGGGGTGGACTCCCGCCCGGGCCTCGGCGACGGCCGTACCGACCGCGTGGAGCACTGGCTGCCGCTCTAGAGAGCGTCTTTAAGTCCTCCACCCGCGGTGCGGATGGAGGACGACTCCGCTGAGGAGCGCCATGCCCCAACTCTTGATACCAACCTGAAACTGCCGGCGACCACTGCCTGGGGTATGGTGTAGCTGTCAAGGAATCGCCATGAGGGCGGGGAGCTGCAGCGCGATGACTG
>CATPBP010000137.1 GCA_955652675.1 Candidatus Dormiibacterota bacterium
CCTCTGTCTGGCGCCGGTGGACACCCCCGAGGCGGTCGCGGAAGCGGTCACCTCGCGCGCCTAGCGAACCACCCGCACCCCAACCCCCAGACGGCCCCTCCGCCCTAGCGAATCGGGAGCGACGGCGTCGGAACCGGCAGGGACGGGTGCGGCAACGGCGGGGGTGGCGGCAGCGAAGGCACCGGCACTGGCAGGGAGGGCACTGGCACGGGCACCCTGGGCTGTGGCACCACCGGGGTGGGCACCGGCACCTGGGGGGGCGCCACCGCCGGCGGGTTGCCTCCGCCTGCCGGGTTGGCCCCGGCGCCACCTGCCGGGTTGGCTCCGGGACCGGCCGGCGTGGATGGATTTCCGGCCCCGGGGGAGGGGTTCGGCGCCAGGGCTGGGGACGAAGACCCGTTGCTCGGACCTGAGGAGCCGGGCGCCGCACTGCTCGAGGGGCTGGCGCTCGGCTGCTGGGTCTGAGAGGGCCTCACCTGTATCCCTGTCACGCGCGAGAAGGCGCCGACCAGACCGCCCGGGTAAGCGGTGGCGGTGACGAAGCCGGCCGCCAAGAGAAGCAAGGCGGCAGCGACGGCCAGAGTTCGCCAGGGTGGCCGGGCCGAGCGGGCCTGAGGACTCTCCCGAGGAGTGAAGCTGGGAGGCAGCCGGCGTGGCGAGTGCGCGTCCAGCTCGGAGCGCAGCATCCCGGCCCAGTCGGGCTCGGCCTGGTTCGGAGCGGGTCGGTGGCCGTCCGTCATCCTTCCTCCCCCGCCGCAACTCCGGTGGCGAGCTCGCGCTCAGCCCTTGCCAGTGTCTTCCTCATCACGCCGAGGCCGGTGGCGAGCCGCGAGGCCACCGTTCCCTCCGGCAGCCCCAGGACCTGGCCGATCTCCTCGCGCGTCATCCCCACATAGAAGTGCAGCACCACGACGACGCGCTGCTTGGGACGCAGCGACGCCAGCGCACGCTGGGTGAGGGTCCGCGCCTCGACTCTGTCGAATCCTCGGTTGTCCGGCCGCGTGAAGAGCCGGAAGGGAAGCTGGCGAGCCCGGCCCTGCCGGCGGAGGTGAGAGACCGCCAGGTTGACGGCGATACGGTGCAGCCAGGCTCCGATGGGAGCGCTGCCCCGGAATTCCTCCCTGGTCCTGTAGGCCCTTTCGAACGCCTCCTGGGTGAGGTCTTCCGCAGTCGCCTGGTCGAGCACCACGCCGAAGACAGCGCGGTAGATTCGAACGTGGTAGCGCTCGTAGACGGCGTCGAAATCGGCGACCGGGTCCAGCGTTTCCAAGTCTCCTTCCCCGCCCGACCATTATCCGGTCGGAAGAAATTCGACCGATTTCCCGCCCTCGGGCGTCCCCCTAGATGGATACCGGATGAAGGCGGGTGATTCGCTGGCCCGCCAAGGCCGACTATCCGCAGCCTGGTTGCAATCTCCTTTCCTTCATCTCGGGGGCCGGCCGAGGCCGGTCCCCCACCCCTCGCGCGAAGCCGGCGCCCGGCTCCCGGCGAGCGATCCCGGCGGCTTTCGCGTTCGGTCGATCTCTCCCCCATTTCGGAGGGGGCCGGTCTCGCGAGGGGCCGGCCCCTTCACCCCTGCCTGAAGCCGGTGGTTCAGCCCTCGGGTAGCCGCATCGCGAGCCGGCTGGTGACCACACCGGTGTTCAGGCCGATGGTGCGCAGGCCTCCGAAGAAGCGCGCGTGCTCGATCTTGCAGCAGCGGTCCATGACCACCTGGAGGCCGCCCTCGCGGGCGATCCGCGCGCCCTCCGGGCTTATCACCCCCAGCTGCATCCAGAGGACGCGGGCGCCGGCGGCGACCGCCTCCTCGGCGATCGGCGGCACCTCAGCGGAAGGCCGGAACACGTCCACGATCTCTATGTCGTAGTCCTTCGCCGCCTCGGTCACGCTCGCGTAGACACGGCGGCCCAGGATCTGGCGTTTGCCCGCCTGGGCGGGGTTCACAGGTACGACGTCGTAGCCGTTGGCGTCCAGGTAGATGGCCGCGAAAGAGCTGGCGTTGTAGTAGTTCGAAGAGAGTCCGACCATGGCGATGGTGCGGTAGCCGGTGAGGATGCGGTACCGGTCCCACGCCGTCAGGCCGTAGTCGTTCCGCTCTCCGACCGCGCTCATCAGCCCTGGTAAGGCGCGCCGAACGCCTTGGAGAGGATGGAATGGCCGAGCCCGTTCTTGCTCGGGGGCGCCCCCACCTCCGAACGCTGGGAGCGGGCCAGCGCCTGCTCCAGGTCCCAGACGATGTCGGCGACATCCTCGATCCCGATCGAGACCCGGATCAGCTCGGGGCCGATTCCCGCCCCTCGTAGCTCCTCGTCACTGAGCTGCTGGTGCGTGGTCGAGGCGGGATGGATGACCAGCGACTTGACGTCCCCGACGTTGGCCAGGTGGCTGAAGAGCTGGACCGACTCGATGAATCGCTTGCCGGCCTCCCGCCCGCCCCGGATGCCGAAGGTGAAGATCGAACCCGCCCCCCTTGGGAGGTATTTCTCGGCGAGCCCGTGGTAACGGTTGGAAGGCAGGCCGGGGTAGTTGACGTACTCGACGGCGGGGTGGCCCTCCAGGAACTCCGCCACCCGCTGCGCGTTGGCCACGTGCCGCTCCATGCGCACGTGCAGCGTCTCCAGGCCCTGCAGCATCAGCCAGGCGGTCATCGGAGCCATGGTCGGGCCGTAGTCGCGCAGCATCTCCGCCCGGCACTTCATCAGCCAGCCGAAGTCGCCGAAGTACTCGAAGAAGCGGAGATCGTGGTAGCCCTTGGAAGGCTCCGTCATGCCCGGGAACCTGCCGTTGTCCCAGGGAAAGCGACCAGCGTCCACGATCACGCCTCCGATCGTGGTGCCGTGGCCGCAGATGTACTTGGTGGCCGAGTGGACGACGATGTCGGCTCCCCAATCCAGGGGGCGGCAGCACCAGGGCGAGGCGAAGGTGTTGTCCACGATGAGTGGGACACCGACCTCGTGCGCCAGCTTCGCCAGCGATTCGATGTCGGCCACGTCCGCCCGCGGGTTGCCGATCACCTCCACGTAGAAGGCCTTGGTGCGCTCGCTGACGGCGGCCTTCCACTGGCCCAGGTCGTCGAGATCCACGAAGCGGGCGTCGATGCCGAGCTTTCGGAAGCTGACGTCGAACTGCTGAAAGGAGCCGCCGTAGAGGCTGCGGGAGCTGACGAACTCGTCCCCCGCCTCCATGAGGGTGAAAAGCGTCAGGTGCTGAGCCGCCTGCCCGGAGGCCGTCGCGATCGCCCCGATGCCGTTCTCGAGGGCCGCGATCCGCTCCTCGAAGACGGCGACGGTCGGATTCATGATCCGCGAGTAGATGTTCCCGAATCGCTGCAGCGCGAAGAGGTTGGCGGCGTGGTCGGTGTCCTCGAAGACGTAGGCGCCGGTCTGGTAGATGGGCACGGCACGGGCGCCGGTCACCGGGTCGGGGCGCTGCCCGGCGTGGACGGCGAGCGTGTCGAAACCGAACGTCTTTTCACCCTGCATGTTCCCGAGTGTAGTTCCGAATCCGCTTGTTGGCCTGAGTCCGCGCAGAGGGCTTCTCCGCGCCGTAACCTTCCCTGCTCGTGAGAGTGGCGCTGGCCGATGCCATGGCGGAGCGGGTTTCGGTTGATGCCCTGGCGATCCCCGTCGCCCTGGGCGAGCCCCTGGTGGGACCGGCGGCGGAAATCGACCGCCAGCTGGGCGGGCTGCTCAGCGACGCCGTCTCGGCCGAGTTCCGGGGGCGGATCGACGAGGTCCTGACTCTGCCCAGCGCAGGTGTCCTGGGCGCACGGCGGGTGCTTCTCTATGGGGTCGGGAAGACCGAGGACCTGGACGGCCAGCGCCTCCGGCACGCACACCACCAGATGGTCCGGCGGGCGCGGGCCTACGGTTACCGGCGGCTGGCGGTGCTGTGCTCCCCGCCGCTGGGCCCCGAACATCTGGCGGCGGTCGTCGAGGGCTCGGTGATGGGTTCCTGGGAGCTCCGCAGCCGCCAGACAGCCGAGCCGATAAGCGAGCTGGAGGAGCTGCTCCTCTCCGGTTTTGGCGAAGGCCGCGACGGGGAAGCCATCGCAGCCCAGGAGCTGGGTGAGGCGACCAACCGGGTCCGCCAGTGGCAGAACATGCCGCCCAACGACCTGACTCCGGAAACCCTCACCCGGATCGCCCGGCAGGTTGGCGAGCGCCATGGCCTGGAGGTCGACGTCCTGGGGCCGGAGGAGCTGCAGGCGGGCGGCTTCGAGCTACTGCTCGGCGTGGGAGCGGGCTCCGACCTGGCTCCGCGGCTGGTCCGGATGCAGCACCGCGGAGCTCTGATAGGAGGCGGCCGCTCCGATGTCCGCCTGGCGCTGGTCGGCAAGGGCGTCACCTTCGACTCGGGTGGCCTCTCGATCAAGAAGGCCGAGCAGATGCGGACCATGAAGGGCGACATGGCGGGGGCGGCGGCCGTGCTGGCCGCCATCGACGTGATCGCCGCCCGGCGCCTGCCGCTCGACGTGATGGCCGTCGTCGCCATCACCGAGAACATGATCGGCGGCTCCGCGCAGCGCCCGGGCGACATCGTGATGAGCGCCAACGGCAGGACTGTGGAGATCGTCGACACAGATGCCGAAGGGCGGCTCATCCTGGCCGACGCCATCACCTACGCGGTGCAGAGGGGCGCCACCCACGTCGTCGACGTGGCCACGCTGACGGGGGCCGCCGGCATCGCCCTGGGCCACGGCGCGACACTTGGCGTGGCGAACGACGAGGAGCTCTGGAGCTGGATCGCCGAGGCGGCCCAGCGCGCCGGTGACCGCGTCTGGCGGATGCCGACCTACCCGGAGTACGAGGTCCTCCTCGCCAGCCAGGTGGCCGACCTGAGGAACGGCTATTACGGGGAGGCCGGTGCGATCACGGCCGGCATGTTCCTGCGCGAATTCGTGGAGGGAAGGCCCTGGGCCCACCTCGACATCGCGGCCAGCAGCTGGAACACGAACGCCGAGCTGACCACCATCCCGCGTGGCCCCCTGGGCGCCGGCACCCGGCTGCTCGTCCACCTCGCCGAGCTGGTGGCTGCCGACGCCCCGGTCCAACCCAGTTCGGACGGAACCTTCTCCTAAGCCGTCCGTTAGGTTAAGTGGAACGGTGCTTGAGTCGATTCAGTCCCCGGCCGATATCCGTAGGCTCCGTGTCCCAGAGCTGAAAGCGCTCGCCACCGAGATCCGCGCCTTCCTGGTCGAGAACATCTCCAAGACCGGCGGCCACCTCTCTCCCAACCTGGGAGTGGTCGAGCTGACCCTGGCGCTGCACCGCATCTTTGACAGCCCCAGGGACGCGATCGTCTGGGACACCGGGCATCAGGCCTACGTGCACAAACTGCTCACGGGCCGCAGCTCCGCCTTCGCCAGCCTCCGCCAGCCCGGGGGCTTGTCGGGCTATCCGAGCCGCTCCGAGAGCGAGCACGACCTGATCGAGAACAGCCACGCCTCCACCTCGCTGTCCTATGCGCTCGGTCTCGCCGAAGGTCGGCTGCGGGACGGAATCCCCGGCACCGTGGTGGCGGTGATCGGAGACGGCGCGCTGACCGGCGGTATGGCCTGGGAGGCGCTGAACCAGATCGCCCACCTTCAGCCCCCCAACCTGGTCGTCGTCCTGAACGACAACGGCCGCTCCTACGCTCCCACCGTGGGGGGCCTGGCCAGGCACCTCGCCCAGCTTCAGATCGATCCTAGGTACGAGCGGCTGAAGGAGGAGATCTCTCACCGATTGCGCGAGCTGCCCCTGGTCGGCTACAAGGCGGATCAGGCCGCCTTCCGGGTGAAGGAGTCCCTGAAGCAGCTGCTCCAGCCCAACACGGTCTTCGACAGCCTTGGACTCAAGTACGCCGGCGCCTGCGACGGCCACGACCTTGAAGCGCTCGAAGAGCTGCTGACCAGGGCCAAGCGGCTGCACGCGCCGAGTGTCATCCACGTCATCACGGAGAAGGGCCGCGGCTACGAGCCGGCCATCGAGGACGAGATCGACAAGCTTCATGGCGTGGGCGCCTTCGATCCCTTGAGCGGCCGCCCGCGCCAGACCGAGCTGACCTATACGGACGTCTTCGGGGAGGCGCTGATGACGGCCGCCTCGAGGCACCCCAACGTGGTCGCCATCACGGCCGCCATGGCCTCCTCCACCGGCCTTCTCAACTTTGCCCGCGAGTTCCCGGACCGCTTCTTCGACGTCGGCATCTGCGAGCAGCACGCGGTCACCTTCGCGGCCGGGCTCGCGATGGCGGGCAAGCGCCCAGTCGTCTGCGTCTACTCGACCTTCCTCCAGCGGGCCTTCGACCAGACGATCATGGACGTGGCCCTGCACCGCCTGCCGGTCGTCTTCATCCTGGACCGCGCCGGGGTCACCGGCCCCGACGGGTCCTCGCACCACGGCGTCTTCGACCTGAGCTACCTGCGGATGATCCCGAACCTGAAGGTGGCCGCCCCGGCGGACGCCACCGAGCTCTGCGCCCTGCTGGAGACGGCCCTCGCCAGTGACGGCCCGGTCGCCATCCGCTATCCCAAGGGCACCGTCCCCGCAACCCCGGACCTCCCGGTCGAGGCGATACCGGTCGGCCGCTGGGAAGAGGTGCGCAGAGGTCGGGACGCAGCCATCCTCGCGGTCGGCCGGATGGTAGAGGTCGCCCTGGTCGCCGCCGACCGCCTGGCTGAGGAGGGCATCTCCTGCGGCGTGGTCAACGCTCGCTGGCTGAAGCCGGTCGACCCCCGGCTGGCGAGCGACTGGGCCCGGCGCTACCCGCTCATGGTCACAGCCGAGGAC
>CATPBP010000138.1 GCA_955652675.1 Candidatus Dormiibacterota bacterium
CATTGTCTGCGGTGCCTGCCTGCTGGCGCTCCGGTGGGTATTTCTCGTCCCGGTCTATCAGGCACCCGACGAACCGAGCCACCTGGACTACGCGCTGACCATCTACAGCCACGGCCTGGTCAACCTGCGCGACCGCGATACATACAACTACTACGGCTACGCGCACCCCGACTCGCAGTATCTGATGCGCCAGACCGGCTTCTACGATCTCATATTCCAGAGCCAGGTCAAAGTGCAGCCTGGCTACGGCACCGACTCCTACTATCGAGAGCTGGATCGTCAGGCTCCCGTGGTCCCGACCGGTTTCAAGCCGGAGAAGAATCCCTATCTGACGTCGTTCTATCCCTTCGGCTACTACGCACTGGTCGCCACCTGGCTGCACCTGCTGGCCCCGCTCGGCCTGGGCCTGACGGGCCTCTTCTTCGCGGCCAGGTTGTTGTCGGTCCTTCTGCTGGCGCTCACGCTCTTTCTCACCTATTTCGTCGCTCGCGAGCTGCACCTGCGACCGCACCTGGCGCTCGCTCTTACGGCCGCGATCGGTTTCTTTCCCCTCACCTCGTTCGTCGCCTCCTACATTCAGCCTGACAACCTCAGTTTCACGCTGGTGACGCTATGCATCTACCTCACCCTGCGCGGGCGCCGAGTCGGCTTCCGGCTGCGCTGGCTGGCGCTCCTCGGCCTCGCCCTTGGCGCCCTTCTGGTGACCAAGTACCAGTTCTACCTCTGCGTATTGGGGCCAGTACTCGCCGTCGTCCTCGCGGAAAGGCTCCGCGCCGGCGGGGGCCGCCGATTGACCCGTTTCCTGGTGGCGCTGGTGGTCCTGGCGCCGGCCTCCATGGCGCTCGGCCTCGTTCAGACCTGGATCCTGGCCA
Source organism: Candidatus Dormiibacterota bacterium (assembly GCA_955652675.1). GTDB lineage: Bacteria > Chloroflexota > Dormibacteria > Dormibacterales > Dormibacteraceae > Nephthysia. The sequence continues at coordinate 873 of CATPBP010000138.1, forward strand.
CGCCCCGCTTTCCTTACGTCGGCGGCGTCACGCAGACGGAGGGGACTGCGAACGTCTCGGCTGCGACTCCGATGCACGCCCTGGCAGCAGGCCCGGGTCCCCTCTTCTGGTACTCGGTCAGCAGCATCCACGATGCCTTCAACAACTACTACCTGGGCTCGACTGTGAACAGCTACTGGGGAACTTTCGGCTGGCTCGACGTGCCGATCGTGATCCATTCGATACGGCTGACGCAGCTGGTCCGAGACCTCGAGACAGGCGCGACCATACTCCTGCTCGTCCTTATGGTCGTGCGCCTGGAGGCCGTCGCCACCAGGCTGATCGCCGTGGCGAGACGGGGCCGCTGGCGCTGGGCGTTGCGCATGGCCACGGCTGACCCGTTCCTCAACAGCTACCTGCTGTTCACGGTGTTCATGTTCGCGGTCTACTGGCTGACCAACTCAAGGTTTGCGCCTCAGGGCCGCAACTGGATCCCCTACCTCCTACCGACGTTCGCGGTCGGCGTGGTGCAGGCCCCCAAGGCGCTGAAAAGCCGGTGGGGTCGGTCCCTCTTGTCGGGCCTTGTGCTCACCAGCCTGCTCACCTATGCAGCCGCCGGTTCTTACTACTCGCTGAAGGCACTGCAAAGCCGTTACTACGGTCACGGCCTGCACGTCACCCAGGCAGACCTGGCCGGGAAGGTGATGCTCGTCGGCGGCTACAGGTCGTCGCTCGACCCGGTCAAAGGGGTCGGCTGGCCGCGAGGACCCCAGGGCGCGACGATGAGGATGGAAGGCTGGGCCTTCGACCCGGCCAGGCATGCTGCCGGCCAGGGAGTGATCGCCCGGGTGGACGGTCAACTCGACTTCCCAGGCGTCTACGGCATCGCCCGCCCCGACGCCGCGCTGGCCACCCACGACCCCTCCTCGACAGGCTCCGGCTTTGGCGTCGACATCTCCACCAACGGCCTCAAGCCCGGGATCCACAAGGTGACGATCGAGATCCTCGACGCCGACGGCGTCCATTACCACGAGCTATCGGACCATCTCCAGTTTGTGGTGACCGATTCGTGGTGACCGGGTGAACGCGCCCCGCATGATCACCCATGGGCGGAGGACCAAGCTGAGCGCCGTCATCGCCTGCTACCGCGATGCGGCGGCGGTCCCGATCATGCACCAACGCCTGCGTCAGGTGTTCGAGCGCCTTGATGTCTCAGGCGAGATCATCTTCGTCAACGACGGTAGCCCCGACGACGCGGCCGAGGTACTTCACGACCTGGCCGCGTGCGACCCTGACGTGGTCGTCGTCAACCACAGTCGAAACTTCGGCTCGCAGAGCGCGTTCACCAGCGGCATGCGGATCAGCACAGGAGATGCCGTCGTCCTAATGGACGGTGATCTTCAGGATCCGCCAGAGCTGATCGAGCAATTCTTTCGGCGCTGGAGAGAGGGACACGACGTCGTCTACGGCGTCAGGGTCACCCGGGAGGCGGCCACCCACATGCGCTTCCTGTACAAGGCGTTCTACCGGCTTTTCCGGACGACCGCGTATGTCAGGATCCCGGTCGACGCCGGCGACTTCTCGCTCATCGATCGCCGTGTGGTCACCGCGATGAACGCTCTTCCGGAGCGAAACCGGTTCATAAGGGGACTCCGGGCGTGGGTGGGCTTCCAACAGGTCGGCGTTGAGTACGTGCGGCCGGAGCGAATGTTCGGCCGGACCACCAACTCCTTCATGCGGAATCTCGCCTGGGCACGTCAGGCGATTCTCTCTTTCTCTTACGTGCCGCTGGAGCTCATCACCTGGCTCGGCCTGATCACAGTTGGCGCGGCCTTTGTGGCGATCATCCTGCAGGCAGCGGTGAAGATCCTCCATCCCAGCAGCGCCCCCAGCGGACTCACGACGGTGATTCTGCTGATCCTTCTGATGGGCGGCATCCAGCTCCTGTGCCTCAGCATCATCGGCTCATACCTGGCCCACATCTACGACGAAGTCAAGCGGCGACCACCCTACATCGTCGACTCGATCCTGAACCAACCGCCTGCGGACTCCGATGATTGAGTCTGACCGAGAGTCGCTCACCCTACGGCCCACCAGCTGCGCCATCTGCGGTCCCGACGCGCCCGCCACTGAGCTGTATCTTCCGGCGTTCGACGAGACTTCTTTCAACCGCCGCGTCTTTTCTGCTCGGCGTCTCCCAGACAGGCTGCACTACCGGATGGTCCAGTGCCGCTCTTGCGGCTTGGTCCGTTCCGATCCAGTCGCTGACCAGGCGACGCTGTCGAGGCTTTACGAGCGAAGCGGCTTCGATTATGCGTTGGAGATTCCGCACCTCCGCAGGACATACGGCCGCTACCTGTCGCTGGCCGCTCGACGGGCCTCCCGGCCGCCCCGGCGAATCCTGGAGGTCGGCTGCGGGAACGGCTTCCTCCTCGAAGAGGCGCTGGCCCAGGGGTTTCAAACCGTGTGTGGAGTGGAGCCCAGCCGCGATGCACGCGCTCTGGCCGACTCATCCATTCGGGAGTGCATCGTCCCGGACGTCATGCGTCCCGGTCTGTTCGCCCCCGGCCAGTTCGATCTCATCTGTATGTTTCAGGTCTTCGATCACCTGCCTGAGCCGGGCGCCATCCTTGACGAGTGCCTGAGGGTGTTGGCCGAGGGCGGCATCCTTCTGTGCCTCCATCACAATGTCCGCGCGCTCTCGGCTCGGCTGCTCGGCGAGCGGAGCCCGATCATCG
>CATPBP010000139.1 GCA_955652675.1 Candidatus Dormiibacterota bacterium
GGCAGCCGGCTGGACCGCTGCGGGGGCCGCCGCCGGCGCGATGCTGCCGCCGGCCGCAGCCGGCGTCGTCCGGCGGAGATCGGGGACCACGGCGCGAACCGCGGGGTTGGAGGCGAGCCGGGTGGCCTCGGCTTCGGAGATGGTGGCGGCGACCGCGTTCACGGTCTGGAAGCCCTTTACGTTCTTGGCGTGCAGAGTGGCGAGCTCGTCCTTCACCGACTCCTGGTCGGACCTCACGGCCTCGGCCCGGCGGGAGATGTTGCCCGGGCGCGGCGGCAGCTCGCGATGCTGGTTCTTGAGGAGGATGATCGAGCGGTGGTTCGCCTCGGCGGCCAGCTTGGTGATCTGCTCCGCACTCAGCTTGCCGAGGCTCCCGGGCCGATCGATCAGAGTCGTGTCTGCGCTCACAGGACCAGCCAGCGCAGCTGCAAGCAAGGCTGCCACGGCGGCCGCCAGAACGCGCGCCGGTCCTTTCCCCATCTCGGATTCCTCCTCGCGCCGGCGACAGAATGCGCCGGCCGTCCCCCCAATTGCGTGACCCGGCCCTCGCTCCGAGCACGCCAGACGGCGGAACAGACTAATCGCTTGTCAAATGATGTTCAACAATCTCGGACGGGCCGGGACAGCCTTTGACTGGGCAAAGCCGGGACAGACTTCCGGAATCGCTCAGCTCTCTTCCGAAAAGTCCAGGTTCTGAGGCTGTCGGGCGATCGGAGGCCTGCTCCTCGTGGGGGGTACGTCGCGGCCGACCGCCTCGAGCCGGACCTCCCGGAGCCGGACTCCGCCCTTGCCTCCCATCACGACTCCGAACGCGATGGCCTGGGCCTCGAAGGGCACGTCGAGGACCACGTCGCTCCTTGCCCAATCGAAGCTGCCACGCAGCGGACGGTCCTGCATGTTGTCGAAGCCGAGCAGTTCCTGGCCGACGCCGTCGACCCGCATCCAGAGGCCGGCCCAGCGCTCGATCTCCTCGCCGCGAAGTTCGGCCGTGAAGCGCACCCGCTGGTCGCGGTACTCGTCGGCGAGCACTGTCTGCATCAGTGTGCCGAAGCCCTCGCCGGGGTCTCCTTTGGTCCGCAAATAGGCCGTGCGGCGGCCGGCGCCGTCCGCCTCCAGCCCGATCTCGTAGGCCTCGGGCCTGTCGCCCGCCAGGTGCCATCCAGGCACGCCTTCCGGTGCGCCACCGGAGACGGACCGGAGCTCCTCGCGGGCCCGTGTGTAGCGCTCGCCGGTCTCGGCCATTCGGGCGCGGACGTGCTTCTTGAAGTCCTTGTCGCGCGGCATCGGAAACCTCCTGCTCGCCCGCCGCCCCCCCAGCCGCGGCCACGGCGACATCAGAAGCCTTCCGATCCAGGGGCCCGGGAGTGCTCCCCCCTTTGCCGCTGTCGGCCCGTGCTGAGGACGAGCCGAAGGGCTGGGCGTAAGGCCACGCCTCCAACTCTCACTTTTGCCCAGCCAAGCCTGTCTGTCAAGAACTATCCCTGGCCTCATGGGGGGTATTGGGCCGGGCGCGCTCGCGCGGACTCCTCCATACGGAGGGGCCTGAGCGCTCCGTCCTCAAATCGGTAGCGGTCGACCGGGTGGATGTGCGCTTAGAGCAGCGGCACGAGGAGGCCGTCGTCGCAACGATTGGTGCTACAGAACTGGCTGGACCTAAAGCGGGGCGCAAGGACGAGGTCTTGCCGCGTGCCTGGCCGAAAAGGCCTGCCAGGTCAGCTCTGCTCAGTGTTGGCGCTGAAGCGTCATGTCGACGGTCTTGCGTGGAGGCGACGAGCCCACCGTCGTTTCGGTGGTCTCCGTCCATTCGCCCTTCGCATTGAGCTGCATCGTGTTGCTCACCTTCATGGAACCAGCCCCGTAGCCCCAGGTGAAGCCCTTTGACGTCACCTTCAACTCCGCGTCTATGTAGTTCCCACTGCTGTAGGCGCGGAAACGATAGGTAGAGGTGGCGTCGTCATAGGCGATGGTGGCAAGGGCCGTGAATAGGACCTGCCCAGCAGCATTGCTCCCCGTGCCTTCCACGAGCATCACGAGACCGCCCAGCTTGATCTGCACCACCTCGGTCTGGGTCAACATCAACGGCGCTCCGGAGCCCGTGATGACCGTCTCGGGGCCCGACCAGGTTCCGACCAGGAAGTCTAGCTTCTGCATTGCGGCCCGCTGAGCGGCAACGTTCGGCTGCTGACCGTGACCGGAGGTGGCGACTGCCGTCGGGGTGGCGACTTTTGCCTGGGTGGTGCCGCCGGGGCCGCACGCGGCGCCCACCATGGCGAGGATGCCCGCGAGCAGGCCGGCGATGAGCGACGGGCGTTGCTCCGACATAGCCACAGTAATCATGACGGGGCACGCCACCACAGCAGCGTCCGCCAGCGCCTCGACCCATGGGGTGGGGCGCATCGCCCCGCCAATTCCGGATCTTCTCCTCACAGACCAGGCAGGTGAAGACGCTCGCCAGTTTCAGGGGTCATCCAGGCGGGTCAGTCCGACGCAGACCGGATTGTGGGCCTCGACAAGAACTCGAGACGAGTGCCCGGCTTTACTGTCGAGCGCTACTCGCTGACGTATTCAGAGCTCGACGTTACGAGACGGAGTTGATCCGGTCGGCGTCGGCGGCCAGCGAGCCGTCGGGTTGAACGGCCCAGGAGTCGAACGTCGGCGCCTGGAGTATGGCGTCGATGAGCTGGAGCGAGCCGCCCACCAGCGTCGAGTCGAAGTCGATCTCGCTTGCCACGCACCAGGCCCGGTCTGCCGGCCAGAACAGATTGGGGGACTGAGGGATGAACCAGTCGGCAGTGGGCCACGAGCCGATCTGCAGCGCTGCCGTCAACGGCCCAAAGAGAAGCAGGTAGTTCCGGCCAGGGAGTTGTACCCGGGGCCGGCTCAATTCCTCGAGCGAGAAGGCCGGCGGGATCGGCGCGCCGGCGGGGACCGCCCTCATGATCGGGAGACCGCCCTGGATCCAGCCATAGCCTTCCCACAAGCAGAAGAAGCAGTGCTCGGGAGTGGTGGTGAGATCGGCGAGCAGATCACAGAGGGGACCCAGTATCTCGGGAATCAGATTCCCTCGCTCCGGATCGCGGCCGCGCCAGAGCGAGCCGCTCATGTTGAGTGGGTCCGGTGATCCGACCAGGGCGTGCCACTGCATCAACGGGTGGGTCTGCCTGCCTGTCGCCTGGGCCACCATGGACCAGCTCGCCCAGCTGCCATCGCGCTCTGCGGCCGGGTGACATATGCGGACGTAACTGGGATAGCCGCTCGGCACGGTCCGCGTCACCGCGCCGAAGGCACTGGACAACCTCGGGCCGATCCAGGCTGCAGCTGAGATGTCCTCGCTGACCCGCAGGTCCTCAGTCCACATGCCCCCAGCTTGACGAGGTACGGAGACGTTGCGGAACTGGCTCGCGAGTCAGTCGGGCGTTACGTAGGCGGCGGTGAGGCCGCCGTCGACCAGGAACGTCGTCCCGTTCACATACGAGGACTCGTCGCTGGCCAGGAAGAGCGCCGCGTTGGCGACCTCGCGCGGCTGTGCCAGGCGGCCCATGGGCAGGTGCACGCGGCGCCGCTCGTAGGCGGCCGGATCTTCTTGGAAGAGCCTCATCACGAGCGGAGTCTCGACCGGGCCCGGGCAGAGCGCGTTGACGCGCACACCCTGGCGCGCAAACTGCACGGCGAGCTCGCGGCTCATCGCGAGGACGGCGCCCTTCGACGCCGTGTAGGAGATCTGCGAGGTGGCGGAGCCCGCCAGGGCCACGAAGGAGGCCACGTTTATCACCGAGCCGCCGCCGCGCTCCAGCAGGTGCGGGATCCCGTACTTGCAGCAGAGGTAGACCCCGCGGGTGTTCACCGCCTGCACCCGGTCCCAGGCCTCCGGCTCGGTGACCAGGATGGAGTCGTCGTCGGCGGGCATGATGCCTGCGTTGTTGTAGAGGACGTCGACGCCGCCGAAGCGGCGTGCGGTCTCCGCGTACATTGCGCGAACGCTGGCCGGCTCCGCCACGTCGACGCCGAAGAAGAAGGCCTCGCGGCACTCCTGAGCCGTCCGGTCCCCGGCCTCTTCGACGACCGGCAGGTCGGCGACGCAGACCCGGGCCCCCTCTCCGGAGAAGAGGAGCGCCGCCTCACGGCCCATGCCGCCGGCAGCTCCCGTGATGACTACAGCCTTGCCTTCCAGCCTTCCCATCACGCCTCCGTCGAGATGTAGACGTTCTTCACCTCGGAGTAGCCTTCGAGCGCCTGCCGGCCCAGCTCCCGTCCGAGGCCCGACTGCTTGAAGCCGCCGAAGGGGGTCGTCACCCGGACCGAGGTGTTGGAGTTCACCGAGATGGCCCCCGTCTCGAAGGCCCGGGCCACGCGCAGGGCCCGGGAGCCGTCGCGCGTCCAGACCGATCCCGAGAGCCCGTAGTCGGAGTCGTTGGCTATTCGGACCGCGTCGGCCTCGTCACTGAAGGGGATGATGGCGACCACCGGCCCGAAGACCTCCTCCTGAGCGACCCGGTCGCCGCTGTCCGCCTCCAGCAGCGTGCAGGGGAACCAGAAGCCGGGTCCGGCGGGCACGTCCGCCTGGTAGAGCGGCTCGCGCTCCACGAAGGCGGCCACCTTTCGCCGGTGGTCGGCCGAGATCAGGGGCCCCATCTCGGTCCTCGGATCCTCGGGGTCGCCGACCCGCACCTTCTCCGTGGCCTCCACGAGCAGCCCCAGGAATCGGTCGTAGACCGAGCGCTGGACCAGGATCCGGGAGCGCGCGCAGCAGTCCTGGCCGGCGTTGCCGAACACCGCCGAAGGCGCTGCCGCCGCCGCCCGCTCCAGATCGGCGTCCTCGAAGACGAGGTTGGCCGACTTGCCGCCAAGCTCGAGGGTGACCCGCTTGATGCTCGCCGCCGCGCCTGCCATGACCCGCCGGCCCACCTCGGTCGAGCCCGTGAAGCCGACCTTGGCGACCTCCGGGTGCCGTACCAGGCGCTCGCCGCAGACGGATCCAGGGCCGACGACGACGTTCAGCACCCCCTGCGGCAGGCCGGCTTCCAGGGCCAGCTCGGCAAGACGCAGAGCCGTCAGCGGGGTCAGCTCGGCCGGCTTCAGGACGACGGTGTTGGCGCAGGCCAGGGCCGGCCCGAGCTTCCAGCTGGCCAGCATCAGGGGGAAGTTCCAGGGCACGATCAGGCCCACCACGCCGAGCGGTTCGCGAAAGGTCAGGTCGACCCCGGCCGCGACCGGCACCGTCTCGCCGTAGAGCCTCTCCACGGCGCCCGAGTAGTAGTTGAAGACGTCGGCCACCATGGCCATCTCTCCGCGCGAGTCGGCGATGGGCTTGCCCACGTTCTGCGTCTCCAGCCGAGCCAGCTCTTCGCCGTGGTCCTCGACCAGGCCGGCCAGGCGCCGGAGCAGGCGGGCGCGGTCGGCGGGCTTGACCGCCCGCCAGCCGGGCAGGGCGGCCCGGGCGGCCTCCACCGCCCGATCCGTTTCCGCCTCACCGGCCGAGCGCAGCTCGGCGATCGGCTGCTCGGTGGCTGGGTTCAGGACCTGCACGCTGCGGCGCTAGCCCCGCTCGAACAGGCGCTCTCGCTCGTAGCAGGTGACGACCTGGTCGAAGAGGCGCTGCTCGGTGCGCGCGTAGTTCAGATAGTGCTCAACGACCTGGTCGCCGAGCGCGGCGCGGGCCATGGTGCTCTGCTCGAGCTCCCCGATCGCGTCGCGCAGAGTGTGCGGGAAGCGACGGGCGTCCGACTCGTAGGCGTTGCCCTCGTATGGAGGAGGCAGCTCCAGGCCGCGCTCCACGCCCTCCAGACCGGCCGCCAGCAGGGCGGCGAAGGCGAGATACGGGTTGGCGTCGGCGCCGGGGATCCGGCTCTCCGTGCGCAGGCCCTGCCCGTGGCCGACGATCCGGAAGCCGCAGGTCCGGTTGTCATAGCCCCAGGCGAGCGTGGTCGGCGCCCAGCTGCCTGCTGCATAGCGCTTGTACGAGTTCACGTTGGGCGCGAGGAAGATCGCGAGCTCGGCGACGTGAGCGATCTGCCCGGCCAGGTAGCCCTTGAACACGTCGGACTCCCCGGCGAAGGCGCTCTTTTCACCCTGCCAGAGGCTGGAATGCACGTGGCAGGAGTTGCCGATCCAGCCGTGGTCCGGCTTGGCCATGAAGGTCACCGCGCAGCCGTGCTGCTGGGCGATCTCCTTGATGCCGTTCTTGTAGACGGTGTGGTTGTCGGCCATGGTCACGGCGTCGGCGTAGCGGAAGTTGATCTCCTGCTGCCCCGGCCAGGCTTCGCCCTTGGAGCTCTCGACCCTGATGCCGGCGCCCTGCATGCCGTTGCGCACGGACCGGATGAAGGGCTCGTCGTAGCTGGTGGCCAGGATGTGATAGTCGAGGATGTAGGGCACCGAGGGCGTCAGGCCCTGGTAGTGCCGGGCATGGGCCTCGGCGTAGGTCTCCTTGAGGAGGTAGAACTCCAGCTCGGAACCGAACATCGGCTCGAAGCCCAGCGCCCGGGCGCGCTCCACCTGGGCCTTCAGCACCTGCCGAGGCGAGGGAGCGACCGGCGTTCGGTCGTGCCAGGCGACGTCCGAGAGGACCAGCGCCGTCCCCTCCAGCCAGGGAATCCGGCGCAGGGTGTCCAGGTCGGGCACCATGTCGAAGTCCCCGTAGCCACGCTCCCAGCTGGCTATCTCGTAGCCCGGTACCGGGTCCATCTCCATCTCCAGGGCGAGCAGGTAGTTGCAGCCTTCGACCGGCTGGCCCTCGGCGACCTCCTCGAGGAAGTAGTCCGCCTGCAGGCGCTTGCCGACCAGCCGCCCCTGCATGTCGGTGAAAGCGACCACCACGGTGTCGATCTCTCCGCGCTCGACGGAGCCCCTCAGCTCCTCCATGCTCAGCACTGGGGCTGTCCTTCCCGCGCCCTGCGCGCGGCCCGCTCGACGAAGCCGTGCAGCAGGCTCCGAGCCCATGTGCACCGCTCGACCAGCTCTTCCGGATGGCATTGCACCGCCACGATGCGATCCTCCAACTCCACGCCTTCCACCACGCCGTCGGCACTTTGAGCGGTCATCCGCAGCCCCCGGCCGAGGTCCTTGACAGCCTGGTGGTGGAGGCTGTTGACCATGACCTCGGGGCCGCCTGCCGCCAGGCGCAGCTCCGAGTCGCGCTCCACCTGGACGGGGTGAGCCAGCCGATCCCGGGCCAGTCCGCGCCCGTCGTGTCCTGGAACATGCTGGTGCAGGGTACCGCCCAGGGTGACGTTGATCACCTGCTGGCCGCGGCAGATGCCAAACACGGGAAGGCCGCGATCGAGGGCCGCCCTCAGCGCCTCCATCTCGGCCTGGTCCAGCTCTGGGTCCGTGGTGCCGACCAGCGGACTCCGTTGCTCACCGTAGAGCGCCGGCTCCAGATCCCAGCCGCCCGGAAGCAGGAGCCCGCCCACGCCGTCCAGGACCTCGTCCAGCCGGTCTCGCAGACCGGGAGTCGCCGCCAAGAGCAATGGCCGGGCGCCAACCGCCGCAACCGCGCGGACGTAGGGCTCGTAGTAGGTGGCCGGCCTCTTGGGGCTGCGCGTGATGCAGACAGTGGGCGTGGGGGCGGCCGCAGCCGCCCCCGCCCCCCCTGCTTTCAGGAGCCGACGGCGCCCGCGGGCACCGGCCGGCCGCCCTGCTCTCCCAGGTCGTCTTCTATCGCAGCCAGCTCTTCCGGCGTTCCCTGCACCTTTGGTCCCTTGAACCAGTTGCGGGCCGATGCCATCCACCAGATCGAGGTGCCGATGGCCACCACCGCCACGGCCACGATTGAGTAGTTGAAAGTCGTGAGCGTGATCGGATAGACCTGCGGCAGCACGAAGAGCACGGCGATGAAGGCGATCCAGACGACGGCGATGGTGCCGACAGGCCGGCTCCAGCGGCCGAGGTGCCAGGGACCTCGCTGGAAGCTGTCGCCGGCACGCAGGCGGAGCAGGATCGGGATGCCGTAGGCGATGTACAAGCCGATGACCGCGATGGAGGTCACCGCCGCGTAGGCGACCGGGCTCCAGAGATAGGGCAGACCGAGGATGAACGCCCCCACGGCCGCCAGCCAGATGGAGTTGGTCGGAGTGCGGGTGCGCTTGTTGATCGAGTGCCAGAAGCGTGAGCCCGGCACCGCCCCGTCGCGCGAGAAGGCGTAGATCATGCGCGAGTTGGCGGTCACCGACGACATGCCGCAGTAGAACTGCGCCCCGACCACGATGAAGAGGAGGAAGACGCCCAGGTTGTGCCCCACCGCGTCGACGAAGATCTGGGCCGGAGGCACGACGGCGCTCGCCTCTTTGGCGTAGTCGCCAATGGCCGAGGTGACGCCGATGAGCAGCACCCAGCCGGCCACCAGCGAGACGACGATCGACATCACGATCCCGCGCGGGCCGGCCACCGCCGCGTTCTCCGTCTCCTCGGTCATGTGGGCCGAGGCGTCGTAGCCGGTGAACGTGTACTGCGCCAGCAGCAGGCCGAGCAGGAACACGTAGACGGGGGCCAGCGGGAAGTCGAACCCGGTGTTGTTGACGAAGTGGGTGAAGATGAACGAAGGCGACTGGTGGTGGCTGGGCAGGATCAGCAGCGCCCCCACGATCACCACGACGCCGACCAGGTGCCACCAGACCGAGATGTCGTTCAGGAGCGCCACCAGCCGGACGCCGAAGGTGTTCAGCAGGCCGTGCAGGAAGAGCACGATCCCGTAGATCAGGATGATGAAGGGCGGCGTGGTCGGATAGCCGAATAGCAGGTTGAGCAGGGCCGAGGAGAAGAAGGCCAGCCCGAAGTCGATGCCGGCCGTAACGGCGATCTGTCCCAGAAGGTTGAACCAGCCAGTGAACCAGCTCCAGGCCGGCCCGTTCTTGCCGGCCAGCTTGGCCGACCAGTAGTAGAGGCCGCCCGCTGTCGGATAGCTGGAGCAGACCTCGGCCATGGCCAGGCCGACCAGCGTGACCATGATCCCAACCAGAGGCCAGCCGATGTTCATCGACACCGGACCGCCGGTGTTCATCCCAAAGCCGTACAGGGTCAGGCACCCGGACAGGATCGAGATGATGGTGAAAGACACGGCGAAATTGGAGAAACCGCTCATCCGGCGCAGCAGCTCCTGCGCGTAGCCCAGGCTGTGAAGCGTCTGGACGTCGGAACTCTGCGCCTCGACCGTCATTGCCTTGTGGACCTCCTCTCGCTTCCACCCCGTTCTGCCGGCGCTCTGGCCGAGCTCCGAATCTCCGGCGTGGAATTTCGGCGGAGAGTACCCCTCCCCTGGCGCGCTGTCAAGGACTTCTCAGATCCGCATCGATCGTTCACGCCTGTAACAATCCGCACAATGGCTGGACAACCCATCGCGGAGCTGGTCCGGCAGCGCTCGACCGAGCTCAGCCCGGCCGAGCGGAGGCTGGCCAAAGTGCTGCTCTCCTCCTATCCGATCGCGGGCCTGGAGACGCTGGCCCGCCTCGCCGAGCGCGCCGCGGTCAGCCCCCCAACGGTCACCCGGTTCATCGGAAAGCTCGGCTTCCGCGGCTACCCGGAGTTCCAGGACCGGCTCCGCCAGGAGGTCCAGGATCGCCTGAGCTCGCCGCTGGCCCGCTACGACGCGGGCCCTTCGGGAGGCCGCTCGTCCTCCACGCTGGATCCCTCTTTCGACGCCTTCAGGCGCGGGCTGGGAGCCACGCTCGATCTGATCTCAGAGCGGGAGTTCGGGGAGGTGGCGACCCTGCTCTCGGACCGGCGCCACCGGGTGCTGGTCCTGGGCGGCCGCGTCAGCTCGGTGCTGGCACGCTACCTGGCCGGTCAGCTCCACCTGCTCCGGCCCGGCGTCCGCCTGCTCGACCCGGAGAGGACGGCGCCCGTCGGGGAGCTGATCGACCTGCGACGGCGCGACGTGCTGGTGGCCTTCGACTACCGGCGCTATCAGACCGACACGGTGCAAAGCGGGCGCGCCGCGTCTGAGCGGGGGGCGACTGTCGTCCTGTTCACCGATCCCTGGCTCTCACCCGCCTCCGTCTACGCGCGGCACACCCTGGTCACCAGCGTGGAGGCCGCGGCTCCTTTCGACTCCATGGTCGGAGCGGTCGCCGTGATCGAGGCCCTGGTCGCAGCGGTGCTGAGCCGCCTCGGCCAGCAGGCGCAGCTGCGGATGCGGAGGCTGGAAGAGCTCCGGAAAACGCCCGGGCCCCCCTAGCCGGGTCCGGCCGCTCAGGCCGTGTCGTATTCGAGGTGAGTCACCTCGACCCGCTTGCGGGTGGTCAGCCGCCCGGAAGGACCGCGGCTGTAGGTTCCCGAGGTGGGCGCCACGTCGCGGTAGTCCCGCCCGACCGCCACGGTCACGTATCCGAGCGTGGCGAGCCGGCCATGGGTGGGATCGAATGCCCAGGCGGCGGCCATGCCGCTGCCCTCGGGTCCCGGCACCAGCACCTCCACCCAGGCATGGGTGCCGCCCTCGCCGAGCATGTGTCCCGAAACGTAGCGGGCCGGGAGCCCCAGCAGCCGGCAGATGGCGATCATCACGTGGGCGTAGTCCTGGCAGACACCGGCGCCGATCTCCAGCGCTTGGGCGGCGGTGGTGCCGACACCCGTCACCCCGGGTCGGTACCGCATGGTGTCGTAGAGCCAGGAATTGATCCGCGCGGCCATTGGAAGGCCGCCTTCGGCACGATCCGCGAGTGCCCAGGCGGCCGCCGCCAGCCGCTCGTCAGGTTGGGTCAGCTCGCTGGGCTGCAGGAGGCGAGGGTCGGTCAGCCAGCGCACGGGCAGCAGGTGTGGGCCTGCCGCCAGCGCCCGCTCCACCTCGATCCAGGCCTGGAACTCGATCGACTCCTGAACGCGCGAGAAGCGCAGCGCCAGCACGGTGTTGCCGAACTCGTCAGGGCCGGCCTCCAGGTCTCCCTGAGGGACGCTGGTCAGCCGGTGGAGCACGCGCCGCTGGTCGCCGAACCGCTCCGGCGGCACGATCACCAGCCTGTGGTCGAGCCGGCCGATCGGGCCCGGGTAGTCGTAGCGATAGGTCTGCCTGATCAGGTAACCCGCCCTGATCACCCGGTCCCAGTCGACCTCCCGGTGGTCGATCGGCTCGGGGGCAATGCTCACGGTTCCAGCGCGTCCGACCAGACCTTGAGGCTGCGGAAGCTGGCCGGTCCCCAGGTGGTCACCATGGCTGCATCCAGCGCGTCGCGGCCCCGGCCGATCACGACCCGTCCGACCCGGCGCTGGTTGTTGCGGGGATCGAAGGTCCACCAGCGCTCGCCGAGGTAGCACTCGCTCCAGGCGCAGAAGTCCATCGGGTGGTCGGGCGGCGGCACGCCGATGTCCGGCAGGTAACCGAACACGTAGCGGGTCGGGATGTTCATGGCGCGGCAGAAGGCGATGAAGACGTGCGCGAAGTCGCGGCAGACGCCCCGGCGCTGCTCGAAGGCGTCTTTCGCCGTGGTGAGCGGGTTGCTCGACCCGTACTGGAACTCGAGGTTCGAGTGGACCCAGTCGCTGATGGCCTGCGCTCGCGTCCATCCGGGCTCGGTCTCTCCGAAGAGCTCCCAGGCGGTGCTCATCAGCTCGTCCGAAAGGCAGTAGCGGCTGGGAAGAAGGAAGTGCAGCTTCTCGCCGTCCAGCTCCTGGATGGGGTGTTGGCTGGCGGTCTCGTCGACAGCGTCGAGCTCCGCCGGGACCTCGACCACGGCGTCGTAGCAGAGGCGCGCCAGTCCCTCACCGAGCACGCCGCGCCGGAGGCTGTTTCCGTAGAGGTCCTCCGTCACCTCGAGGGTCGCTTCGGGCGTGACCTCCCAGCGGTCCTCGATTACGCGTGCCACCTCGCCGAGGCGTGGTGCGACCTGGATCACGGCCGGGCTGGGCGCGCTCACCTGATACGTGAACTCACAACCAACCCGCAGGCGGAGCGGTGTCATGGCTTCCATCTTGGTCTCGCTCCACGAGGTTACCCGGAATGGGACCCTTGCCCCAGTCGCCAGTTAAACTCTCCCTCACCTTGAGCGACGGCCAGCTCACGGGAAAATACGAAATCGGCACCTCCTTCGATGAAATGGTCGCCGAGCCGGGCCGGCCGCGGGCGTCCTATCGTCGCATCTTCTCGCTGCTGCAACGGACCTCAGCGGCCGACCTTAGACGCCGCCAGGCCCTCGCGCAGCGCAGTTTCCGCGATCACGGCATCACCTTCACGGTGCAGAACGACGACCGCGGACTGGAAAAACTGTTCCCCTTCGACCTCGTCCCGCGGGTGATCGCCGCTCAGACCTGGGCCAGGCTGGAGGCTGGGCTGAAGCAGCGGGTGCATGCATTGAACCTCTTCCTGGCTGACGTGTACGGCCCCCGCCACATCCTCCGGCAGCGCGCCGTGCCGCCCGAGCTCGTGCTTTCCTCGACCGGCTACATGCGCGAGCTGACCGGGATGCCGGCGTCTCACGACCTGCGCTGCCACATCGCCGGCATCGACCTGGTCCGCGACCGGCGGGGCGACTTCTTCGTGCTCGAGGACAACCTGCGCACACCCTCCGGCGTCTCATACGTGCTCGCCAACCGGCGGGTCCTGAAGCGCGTCTTTCCCGAACTCTTCGCGGGGTACGACGTCCGTCCCGTGGAGGGCTACACGCAGCAGCTGCTCGCCAACCTCCGCTGGCTGGCGCCCCCCGGCGTCGACGACCCGACCGTCGTGCTGCTCACACCAGGCATCTACAACGCTGCCTACTACGAGCACCTGTTTCTGGCCAAACAGATGGGCCTGGAGCTGGTGGAGGGGTCGGACCTGCTGGTCGACCAGGACCGCGTCTACATGCGCACGACGGCCGGCCTGCACCCCGTCCACGTGATCTATAGACGCATCGACGACGAGTCCCTCGACCCGCTCTTCGGCCGGCCCGACTCCATCGTCGGAGTGCCTGGTCTGGTCAACGCCTATCGCGCAGGCAACGTCGTTCTGGCCAACGGCCTGGGCAACGGTGCCGCCGACGACAAGGCCGTCTATCCGCTGGTTCCGGACATCATCCGCTACTACCTGGGCGAAGACCCGATAGTCCCCAACGTCCAGACCTTCCTCTGCTTCAGAGAGAAGGAGCGAAAGCACGTGCTGCAGAACCTGGACCGGCTGGTAGTCAAGACGGTCGCGGGCTCCGGGGGCTACGGCATGCTGATCGGGCCGGCATCGACCCGGCAGGAGCGCGAGCGGATGCGAAAGCGCATCGAAGCCCGGCCCCGCGACTTCATCGCTCAACCCGTGGTCGATCTCTCGGTTCAGCCCGCCTTTGTCGGCGGGCGGCTGGTCAGCCGCCACCAGGACCTGCGGCCGTTCGTGCTCTGCGGCGAGGAGATCACGGTGACGCCAGGCGGCCTCACTCGGGTTGCGCTACGTCGCGGATCGCTGGTCGTCAACAGCTCCCAGGGCGGGGGCAGCCGGGACACCTGGGTGCTGGCCGGGGGAGACGATCGTGCTTAGCCGCGTCGCGGTCACGCTCTACCTGCTCGGCCGCCACCTGGAGCGCGCGGAGCACCTGGCGCGGATGCTGCGCATCCACAACGAGCTCGGCCTCGACCGAGACATCCGCGACGACCAGAGGTTCTGGTCCCGCTACCTGGAACTGGCCGGCTGGCCGCTCACCGACAACCTGTCGCGCGAACAGGCGATCGAGCTGGCCATCGCCGGGTCCGCCGGGCCCTCCGTGCGGCGAGAGCTGGGCGACGCCCGGAGCGCCGCCCTCGCGGTGAGGCCATCGCTCTCCAGCGACGTCTTCGAGCAGCTGAACTCGCTGCACTGGGGACTTCAGGACGACAGCAGCTGGCGCACGGAGCTGGACGGCTACCTGCGCCGGGTCGAGCTGGGGGCACATCTCCTGGGCGGCCTGCTGGACGACACCATGGCGCACGACGAAGCCTGGGACTTCATCAGGCTGGGCAAGTTCCTGGAGCGAGCGGCAGCCACCACCCGGCTGGTTTTGAACAAGGCCGTGGAGCTCGCCGAGTTCGACGACGACGCCGTCGACTGGGTGGCCGCGCTGCGCTGCTGCAGCTCGTTCGAGGCTTATCAGCAGCGGGTCCGCTCACCCATCGTGCACGACCGGGTGGTCGGCTTCCTTCTCTTCCAGGTCATGAGTCCACGTTCTGCCGCCTTCTCCGCCAACCAGGGGCTGGGCTCAGCACGCCGGATCGACGCCGGCCGAGAGCAAAGCCCGCCTCAGCACGCGCTGGAAAACCTGGCGGCCCTCTTCCGGGAGGCCGACGCGGCGGAGGTCGCCTCGGCGCCCGAACCTTTCGGTGAGCGCTTCGCCGAGCTGCTCCTGGCCGTCGATTCGGCGCTGCGCGACACATATTTCCTGCCCCACCAGCTGGCCGTCTCCCTGCCCGGCGACATGGTTGTCGGCCATCCCCACCAACAGCAGCAAGGAGGCTCTTGATGCAGCTGGAGGTCCGCCACGTGACCCGATACCAGTACTCGGGTCCGATCTCGGAGACGCACATGGAGGTGCGCCTCCAGCCCTCCGAAGAGATGGGCCAGCGCCTCACGGCCTTCGAGCTGGCCGTGCAGCCGGAGTCCCCGATACGCGAGTACCGAGACGGCTTCGGCAACAACGTCCATTACTTCGACCATCTGCCCGAGCACGAGGTCGTCGAGGTCACGAGCCTGTCACGGGTCGAGACGCAGGTCAGCGCGCGGAGTGGGGACGACGGGGAGCAGCCTTACGACTTCCTCCTCTTCAGGTCTCCGGTGGTGGAGGCTCCCGGCATAACCCGGCTGGCCGACCGGCACCGTCCGCGCGATCCTGAATCCGCGGCTTCCGTGGAGGCGGCGCTGGACGACCTCACGGTCGCCATCAGTCGCGATTTCCAGTACCGCCCGCTGACCACGACGGTGAGCACAGCGGTGGACGAGGTCCTGAGGCTGGGCAGCGGCGTCTGCCAGGACTTCGCCCACCTCTTCATCGCAGTGGCCCGCGCCATGGGGGTGCCCGCCAGGTACGTGAGCGGCTATGTCTACTCTGGCCGCGGAGGTCCCTCGATCGGCGCCTCCCACGCCTGGGCGGAAGCCTGGCTGCCCGGACGTGGCTGGGCCGGCTACGACGCCACCCATCCGGTGCGAGCAGGAGAAAACCACGTGCGCGTCGCCGTGGGCCGCGACTACCGGGACGCGGCGCCCACCCGGGGCGTCTACGTCGGCGCGGCCCGAGGCCAGCTCGACGTCAGGGTCGAAGTCCGTCCGCTCTGAGAGCCGCAGGCCGTCACCAGGGAGAGGTGGGTTGGAATGTCCGAAGAGTCGCAGCCGGCGAACGTAGCGCAAGCAACGCAACCCGGGGCAGAGGAGACGCTGCAGCAGCGGCTTGCGAGCCTTTCGCTGGAGCAGAAGGTTCGGCTGCTGACCGGCGCCGACTTCTGGGCGCTCTTTCCCGAGCCCGCGGTTGGGCTGCGCCGGCTGGTCGTTTCCGACGGACCCGCGGGGGCGCGCGGGGAGCGCTGGGACGAGCGGGACTCCTCGGCGAACGTGCCCTCCCCGACCGCGCTGGCCGCGACCTGGGACGAGGTCCGGGTCGAGCGGCTGGGCCGGCTGCTTGCCGCGGAGTGCCGGCGAAAGGGCGTGGACGTGTTGCTGGCACCCACGGTGAACCTGCACCGCAGCCCGTATGGAGGCCGCCACTTCGAGGGTTTCAGTGAAGACCCCTACCTGACCGCCCGGATCGGCGTGGCGTACGTGCGCGGGCTGCAAGCCGGAGGCGTCGGCGCCACCGTCAAGCACTTCGTCGCCAACGATTCCGAGACCGACCGTTTCACCGTCGATGCCCGGGTCGACGAGCGGAGCCTCCGGGAGCTCTACCTGGCCGCCTTCGAGATGATCGTGCGTGAGGCGAGGCCCTGGGCGGTGATGGCCGCCTACAACTCGGTCAACGGAACCACCATGACCGAGCACCCCATGCTGAACGAGGTCCTCAAAGGCGAGTGGGGCTTCGACGGCCTGGTCATGTCGGACTGGTTCGCCGGCCGTTCCACAGAAGCTGCCGGCAACGCCGGTCTGGACCTCGTCATGCCGGGACCCAAAGGACCCTGGGGCGACGCCCTCGTCAACGCCGTCCGCGAGGGGAAGGTGAGCGAGGCCGCGATCGACGACAAGGTGTTGCGGCTGCTTCGTCTCGCGGCCAGGGTCGGCGCCCTCGAAGGCATCGACCCGGCCACGCCGCCGGCGCAGCCCTGGCCGGACGACGAGGTGGCGGCCGAGCTGCGGGGATCCGCGGCGGCCGGCTTCGTCCTGGCCCGGAACTCCGGCGTCGAAACCGAGGCCCTGCTCCCGCTCGACCGTTCGGCGCTGCGCCGGGTGGCGGTGCTGGGCCCGAACGCCGCCGTCGCCCGCACGCTGGGCGGCGGCAGTGCCACCGTCTTCCCGGCCTACACCGTCTCCCCACTCGACGGGCTGCGCACCGCCCTGGGCGCCGGCATCGAGATCAATTACAGCGTCGGGGTGCGCAGCAGTGAGCGGCTTCCCGCCGCGCCGATGGACCTCCTGCGTCTTCCCGACGGCAGCGGTCCGGGAGTGGAGGCGAGGTTCATCGCCGCGGACGGCGCAGTACTCGGTCGTGAGCACCGCACCAGCGCGGCGCTCACATGGCTCGGCTCGTACGCGCCGGACCTGCCCGTCGCCAGTGTCGCCGCCGTCGAGCTGCACACTCGCCTGCACGTGCCGGAGGACGCGACCTATCTCCTGGGAGCCGGGGGCCTGGGTTCGTTCAGGTTGACGGTTGGGAACCACGTGGTCCTCGATACCCACATCGAGCTGCCCGCCGGCAGCGACCCGGTGGAGGGGATGATGCGGCCACCCCAGCAGTCCGTCCCGGTCGAGCTGCGGGCGGGCGATGACACGGAGCTGGTGCTCCGCTACGAGCCGGAGACGGCTGCCGGAGGCTTCGGTGACGCGGAGCTCGGGATGGTGATGTTCCAGCTCAATGCCGCGCGGCCGATCTCTGAGGAGGAGGAGCTCGAGCGTGCAGTGGCGCTGGCCGCCGAGGCCGACGTCGCCATCGTGGTGGTGGGTACCACTGAGGAGGTTGAGAGCGAGGGCTTCGACCGCGACTCGCTCGCGCTGCCCGGGGCGCAGGACGAGCTGGTCCGCCGGGTTGCCGCCGCGAACCCGCGCACCGTGGTCGTGGTCAACGCCGGCGCCCCCGTGCTTCTGCCCTGGGCGGAGCAGGTCCCGGCGGTGCTGCTGTCCTGGTTCCCCGGCCAGGAATTCGGCAACGCGCTGGCCGACGTGCTGCTCGGCGAGGCCGAGCCTGGCGGGCGATTGCCCACCACCTGGCCGGCGACGGACGAAGGACTGCCGTCCACCCAGCCGGTTGACGGTGCTCTGACCTACGACGAGGGCTTGTTCATCGGCTACCGCGGCTATGACCGCGATGGCCGCGCACCCCGCTATCCGTTCGGCCACGGCCTGGGCTACACCAGCTGGAGCTACCTGGACATCGAGGCCGGCAACGCGGTCTCGCCCGGCGAGGACACGAGCGTGCAGGTGCGGGTCCGGAACACGGGCGACCGGCCCGGACGGGAGGTCGTCCAGCTCTACCTGTCGCGGCCGGAAAGCAGCGTCACACGCCCGGCCCGCTGGCTCGGCGGATTCGCCACCCTCGACGCCCCGGCGGGCGCCGAGACCACGGCCCAGGTCCATATCCCCGCCCAGGCATTCGCCCACTGGGATACCGCAACCTCGGCCTGGACGGTCGAACCGGGCACCTACCGGGTCCAGGCGGGCAGCTCGATCGAGAACCTGCCCCTCACCACCGAGGTCAACGTCCGCTAAGCCTGCTCTTCCGCCTCCACGCCGCGCCCGATGACGCTGGCGTGCTGAGGCGAGAGCTCACCGCGCTGGAAGGCGGTGGCGGTGGCAGGCAGGGAGGTCAGCCGCCGGGCCAGGTGGACCTGGGCGTGGGCGCCGGCCGATTGCAAAGCCGAAAGAGCCCGACACGCCCGCGGCCCAGCCGCTCAGCGCTGTCGACCGGCTCCCCACCCAGCAGCTCGGGAGGAGAAAGCGAAGTCATAATCGATTCGAAGGCAGACTGGACCAGCTGCTTGCTCGAGGAGGACGTCGAGGAGGTCTGGAGTCGAACGACGGTATGTCGGTTGGGGCGGGCTCGTAACGCAGCCAGCGCCGCACGCCAGGGAATGGAAGTCGCACTGCTGGGCCCGCAGAGGCAGCTGATCCGCGGACTGACAATGGAGGCGGTCAAGTGAAAGCAGTTGTGATCGAGGAGCCACACCGGGTCGGCGTCAAGCGAATCGACGACCCGACCCCAGGGCCCGGTGAAGTGGTCGTCAAGGTGGAAGCCTGCGGCATCTGCGGCACCGACATCCACGTGCTGGAGGGCGACTTCGCGCCCACCCGATACCCGATCGTCCCTGGTCATGAGTTCTGCGGGGAGGCCGTGGCGGTCAGCCCCGATGTCAGCAGCGTGCGGGTGGGGGATTTCCTCGCCGTCGATCCTTCCCTCTTCTGTGGCAGGTGCTATTTCTGTCAGCTGGGTCGCGCCAACCTGTGTGAGAACTTCAATGCTCTCGGCGTAGGCGCCGCCTTCGGAGCCTGCGCCGAGTACGTCGGCGTGCCGTCGAAGAACGCCTACTCGCTCCCCGATGACCTTCCCCGCCGATGGGGGACTCTGGTCGAACCGCTCTCGTGCGCGGTTCACGGCTTCGATCAGATCGACCTCAGACTGGCAAGCAGCTACCTCATCTACGGGGCCGGCACGATGGGGCTGATGCTCGCTCAACTGGCAGCCCAAACCGGCGGGAAGACGGTTGACATGGTGGATATCAACCCGGGCCGCTTTGACCTCGCCAAGCGGCTGGCGGCCGACCGCGTGGCAGCCTCCGCCGACGAGCTGGAAGAGCCTCGAGGCTGGGACGTGGTGATGGACGCAACCGGGGCAGTGCCGGCCATCGAAGACGGCCTGCGCCGCGTCAAGAAGGGCGGCACTTTTCTGGTCTTCGGCGTAGCCAGTGCTGAGGCAACCGCCCGTTTCTCGCCCTTCAGGGTCTACAACGAGGAGATCAAAATCGTGGGCTCGATGGCCGTGCTGCACAGCTTCGAACGTGCCAGGGACCTACTGGTCAAGGGCGTGATCGATTGCGATGCCATGCTGACCCACCGATTCCCACTGGACGACTACACCACAGCGATCGATACATTCCGCCAGGGGGCGGGTCTGAAAGTCCAGGTCTTTCCAGATACTGCGGCATAGCTCGGGCCAGCTCAGGCCCGAGCGCTATGTCGCCGCTGAGGGCTGACCAGAACCAGAACCGGTCCGGACCAGCTCGTAGACCAGCACCGGTCCGACCGCCGGGTCCTCACCCTTGCCGACGAGCTCCATCCCCAGCTTCTCGGCGACTCGCACCGAGCGCGAGTTATCCGGCGGTATGGTCGCCCGGAGACGGGTCACGTCCGCCTGCTCGAAGAGCCAGGCGACCAGCGCCTGCAGGCCCTCGGTGGCCAGCCCCATCCGCTGCAGAGCCGGGTAGACGGAGTAGCCGGTGACCACGGCATCTTCGGTCCGGCTGAACCCGGCGATGCCGACGGCGGCGCCGTTGGTTCGCGCCAGCATCAGCCAGCTGGAGCAGGTGGGGTCGTCACCGCGCTCACGCAGCAGGTCGCGAATGGCTTCCATGTCCTCGACGAAAAGCGGGGGAGCCTCCAGCCTGGCCGGGAAACGCGCGCCGGTGCGGTTCTCCAAGCCAAACCTGTCGCCGGCCAGCCAGGCGTCCACGTCATCCCCAGTCAGCCGGTGCAGGATCAGGCGATCGGTCTCGAGACGCTCGCTCACTGTTCGATCCTGGGCTTAGCCTACGACCCCGTCCCCCAGGCGTGTCCAGTCCCGCGACGGTTCCTTACCCTTCCCGGTCGTGGAACCGGTTCTCGAGGGGCTGCGGGTCGTCGAGCTGTCCGCCTTCGTTGCGGCCCCGCTGGGCGGCGCGACTCTGGCGGCGCTCGGCGCCGAGGTCGTGCGCATCGATCCTCTGGGCGGCGGCATCGACATCGGCCGCTGGCCGCTGCACGAGGGCCGCAGCCTCTACTGGGCCGGACTCAACCGCGGCAAACGCTCGGTGGCGCTCGACCTCCGCTCCGAGCGCGGCCAGCAGGTCGCGGCACGGCTGGCGACCTCCGCAGGCGCGGTGCTCACCAATCTGCCCGCCCGCGGGCCGCTCGCTTACGAGCAGCTCCGCCGAGGGCGCGCCGACATGGTGATGGTCGAGGTCGGCGGCCGGCCCGACGGGCGCCCGGCAGTCGACTACACCGTCAACGCCGGGGCCGGCTTTCCCTTGGTGACCGGCCCCGAGGCATACGACCGCCCGGTCAACCACGTGCTGCCAGCCTGGGACGTGGCCACCGGGCTGCTGGCGACCACCGGACTGCTGGCGGCCGACCGCCGGCGGCTGCGAACCGGACAGGGCTCACTGGTCAGGCTCAGCCTGGGCGAGGTCGCGGTCGCGGTCGCCTCCCATCTCGGCCTGCTCGACGAGGCGCGGCTGATCGAGGAGCCGAGGGGGCGCTTCGGCAACCACCTCTTCGGCACTTTCGCGAGGGACTTTCGCACCTCCGACGGCCGCTTTCTGATCGTGCTCGCGCTCACTCCCCGCCAGTGGCGGAGCCTGGCCGAGGCGACCGGGCTGCCCTTCGACAGGATCGGGGCGGACCTCACAGACGAGGGTGAGCGCTGGCGCCACCGCGAGGAGATCTGTGCCCTGCTCGAACCCTGGGTGGCGGCGCGCTCCCAGAGAGAGGTCGCTGAGACCTTCGAACGCCACCAGGTGCTCTGGGGACCCTATCGGACCTTCAAAGAGCTGCTCGCCGAAGAGCCGCTGGCCTCGGCCCCGGCCGCTTCACCGCTACGGTTCGACGATCACAAGAGGGCCCCAGCTCCTGCGGCGCCCGTGCTAGGCGGTGATACCGAGGAGGTGCTGCGGGAGGCCGGCGAGGACGTCGAGAAGTTGCGCAGGGAAGGCACGATCGCCTGAGCGGTATCCAGCGGCGGCCGAAAGTGGTACTTCTGCCCCATGATCGACACCGCGACCCTGCAGCACTGGCTTGACAATTACGTCGAGGCGTGGCGCAGCAACGATCCAGGCAAGATCGAAGCGCTCTTCAGTGAGCACGCGCGCTACTCCTGGAGTCCGTTCGACGAGGAGCCCGCGGTGGGCCGCGCGGCAATCGTCGAGGGCTGGCTCAACGAGCCGGACGATCCCGATTCCTGGGAGTGCGGCTACCAGCCCCTGGCGGTCGCCGGCGACGTGGCCATCGCCAGCGGCTGGACTCGCTACCGGCCGGAGGGGTCCAAACCGGGGCGCGAGTACGCCAACGTCTTCGTGATGCGCTTCGACCCCCAAGGGCTCTGCTCCGAGTTCACCGAGTGGTACATGCAGCGTCCCTGAGTGCTTACCGGTCCAGCCACCAGTCGGCCAGATTCCAGGTGCTGCCGGCGGGCCCGGCGTTGAGGACGAAGTTGTGCAGTCGGGGCGAGGCGACGCCGATCGCCAGCCGCCGGTAGAGGGGAAGCTCGCAGCGCGCGACGGCGTAGGCGTGCTGGAAGGCGCGGTAGGAGGCGCCTCTCTGGACCTCGTCCAGAGTCGTCCGACCCTGGCTCAGCGAATCGTCGATCCCGCCGTCGTGGCAGCGTGAATAGTTCTGGTTCGAGGAGCGGCCGGCAGCCGGCGCCCGCGAGGAATGGAGCGTGCTGAACTCGCTGTCCGGATCGATCGGGGTGATCCAGGCCCAGATCGCCGCCTGATAGAGACCGCGCGCCAGCACACCGTCCTTCTCGAAGGCGGCGAAGAGCTGCTGGGAGGAGTAGTTCTGCACGCTGACATCGATCCCCAGCTTGCGCCAGCCGGAGACCACGATCTCCTCCTCCGCGGCGCGGAGAACCTGGTCGTCGGTGGTGCTCACGCTGAAGGAGAGCCGGCGCCCGTTCTTGACTCGTACCCCATCCGCCCCGAGCCTCCAGCCCGCCGCGTCAAGCAGCTGCCGGGCCTGCCCGGGATCGTAGCGCGGCGGTGCCAGGTCGGAGGCGTAGGCCCAATCGACCAGCGGCGAAACGGGCGAGGAGGTCAGCGGGGGCCGGGAGTTCAGGGGTCCCCTCTCCAGGCCGGGCCGGTCCAGACCCAGGTCGAGCGCCTGCAGGACCGCCGGATCTCCGGCCCAGGGCGGAGTTCCCCCGACTCTGGGATCGACGGTGCCCTGGTTCAAGGAGATCTGTTCGTACTGGAGTGCCGGCGCCAGACTCACTCGCACGCCGCTCAGGCGGCCCACGGTGGGCAGCTCTCGCTCGGAAAGGTCGCTGGCAGCCTGCACGTCATTCGCCTTGACCGCCGCCAGCAACGCCTGCCGGGTCGGGTAGCCGCGAAAGACGACCTGGTCGGCATAGGCCGGGTGTCCCCCGACGGTCATCCCGGAGCGCCCCTGCGCATACTCGCCGTTGCGGACCAGGGTGACCCGGTCCCGGGTCACCTCCTGGACCTTGAAAGGCCCCGACACCACGTCCGGCTTCAGCCAGTAGGAGTCCGCGGCTAGCTTGTCAGGCGCGATCTGCTCCAGCCGATGTCGCGGCAGGACCGCCGGGAACAGGCTCTTGTAGGCGGGGTAGAGGGTGCGGAAGTGGACGACGAGCGCGCTCTCGCCCAGCCGCTCGATCCCCGAGATCTGATCGTAGCCTTCCTGGCCGAAGCCCGCCGCCGCGCCTGGGCCGGTGATCGTCCGCAGCGTGAAGATGACGTCGTCGGCGGTGAGGGCCTGCCCGTCGGACCAGCGCAGCCCCGGCCGGAGCTGATAGGTGACGTCCATGCCGGCGCCCACCTGCTTGACCGCGCCGTTCCCCACCGTCGGGGCCTCGCGAGCCAGGTCACCGTACCAGCGGACCCGGTTGTCGGCTCCGAGGAGACCGTCGAAGATCGCCTGCTGCACCTGCGTGGAGGCGGTCTGCGTCGCGAAGTAGGGCGAGAACGAGGTCGGGAACTGCCAGGAGCCGATCGCGATGGTGCCACCCCGGCGGGACGCGGGCTGAGGCTCGTACGCGGCAGGCGTGCTGACGGAGGGGAGGCCGGCCGGGGCCGGGGCCGGCTGGGAGGCGGCGAGGGAGCATCCGGTCAGCCCGACCACGAGGGCGGTCAGGACCGCGAGCCGGCCGGCTACCACGCCCCGAGCTTAGCCCGGAGCCACCGATTCGCGGCGAGCGAGTTGGTGTCCAGGTGCGCCAGATCGTGGGTCGGCGCCGAGCACCGGAGTGAGCGCAGCCTTAGCTGCGTGAACGAGGAGCGCAGAAGCCGGCCCGCGAGATGGTGTGCCTGGGCGCCAAGGCGCCGTCGTGGATCGGTGGATCCGGGCTTACCCAACGGCCTGGCCGAGCCGACCCCTGCCGCTGAGGCCAGCCTCAGTAGACGGGCAGCGACCAGCCCTTGTACTTGGGGTTCTCGCCCCGGACGGCGCCGAAGTAGATCTGCTGGAGCTCCTGGGTGAACTCCCCAAC
>CATPBP010000140.1 GCA_955652675.1 Candidatus Dormiibacterota bacterium
GAGTCGGGATCTAGACGCACATTACGGGGATTCTTCACAGAATGGGCGTACAGACGGCCGCAACAGTAGCGCAACATGATAGCCGGCCTCGAGAGAGGAAGACGCCGCGATTTCATTTCACATTCGGAATCCTGCGTCTAAGTCTCTGTCTAATGCAGCGCCGTTCCGAAGTGTAGCTCGGTGTCCCGTGGGCCATGCTCGATGGAGAGAAAGGGTGAACGTCAGAAATGGTTGCCGTCGCCATTTACACCGGACACCACCCCCGGGGCTGACCGCACAGACAAAGCTGATGCGCATTTGCCTTTCAGTCAGACGGGACAGGAGACCATTATGTCGTCAATCTGGAAGCCGGCCGCGCTTGCGTGCGTGGCGGCTCTCGCTTTAATTGCGTGCGGGAACCAGTCGAGCCCGCAATCGACCACCAGGTCACCGAGCACTCAGGCCTCGGCTACAGCCACAACCACCAAGGCGGCCGACCTCAGGGTAAAGCTTGACTACCTGCTGGGTGAACATCTGATCCTGGCCAGCAAAGCCACCGGCGCTGCCCTCGGGGGCCGCAGCGACGAGTTCGCTGCCTACGGTGACCTGCTCAACAAGAACGGCACCGACCTCGGCGCGATGATCGGCGCCGCCTACGGGCCGGACGCCGAGAACAGGTTCAACCAGATCTGGAGTGCTCACGACGGGTTCTTCGTCGACTACACCAATGGCGTCGCCAAGAACGACAAGGCGATGCAGGACAAGGCCGTCCAGGACCTGACCACGGTCTATGTCCCGCAGTTCTCGGACTTCATCAGCGGCGCCACCGGGCTGTCCAAGGATGCCGTGGCAGGGCTGACCGGTGACCATGTGGTGCAGACCAAGCAGATCGTGGACGACCAGGCCAAGAAGGACTGGCCGGCTGTGTATGCGGACGTTCGCAAGGCCTACGCCCACATGGCGATGATCGGCGACGCGGTTGGTCCCGCCATCGTTCAGAAGAACGCCAGCAAGTTTCCCGGTGACCCGATGAACAAGGGCGTCAACCTGAGGGTCTCGCTCAACCAGCTGCTCCAGGAGCACCTGTACCTGGCTACCGATGCTACTGGCTCGGCACTGGGTGGCCGGACCGACGAGTTCCAGGCGGCCGGCAAAGCGCTCAACGACAACGGAACGGACATCGGCCAGGCGATCGGCAGCCTGTATGGGCCGGACAGCCAGAACAAGTTCAATCAGATCTGGAGCGCCCATAACGGCTTTTTCGTGGACTACACCACCGGCGTCGCCAAGAACGACAAGGCGATCCAGGACAAGGCCGTCCAGGATCTGACCACGGTCTACGTCCCGCAGTTCTCTGACTTCATCGTAGGGGCGACCGGCCTGCCCAAAGACACGGTGGTCAACCTGACGAAAGAGCACGTGCTGACGACCAAGGACGTTGTGGACGCGCAGGGCGCCAAGAGCTTCCAGTCAGCAGCGCAGAAGGACCGCACGGCGGCCCAGCACATGCAGATGATCGGTGACCCGCTGGCCGCCGGCATCGTCGCCAAGCTGCCCCAGAAGTTCGCCTAAACCGCACCATCTCCTCCCCGAGGGGCGGTCTGAACTCCAGACCGCCTCTCTCCACACTTCCAAAGGAGGTCGAGCAGATGATGATCCGCCTGCCGATCCTGCTAATGGCCACCTGCGCGCTGGCACTGGTGTCCTGTGGCGGATCAGCGACCCCGTCTAGCCGTGCTGCTGCGGCGGCCACCCCAGCCGCGCCCACCGCGGCTCAGGCCGGCGTCACCGAGGTCCACGTATCGGACTTCAAGATCACCCCAGCGACGATCACCACATCCGGTAGCAGCGTGACGTTCGCCGTCCACAACGATGGCCCTACCGTTCACAACCTCACCGTGCGGGACAGCTCGGGCAAGGTTGTGGCAAGCACCAAGACGCTGAAGCCGGGGGGATCGGAGACCACCAGCGTTCAGCTGGCGCCCGGCACCTACACCACCTTCTGTTCCCTGCCCGGTCATGAGAGCCTGGGCATGCGCGGCACGCTGGTGGTGAGCGAGTAGTGCCAGGTGATCCAGCTTCATGCGCACTCCATGGCCCCGGCATAGACAACCAGGTCTCGGGCGGTGAACACGCGGTCGCCCTGATGGCGCTCCTCTACCTTCCGGTCGTCATCACGGCGTTGCTGCTGGCGCTCGAGGCTGGCGCCAGGGCCTGCCTCCCGCCAGCCGTAAGGATGCGTCGCACCTATTTGAATGGCGGGCCCACGGTACGGCTGGCTGCTCTCGGGATGGTGATGTCAGCGACCATCCACCTGGGGCTGGCGCCATCTCACTGGGCCCAGGATCACGTCCGCGCCGTTCTCTACGCCCTCGACGGAGTCGCCTTGGTGGGGTCGCAATCTCGGCGCTGATGCTTCGACTCCCGCCTGGCGCGCCGCCGCCGTGGCTCTCCTGAGCGCGGAAATATTCGCCTATCTCGGCTAGGTCGTCGCCAGCGTGGAGCAGGTGGACACGGTTGGGATCGCCACCAAGCTGGTGGAGCTGGCCGTGATAGGCCTGGTTCTGATGGGCTCGACCCACCACGTTGGTTCTGGAGGCAGGTGGCTTCGCCAGGTGGCTTCTCTCAAAGCAAATTGAGGTTTCTTCGACGAATCTGTCTCGTTGGTCGTGTATCGCTCCCGGCCCGCGACGCCCCTGAGCACCCAGGCCGGGTCGGACGGCATCCCACACCGGCTTCGACAACGGCCGCCCGAGGGACGTGCGGAAGCGACGGCCGGGTCACTGCGGCGATGCGGGCCACGGCCCACGATCCTTCGTCGCCGCCCACGAACCTTGTGGGTAGCGGTGATCCCGCCCTCTCTAGCAGTTGGCGGGTGGAGTCGGTGCTGCCGTTCGTGAGCGCGAGCAGCTTCACGCCGGCGCCGACGGCACGCCGAGGCCATCCGTCGTGTCCCTCAAAGGGAGGCCGGAGTGTCGGCAGAAGGCAGGAGCAGCAGCGTGATCGCTGTGGAGTCGGCTACCGTCGTCCAGGTCCTCGATCTGGTCGGACTGGAAGCCGAACAGTCCCAGCCTGGCCGACCTGGCGCACCCGGTCACCGCCTACCTGACGGGCTGGCCCTTTCCTCGCAGCGTTCGCAGATGGTTCGGCTAGCCCTCGAGGAGGCTGGTGTGCTCCAGACCTCGAACCCCCGTGCAATCGCCCCGACCTAAGCTCGGAGCAGACGCGGGCTGAACAGAATGGTTGTTGTAGCTGCCCTGTGGTGTCTAGGGTCAGTGGACCGATGTCCGTGCTCCTCCCGTGTTCCGGGAGATCGGGGGCAAGGCAGTGGTACTCGTCCGAGAGAAGCTCGATCTGAGGTTGCCACATGCTGCCGCTCAGCCACAGCCCGTGGAGTAAGACCAGGCCGGGGCTGTCCACTGGTCCTCCTGCCGCAAGTAGAGTGACATCCTCGCTCCAATGATGAGACTCGTTGGGGTAGCCGACATCCAGACCGGTGACCTGTGCCACGCGTCACGAAGAGTCCCCAGCTAGCGAGACCAGAATTCCCCACCCTGCGGCATGGAAGGCCTCCAGTCGGAAGCCCAGGCTCTTAGCTCGACTCTCAAACCGGTCGGTTGAACTCTCACCGTCGCTCGCCGAATTGCTCCTTTCGGCGGATCGTGACGACGGCGGCATCGGGGCCTAGTCGAGCCTCCCACCCGGCGGGGTCCAGATCTCGCAGCCGCAGAACCGCACTGAGGGTACCCATGGCGATCCCACTCTTGGTTATAGACTCGTTGATCGCCTGTAGGTCCCAGACGCCCGCGTGCAGACGATTGGTAGCGGCGGCGGCGTCCTGAAAGGCCGCGGTGACGATCTGGATCTCCTTGTCCGAAAACTGCTGGTCGTTCATGTCAGTTAGTGTGCGCATTCATGCGGTGGGCAGAGTGCAAATACCAATACAGAAAAGGACCAACGAGGCGTCTCAGGATCGAGGTGATGCGTGTTGGTGCGCCGATCGACTCGTGAGACGAGGTTCGCGTCCAGTCGCCGGCCACCGTCGCTGTACACGCAGTCAATTCTATCGTGAGCGTCGAGAAGGAGTTGAGCGCGACCCTAGCGGAGCGGCTCAGTCCCAGCGTTGTTCCTACGGCTTCCGGAGTCGACGATGAGGAAATCCGACGGTTGCAGGCGACCGCCCGCCGCATCCGGGTCTGATACTGGTGGTCGCCCTGGTTTCCTCTTCTGGAGCCGGATCGCCCCCGGAATGGTCCGATCCCGGCCCAGCGCCCTTCAGGCCGAAGAAAGGCAAGATGACTGGCGGGTGGCCGATGCAGCGCCAGGAACCGGAGTTAGTGGCGTGGCTTGAAAGTCGCGCTTCATGGTCAGTAACGACTACTCGAGCAGAACATTTGTCGGACAATACTGCCTGAAGCGACTAACAGGACCAGGATCCCGATCACGATCAGCGTTACAGGCATCGAACTCTCGATGCATTCAAGAGGGACTCGAGACTGACCTGTCAAGACCGCAGAGGTATCTCGGCCCTTGGGCCGCGGCGCGCCCGGCTGATTCTCCTTGCTCCCACAAAACCGATGATGCGATGGGCGTGAGGACCCGTCTCAGTGTGCCTATGATCGCGTCCCGTGCGTCCCATGACTCTTTGGCAGCATACGGGCGCGCATATAGAGCGCTTCCAGATAGTCCAGGTGGTCATCGACCGCCTGCTGCGCGGCCGCGGCGTCACGAGTGGCAATGGCCTGGTGGATCGCGCGATGTTGCGTGTTCACCCTCACCCGGTCGAGGTTCGGCACTATCGCCTGGTTGAGGTTCGGCTGTACGACGGCGTGCAAGGCTGCCAAAGGAACCGTCAACACCCGGTTATGGGCTGAGCGAACGATGCCTCTGTGGAATTCAATGTCCAGATCGAGCCAGCGATCCATGCTGAGCGAGGCATCGGCGGCGCGGTCGAGCACCGCGCCGATTGCAGCCACGTCCCGGTCGTTGCGCCTGGTCGCTCCCAAGGCGGCGCAGGTCCGCTCCAGCGCCCGCCGGGCGTCCACGACTTCTGTCACATTGATCGAGTCGAAGTGGAGCATCAGCTCGATCGCCTCCTGAAGGCTCCGCTCGACAGGACCCGTTTCGAGCCGGTTCACGAACGACCCACCCCCGCGGCCCTGCGAGGTCACGATCAGGCCAGCCTGTGAGAGCGCCCGCAGCGCCTCGCGGACCACGGCGCGGCTGACGTTGAAGCCGAGTGCCTGCTCCTTCTCGCCGGGCAGCCGGTCGCCGGGTCGGAGCTGGCCTGAGGTGATCGCCTCCAGAATGCTCAGCCGGACCTGGTCGACTGGAGTACGGACCGGGAGCGGCGAGAACCGGCCGTTGTGAGGTTCAGCGGCTCGGGCAGTCATGGGAGTGCTTGACAGCTTAAAGGTTGACCTTTACAACGTAGACCTGACCAATCCGCGGGGGGAGAGCCACGGAACTTCCGGCCGAGATTACCCAGGAGGTCATCGGACGGCGAGCTGAGCTTCGCCTGCTTCTCAGCGCCATCCGTAGCCGGAAGGCCGTCCTCCTGGTTGGCCTTCCCGGCGTCTCGAAGACCACGATGCTTCGCGCGCTCGCCGGCCATCTGGGCGGAGAGACGGACCGTTTTGTCGATGTCACCGGCGACGAGCAGCTGACGGCGCATGCCCTGGTCGGCACGTTCGATCCCCCGCTGGTCCTCAAGGGCGGCTATCGGCCCGAATACTTCATGCCCGGGCCGCTGGTCCGCACCATGCTGGCTGGCGGGATCCTGTACGTGGAGGAGTTGAACCGAGCTCCCAGCGGAGCTCTCAACGTCCTCATGACGGCGCTCTCCGAGGGCTATCTCGAGGTGCCACGCTTCGGCCGCATCGAGTCCAAAAACGGGTTTACAGTCGTGGGCGCGCTCAACCCCCTCGACGACGTCGGTACTGCTCGCCTGTCTCGCGGCCTCGCTGACCGATTCATCGTCCTGGAGCTCGACTACCAGCCCCTTGAAGAGGAGATGGAGATCGTAAGGCGCCGCTGCGGCACCGCCCGCGTCGGCTTTCACGCCTTCGCGGTCGAGGTCGGCAGGGAGTCCCGTGGGCACCCGGATCTCCGGCACGGAGCTTCTGTCCGGGCGGCGATCGACTTCGTCGACCTGCTCGCCGCCTATCAGCCCGACGAGATCGATCTCGAGACCCTCCGTCTCCTCGCCTGTACCGCCTTCGCGGGCAAGGTGCGCGTGCGGCCCACGGTGAACAGGGCCGCCTGCGCAATCGTCCACGAGCTCATCGACACGGTCCTCCGCCGCGACCACGGTGGCTCGCTTCAGGCGCTCCTCCAGTCGGCGGCAGGGGTTGAAGGCGAGCGGCTAGCCGAGGCGGAGGGAGAGAGGCGCGGCGCTCCTGGGGACGATCCCGAGGTGGCGCTGGAACAGGGCGGCCAGTCTGCCTCGGAAGAGGAGAGGAGCTCGGACGAGATTCCCGGCATGGCCCGGCCAGGAGGTAGTGGCGACCCCGGCCAGTCCCGTTCGGTGCCGATGGTCGACCGCGACCAGTCGTCTGAGGGCGGTGCCGAGCCCATGACCGCCGGGGGCGCATTTCCGACGCATCGTCGAGCCCTGGAGGAGGTCCTGGGTCGCGCACGGGAGCACGTGCTTCGAGCCCGCGATGGGGTTGCCCACAGCAGCGGAGCGCATGTCGGGAGCTGGCTCCGGAGTCGACCGTGGTCACCGGAGGCTGGCAATGGCCTCGATCTCGAAGCGACCGCCGAGGCCTGGGTCGCCACCGCGACAAACCCGCAATCAGACGATATCCGAGTGCTCGTGCGCGAGCGCCAAACACGCAACCACGTGATCCTCATCGATCATTCGGGCTCCATGGCGGGCAAGAAGCTCGAACTGGGCGCGACCATGGCGGCCATCCTGGCCGAGCTCTCGGCCGCGGGCCGGGCCGACTACGGCGTGGTCGCCTTCGACCAGGAGCTCAGCGAGGTGAAGGCACTCGGCGAGGAGCAGGACGTCGAACAGGTGGTGGACCGGATCCTCCGCTTGCCCGAGGGCCGCGCGACCGACCTCGGCAAAGCGTTTGGAGTCGCACTGCAGCTGTCGGAGCGGCTGCCGGAGGCCACAGACGTTGTTCTCATCAGTGACTGCATGCCAACCAAAGGGGAGCGGACCTTCAAGGGGCTGGCCGGGCTCATCAAGCAGGTGCCCTCGCTCTACATCTGCTTCACGGATGAGCGTAGTGCGGCGATCCAGCTCTTCCACGGCGAGCGGCAGATGAACCTCTACGAATGGTGGGCCCGGCGGTGGGTGGGAGAGGAGCGCTTTCGTGAGGTCGGCGAGGTGGAGGAGGTCGACCGGCTCATCGATCTGCTCTCAAGCGGCGGGCCAGGCGGTCCGTGACAAGAAAGGGGAGAGGCGATGGCAAAGCAGCACATCCAGCTCGACGTGAACGGGATCCCCTATGACGTGCTCGTGGAGCCGGACCGTTCGCTGGCCGACGCCCTGCGCGATGACCTGGGGCTGACCGGCACGAAGCGGGCCTGCAACGAGGGCGAGTGCGCGTCCTGCGCGGTCCATCTCGACGGCACCGTGGTCAACTCCTGCCTCGTCCTCGCGGTGCAGGCGGCCCGACACCGGGTAACAACGATTGAGGGCTTGGCGAGGAACGGCAAGCTCGACCCGGTACAGCAAGCTTTTGCCGACCTTTTCGCCGCACAGTGCGGTTACTGCACACCCGGAATGGTGATGACAGCCAAGGCCCTCCTCGCCACCAACCCCAAACCGTCTGAACAGGAGGTGCGGCAAGGCATCCGCGGCAACCTTTGCCGCTGCACCGGCTACGCGAAGATCGTCGACGCCATAATGGCGGCGTCGGGCCAGGCCCCGCCCCGTGTCGACGAGGTGGAGCGTCCCAGCAAGCACCGAGTGGTCGGGCGCTCGCTCCCGCGCACGGACGCGCGAGAGAAAGTGACCGGGCGGGCCGCATACGCGTACGACATGCGGCTGCCAGGGATGCTTTACGGAGAGATCCTCCGAAGCCCGCTGCCGCATGCCCGCATAACCAGTCTCGACACCTCCGTCGCCGAGGCCATTCCGGGCGTTGTGGCCGTCTACACACAGAAGGACATGCCGCAGACCAAGTTCGGCGCCTTCGTCCAGGACGAGACTGCGCTTGCCGACGGTGTCGTCCGCTATGTGGGCGAGGGAGTGGCGGCGGTGATCGCGGTCGACGAGCAGACCGCGCTCCGCGGCATCGAGGCGATAGACGTGGAGTTCGAGCCTCTGCCCGGCGTGTTCGACCCCGAAGAGGCGATGAGGGAAGGCGCGGCCCAGGTCCACCCTGACGTCGAGCGCAACATCGTCGCCCACAATCGCGTTCTCGCCGGTGACCTTGAGGCCGGGTTTGCGGCCGCAGACCACGTCTTCGAGGACCGGTTCGTGACCGGCCGGCAGTGCCACGCCTGCCTCGAGCCGCACGCCGTGATCGCCGACCACGACGCCTCGGGCCGCGTCACGCTCCACATGTCCACCCAGTCGACGTTCTTCGACCGATTCAGCCTGATGGGGATTTTCGGGATGGCCGCGAACAAGATCCGAATCATCGCACCCTACCTGGGCGGCGGCTTCGGCTCCAAGTCGGAGACGCACTCGATCTATGTGGTCGCCATCCAGGCGTCGATGAACCTGGGTCGTCCGGTAAAGATGTTCCACTCGCGCGACGAGGAGTTCATGGCCAGCCGGACCAGGCATCCGGAGATCATCGACATCAAGACCGGTGTCAGGCAGGACGGCACCATCACGGCGCGTTCGGCTCGGGTGATCCTCGACAACGGCGCCTATACCTCGTACGGCCCTGGCGTCTCGCTCACTCAGTCCATGCTCGGCGGCGCCGTGTACCGAATCCCGGCCTACCGCTACGACGGCTATACGGTTTATACGAACAACCCGTTCGGCGGGGCCTTCCGCGGCTTCGGCAGTCCGCAGTTCACATTCGCCGCCGAGTGCCACACGGACATGATCGCGGAGCGCTTGGGGATGGACCCTGTCGAGTTCCGCCTCAAGAACCTCTCTCGGGCCGGTGACCGGGCGATCTCCGGTCCTGCCCTCGACAGCTGCGGCGTCTACGAGTGCGTCGAGAAGGCGGCCGAAGCGATCGGCTGGCGCGAAAAGCGATCCAACCCAAAGGCCGGCCGCGGCGTCGGGATCGCGTGCGGCGTCCACTTCACCAGCGGCAAGTTCCATCCGCACGTGAACGCCGACTTCTGCGCCGCCGGAGTCAAAGTGAACGAGGACGGGTCGGTGTCTTTGATGATCGGCGCCACCGAGATGGGTACCGGCGCCGCGACCACCGCCACGGCCCAGATCTGCGCCGAGGAACTTGGTGTCGAGCTCGGGGCGGTCGACGTCGTCACCTCCGACTCCGAAACCATCCCGGCGGACTTCGGGACCTACGGCAGCCGCGTCACCACTCTCGCGGGCAACGCAGTGCGCGACGCCTGCGCTCAGGTCCGGGAGCAGCTATTCCGGGTCGCCGGAGAGGGGCTGGCCGCGAAGACGGATGAGCTTGCCATGGGGGATGGAAAGGTCTTCGTGCGGTCGGAGCCGGAGCGGTCGATGGACCTCGCGGCTGTCGTCCAGTCCAGCCTCTTCCGGGACCGCGACGGTCGCCAGATCATGGCCCAGGCGCACTACGACGCCCCCTGCTCGCTGCCCGACCCGGAGACCGGCGTGGGCGATTTCGCGATGAGCTATAGCTTCGGGGCCCACGCCGTCGAGGTCGAGGTCGACGAGGAGACGGGCCAGGTGCGCATAGTCGACTTCGTCGCCGCGACTGACTGCGGCAACCTGATCAACCCGGCGCTGGCCGAGAGCCAGGTCGAGGGTGGAGCGGCGCAAGGAATCGGCTACGGCCTGATGGAGGACCTCGTCTGCGAGAACGGGATGGTCCTCAATCCTCGATTTTCGACCTACAAGATCCCAACCGCGCTTGAGATGCCGCCGATCCGCTCGCTATGGGTGGAGACCAACGACGCACGCGGTCCCTACGGCGCCAAGGGGCTGGCTGAGATGGGTCTCGTGCCGACCGCTCCGGCCATCGCCAACGCGGTTTACGACGCGACCGGGGCTCGCCTGCATCGGATTCCCCTCACTCCGGAGCGGGTGCTCGCCGGGCTTGACGCAGTTCGGCGCCCAGAGGGAGTTCGGTCGTGAAGTACCTGGAGCCGTCCACCCTGGAGGAGGCCCTGGACCTTCTCGATGAGCACGGTGACACGGCCAAGGTGATCGCCGGTGGTCAATCGCTGCTGATCCTGCTCCGCGAGCGGCTCGTGACTCCCGAGGTCCTCATCGGCCTCTCAGCGATCGAGCCTTTGAAGCGCCTCGAAATCAACGGCGAGACGCGGATCGGGGCGATGGTGACGCACGCGGCCGTCGAGCAGGACGCCCGCATCTCGGAGCGATGGCCGGTGCTGGCGGTGGCCGAGGCTGCGGTCTCGACCGTCCAGATCCGCAACCGGGGGACCCTCTGCGGCAACGTGGCGCACGGCTTCCCGACCGCCGATCCCCCCGCCGCCCTGATCGCGTGTGACGCCAGCGTGCACCTGGTCAGCAAGCGTGGCGGCCAGCGGCTGGTTGCCGCCGAGGACTTTTTCATTGGCCTGATGGAGACCGCCGCCCGGCCAGACGAACTGGTCACCGCGATCACTCTGCCGGCCCAGCCGCCCCAAGCGCGCGGCGCCTACCTGAAATACGCCACCAGGGCGCTCGACTTTGCGATCGTAGGCGCCGCCTGCAGGCTCGTCCTGGGCAGCGACGGCGCGGTCCTGGAGGCGCGGATCGGGCTCAACGGAGCGGCAAACCACACGCTGCGGGCGCGAGAAGCCGAACGGGTGCTGATCGGCGAACGACCGACACCGGTGCTCCTCGAGCGTGCCGGGCAAGCCGCAGCCCTGGAATCCAGCCCGCTGAGCGATGTCGACGGCTCTGAGGATTACAAGCGGCGGATCATCGCGGTCTACACGAGGCGGGTGCTCATGCGCGCTCTGGGGGAGGGATAGCCGGGATGGCGGGCGTGGACTTCAACTCCGACCTCGGTGAGAGCCTGGGTCTGTGGGAGCGGGGTGCGGACGACGCCATGATGCAGGTGATCTCGTCGGCCAACGTCGCCTGTGGCTTCCACGCCGGTGACCCGGGCGTGATGCGTGAGACCCTGGCCAAGGCGCAGCGCCACAGGGTCGCGGTGGGCGCCCATCCCGGCCTCCCGGACCTCCTCGGTTTTGGACGCCGGCGAATGGACGTGTCGTCTCGGGACGTTCGCGATTACGTCCTGTATCAGATTGGCGCCCTGTCGGCTTTTGCCCACGCCCTGGGCCTGCGGCTCCATCACATCAAGCCTCACGGCGCTCTCTACGTGATGGCGCTGGACGACCCCGTCGTCGCGGCGGCCGTTGCAGAGGCGGCGGCCGAGTTCGATCCAGGCCTGCCGGTCTACACGCTGGCCGGCGGAGCGCTGGCTGCGGCTGCCGAGCGCCTAGGCCTGCGTGTCGTGCCCGAGTTCTTCGCTGACCGTCCTCTGGCCAGCGACGGCTCGGTGGTCATGTTCAACTGGCGCGACCGGATCGACGCCAGCCCGGAGGCCATCGCGCAACGCGTGCGCAGCTTCCTCACCGGGGGCAGCGTCCCAGCCGATGACGGCACGCTGGTGGCCGTCACAGCCGAAAGCATCTGTGTCCACTCGGACACCCCGAACGCGGCGGAGATAGGGCCGGCCGTCAGAGCTGCGATCGAAGGGTCCGGTCGCGAGGTCACCGCTGAGCTGCATCCTGCGGCCGGAGCGGGGGAGAGGAGGTAGCGACCATGGCAGTCAGCACACTTATCGGCGCTCGTATTCAGCGGCGCGAGGACCCGCGACTGGTGGCCGGCCGCGGCCGCTACGTGGACGACATCACCGTCCCCCGGCAGACGCATATGGCGGTCGTTCGCAGCCCCCACGCGCATGCACGGATCAAGTCAATTGACGTTGCCGCAGCGGCCGCCGGCCCTGGCGTGGTGGCCGTATACACGGCCAGCGACTTCAAGAGCGTGCTGCACGGGTACCTGCCTGTGCTGCCGACTCTGGTACCCGAGAAGCGGTCAGTGCCCGACCAGTTCGCACTTGCCGAACGCGAGGTCGTCTACCAGGGCGAGCCCGTGGCCGTGGTCGTGGCCGAGAGCCGCTACCAGGCGGCCGACGGCGCGGCCCGCGTAGAGGTCGAGTACGAACAATTGCCGGCGGTAGTCGACCTAGAGAAGGCGCTGGAAGCCGGCTCCCCGCGCGCGAACGAGGGCTCGCCGGACAACATCGGCTGGGAGGCCGACTTCCCTGGCGGCGACATCGAAGCCGCCTTCGCCGAGGCGGAGGTGGTCGTGCGCCAGCGCATACTGCAGCAGCGGCTGGTGCCAAGCGCAATGGAGGGCCGGGCAGTCCTGGCGGATTATGACCCCTTCGAAAACTACCTGACCGTCTGGACTTCAACGCAGATCCCACACTTCATCCGCAACTTCTTGAGTGCGGCGCTGGACATGCCTGAAAGCTCGATTCGCGTGGTCGCCCCCGACGTAGGGGGTGGCTTCGGCAGCAAACAGCGGCCCTACCCAGAGGAGTACCTGGCCGCGGGCGCCTCGAAACTGACGGGACGGCCGGTCAAGTGGATCGAGAGCCGGACCGAAAACATCCAGACCACGACTCACGGCAGGGGCCAGATCATCGACATCGAGGCTGCCGCCAAGCGAGACGGCACCTTGCTGGGGCTCAAGATCCACCAGCTGCTGGACGTGGGCGGCTACCAGGGGGTCTTCGGCGCTGTGCAGGTCCTGGCGATTCTGGTCGGCGGTGGCTGCTACACCTGGGGGGCGGTGAGCGGCCGCAGCATCGGCGTGCTCACCAACAAGGTCTCGACCGACCCCTATCGGGGCGCGGGGCGCCCGGAGGCCACGCACCTGGTGGAGCGAGCGGTCGACCTGGTGGCTCGCGAGATCGGAATGGATCCGGCCGAGCTGCGGCGTCGGAACTTCGTGACCACTTTCCCTTTCACAAACCCGTTCGGGTTTGTCTACGACTCTGGCGACTACTCAAAGACCCTGGACCGTGCTCTCGAGCTCTGCGGTTACCAGGAGCTCCGCCGGCGTCAGGCTGAGCTGCGGGAGCAGGGCAGATACCTGGGCATCGGGCTTTCCACCTATGTTGAGATCTGCGGCTTCGGCCCCAGTGCGGCGACCGTCGGCGTCACCGGCAGCGTGGCCTTCACCGAGTCGGCCCAGGTGCGCGTGCTCCCGACGGGGTCCGTCGCAGTTTTTACGGGAGCCCACGCACACGGCCAGGGCCACGACACCACCTTCGCACAGATCGCTGCAGACGGCCTGGGGCTGCCTTTAGAGCTGATCCATCTCAGGCACGGCGACACGGCGCAGGGACCTGCGATGGCCTGTGGGACCTACGGCAGCCGGAGCCTGGCCGTAGGCGGCATGGCGGTGCACAAGGCCTGCCGGGAGGTGGTCAGCAAGGCGCGTAAGCTGGCCGCCCATCTCTTCGAAGCTGCCGAGGAGGACATGGTCTTCGAGGCCGGCGGCTTCCACGTCAGTGGCCATCCAGACCGTGTCAAGACGTTCGGCGAGGTGGCCGCGGCTGCCTATGGCGCTGGGCTGCCTGAGGGTATGGAGCCGGGACTCGAAGCCGTCAGCTACTTCGATCCGCCCAATTTCGTGTGGCCGTTCGGCGCCCACGTGTGCGTGCTGGAGGTGGATCCGGAAACCGGCGGGGTTGATCTCCAGCGGTATGTCGCGGTAGACGACTGCGGAAACGTCATCAACCCGATGATCGTGGACGGGCAGATCCACGGTGGCATCGTTCAGGGCGTGGCCCAAGCGCTCTTCGAGGAGGCGGTGTATGACGAAGAGACCGGTCAGCTCCGCACTACAACGTTCCTCGACTATGCGGTCCCGACGGCGAACGAGATCCCCGAGCTGACGCTTGACCGGACTGTTACCCCGAGCCCGACCAACGAGCTCGGAGTGAAGGGCATCGGAGAGGCGGGCACCATCCCTGCCAGCGCGGCGGTGATCAACGCCATATGTGACGCCCTCGCACCCTTTGGGATCACGCACGTCGACATGCCGGCGACCCCCGACAGGCTGTGGAGGCAGATTCGGGAGGCTCGCGGTTGAGAAGTTTTTGCGTGGTGTCCTGGCCGTAAAGCTGAGAAGGAGGGTGGATCGATGGTAGGGGCGCATGGACTAACACCGCTGACATTTGCCATGGTCGGGCTGGTGTTCGCGCTGTACGTGAACGGGGTACAGCTGCTGGGCTCCTTCCAGGAGAGGGAGGGTTACGCGGCGACGGCGGCGATGGTCGGGGTCTCTGGAAGCCTGATGGGTGCGGTCACTCTGCTGTTCGATGCTCTCTGGTTTGTCACGGGCTCACCGTTTGGCGTCCAGGCCCCGGCGGGAACGGCCCAACTGGTCTTCGGAGCCATTGCGGGCATGTACGGGCTGCTCTGGCTCGCCGCCGGCATTGGTCAGGTCAAGGGCTGGGACCTGCGACCAGTGGGGCAGATGTGCGTTGTATGCATTGTCTTCCAGGTCTTCGAGATCGTGGTCATCGCGACCTGGCGGCCGTTCACGAACAACCTTCTCGGCATCGAGATCGCGCTGGCGCTGTTCTTGCCAGTCTTGGTCGGGTTCCTCCTGCTCACCCACGGCCGGACCGGTCCGCGCTGGGTGGGGATTGCATGCTTGGCCGCGGCCGTGGGCTCCTTCTGGCTCGCCTTCTCTCCAACGGGGATCGCGACCTTCTTGCCCCTGTCCTAGCAGGGGGTCAACCATCTGTCAGGGCAGAGCCTTTGGCGCGGCAAGCGCTTTGGATGAGCGCTACTCTTCGTCGGGTTCGGGGCCCGCCGGTTCAGAGGCCGGCTCCCCCTCGGGTAGCTCCAGCGGGGCACCTTCCGGCAGCTCCACCGGGGGCTCACCAATCGGGTTCGGCAGCCTGAGAGCCGGCCCAGCCAGCTCTCGGTCGATCAACCTCACAAGAAGCACCTTAGCACCTGTGTTCCGAGGCTTCGACTATCAGCAGAAGTCAATCGCCCACTGACCGACCACTTCGACGGCGATGGGCATTGGCCGGCGCCGGTGCGTGTCCCGCGCTCGTCGCTCGAAGGGCGATCAGCGCCCGCAATCGCAGCACGTCTCCTCCCTCCGCAGCCTACTCACCGTTATCGACGGCATTTGCCTTCAGTACGCCGCGCGGCGTCACGAGAGGTTGGCCCATCCTCTACCGGCCTGCAGGTGCCGATTGCTGCGGCTCCAGCGTCCTCCGGAGTTCGGCGAACCGGCTGACGCCAAGAGTCTTGTCCAGTCGGCGTCCCATTCTCGCAACATTCCATGGATCGTTCTCATTACCTCCCAGCCGAGGGGCATGAGTTCGCCCACTCTCGGCCCCCATTCTCTGTGTGGGCCGAGCGGCGAACGTAACCGTCTTCCTCGCCGAGTTGATCTTCCCGCGGCTTGAAGTGGCCCAACACCACCA
This sequence comes from Candidatus Dormiibacterota bacterium, assembly GCA_955652675.1. Classification (GTDB taxonomy): domain Bacteria; phylum Chloroflexota; class Dormibacteria; order Dormibacterales; family Dormibacteraceae; genus Nephthysia. The sequence goes on from CATPBP010000140.1 coordinate 15,537, forward strand.
GCGTGAAGCGGCCGTAACGCCAAACGCGAGGTTTCCTTGAGGAGGTCCGCCTGTCAGCTGTCCCTACGCCTATGGGTCGACCGCTCGAGCCCGTCCAGCATTTGGAGCAATCGCTAGCGGCGTTCGCGATTGGCTGCCACCGAGGGTCACAAGTCGCCTCGCCGCCGGGTGCGCCTGGAGCCACCTCACACTCCCGGCGCCGCCCTGGCTACATCTCAATCTTTCCCGAAGATCCTCCTGTAGAGGTCTTCTCCGTAGCTGGTTGGCAGCGGTTCGCCTTCGAGTAGCTTGAAAGTCCGTTGGCTGTCGGCCCGCCTTTCAGCTCGCAAGAAGAGAGCGTTGTCCATCGCCTGAAGATGAAATCGACGCGCCAGCTCGAAGGAATGAGTAACGAAGAAGACCTTGATACCCACCTCTAGCAGCCCGCCAACTATTGAGCTCGCGATCTCGGCACCTTCGCTTTCGTTCGTCGCCGCGAATGATTCGTTGAAGAGCACGACGCTGTTCGGGGTTACGTGGTCGGCGATGCCCCGCATCCTTCGGAGCTCTTCGTCCAGCTTGCCGCTGGTCATCGTTGGGTCTTCTTCCCGCTTGAAGTGGGTGTAGACGGCATCGCGGACATTGGATCGGCAAGCCTCGGCGGCAACACACATGCCGCTCTGCATCATCAGCTGGGCTAGGCCAAGGCTTCGAAGAAACGTCGACTTCCCACCCTGATTCGCGCCGGTGATCATAATCAGTGATTTGCCAACCGCATTCACGTCGTTGCCGACTACCTTTCCATCGATGCTCAAACTCAGGCACACATCGTATAAGCCGCGACAGGAGAACTCCGGTCCGTCGTGCGCCAGGGGCACCGGGAAGCAGACCGGTTCACTCTTCTCCACGAGCCGCTGCCGCAGGTTCAGGCAGCCGATGTAGAAGCCGAGCTCGGCCCGCAGCATCTTGAAGAAGCTGAGGATGTGATCGGTCGACTGGGCCAGCGCGTTGGCTGCGAGGTTCAAGCCGCGGTCGCTCAGCTCAGACAGCGCCTTGGCCCCATTCTCATCACGAGGGTCGATCCAGATGGTCAAGGCGGATCGATCCAGAAACGAGAGCCATTCTCGCCACACCGGCCTCGCCTGTCGCGGCTCGCGAAGCACGTAGTCGATGCCTTTGCTTCCTTTGCCGAGGCGTGCACTGATCAAGACTCCGTGCCGAAACTTGAGCTGCCTCAGATGCTCGTCGACGCTGGCGAAGTAGCCGTCATCCAGTTCCATTCGCAGCATCTCGAAGAGCGCCGCGAAGCCGGCGGAGTGGAATTTGCCGACGTGTTCATCGGCGATGACCCTCAGCTTTTTGAGTTGTAACACGAACAGCTGCAGTAACTCGATGGCCCGTCGCAATATCGCCGCCGGATAGTTGACGAAGCTGCGCCAGACCTTGCGCTCCCCTTCGATTGCCTGGATAGTGGTTGCATACATCTCAGCGACCACCGTCGCCTGTTCGATACAGTCATTGAGCACGTGTTGGCGATAGATGATCTCCTCGGGGTCCTGGAGGCTGTACAAGACACCCTTCTCGGCGACCTCGTACAGAAACTTGTCACCGCCAGCCATGGCAGTGAACAGCGTTTCCAGCCCTAGGTCCTGGGTAAGGGCGGCCGCGCTCGGCGGTAGCTCGCGTTCCCAGTCGAAGTCTCGCGCTCGATGCATCAGGAAGGCCTTCATCGCACGATGTGCTCCATCAGGCGCTTGCGGGTCAGTCCGTACTTCTCCGCGATCGCGACCGCGTATGCTCGCCCGTCAGCAGGCTTCCTGACGACTTTGTATGTACGTACGGTCGGGTCGTCGGGAGCTACTGTGCTCATCATGCTCACGGTGCTTTCGCTCAGAGCCGCCAACTCGTCGACGAAGGTGACACTGACACACAGCAGCCGTAGCTGCATTATTCGCTCGAGCACATGCTTGCCGAGGAAGAGGGCGTCAGTTAGCGTGGTGGATGTGAAAAGTTCATTCATTATCAGGACACTGTTGGGCGTGGCTTGACTGAGGATATGGTGGATTCTGATAAGCTCGTCCTGCAGCTTGCCCCTGAGGTCGGCGAGGTTCTCTTCGCGCTCGAAGTGGGTGAAAAGATTGTCGAACAGGAGGAGGCGCGCTTCGCGGCCGGGGACTTGGCAGCCAATGCTCGCCAGGTAGTGCAGCTGTCCAAAGGTGCGGGCGAAGGTGGTTTTGCCGCCCTGGTTCGGACCCGTCACCACGAAGATGCGCTCTGGCCCCTGCAAGTAGAACTCGTTGCATACGACAGGCGAGCCTTCGGAGACGAGCTTATTCGCCAGGGCCAGATCGAACGTTTCACTGGCATGGACGTCCTTTGAGTCTGAGACGTGGGGATAGCAAAACGTCAGGCCACCGGCCTTGAATTGGCGCACATACTCTAGATAGGCCACGTAGAACTGCACTTCGCGGTCGAAGTCTCCTATCGTCTGATCGAGATAGTCTCGGTGGCGAGCGCTGTAATCGTTCAGTGCGCCGAAGACCTCGGGGTACAAGAGTGCAATTCTGTCCAGTACTGCGGCCTCAACGTGGTTCATCTCTGCCCAGTCTCGGAATTGGACACGGTAATCCTTTACCACGCCAAGCTGGAACTTCTGGAATGTGCCCAGTACTTTCGCCGCATAGTCCGATTCCGCCTCGTACTTACTGACGGTGACGTGGTTGTCGTGAACCGTGAGGATGTATTTGACGCCTGCCAGGTCTTGCTTCAGCTTCGCCGTCTCGGCCAGGAGGGAAGTGAATTCACGCGACTGGGTATGCGTCTTCAGGTACTCGCGGAAAGTTAGGAAGCCTTGGGATCTAACCGTCACGCTTTCCAAATCAAGGTAGAGATTGGTGACGGCTTGGCCGTAGATTTCAACCGCATCGACGAACCAGGCCTCCTTCTGGTACCTGTAATGCAGCTTGCCGGCTTGCGTGAGATGCTCCCGCATCGAGCGCATCTGCCGAGCAAAGGATCGGACGCATTCCCACAGGTCTTTAGCCTCCAGATCCCGGAGTATGTCCTGCCGGTAGTGGATCGTCTCGACGCCGAGTGGCAGCGTATAGAAGAAGGGCTTGAGGTTGTAGTCCGGCCGGGTAGCCGTGATCGACTCAACCACCTGGTCGAGATTCAGGTCCCGGAAGAATGGCGGTGCGCCGAGCTGATCTGCGCCCGCCCTTTGCTCGGGCCGGTCAAAGAGGATGCTGTGGAAGGTCACGCTCGGAACTCACCAGAAAGGCTTGAGGTTGCCCGAGCCCAGGCGCCGGCGAAGGGAGCGACAAAGCCCACACCGCCGATCACTAGGCTCGGCAGGGCGAAACGGCGGAGCGAGCTGGGGTCGATCTCGGCCCCGGCCAGGAAGGTCAGCAGTACGCTGCCGAAGCTGGCCAAGAAGTCGATCCAGGCGGTTGTGGAGAGCTGGAAGAGGTTTCCGCCGGCCACACCGACCGGAAACTCGACCAGGGCGGCCGAGAGGCCCACTCGAATCGAGATCAGGCTGGCCATGAAGGCTAGCCCGATCCAAATAGCTGCGATCGTGTAGATGTTGTCGAAGGCGTAGAGCCAAGGGCGCAAGATGGGCTCCGGCACGGCTTCCTCCTACCAATCGGTGTTGGTAGGGCCCATCAGCCTGCAGGCGTTAAGCGAGACCCATCGCCGGTGCCGCTTCGAGGCGGTTCCTCCTTCAGGTTACCAAGGCGGAGTAACCGTCGGCCGTGATCGGCTCAGCGTCCTGATCGGTGGACCGCTGGCGTCGAAGTCGTCCTGTTAAGCGGGCGAGCTCGCCGCCGTCCTCTGGAAACGGTCGCGGGAAGCAGCGATCTCGCGTTCGGCCGCCTCCCGATTGTCCCAGTTCAGGATCTCCGCAATCTTGTGTGGCTCGAGAGTCGACGGCAGCCGCGCTGGGCGACAGGGCCAGAAGCGCCACGTAGACGGCGACGACGATCAGGAAGACTGCCACGGCGACCCTGCGGTGGGAACCACACCCAGGAGCAGGCCCGCGGCCAGGGTTACTAGGAGGTTCACCCCCCGATCGACAAGGCGGCACTGGGGCCCTGGGGAGCCTTCTGACTGGACCCCGGGCGCCGTAACCCGGCAGTGGCGGCCGCGACCCCTTCGGTCGATAGCGGGGCGCTGTCGACAGCATCCGGCCTCTGCTCTCGCGGCAAGGAAATCGATGAGTAGATCGAGGACCAGCGCCTAGCTTGGCAGCTGGGGTAGTGGGTGGCGAGCACCGTGTACGCCCCCGAGCAGCGCCACGCGGCCTTCATCCTGGCCTTCGCCGCTGGTCACAATCATGAAGCTGACCACGAGGACGCCAAAGAGGGCGACCGCGTTCATAGGCAGGACCTTAGCCTGTGACGCGCCGCGTCGTGGACGGAGCATCGATACTCTCGATAGCGGCCCAGTAGCTCTAGGTCCTCGCGTGCCAGAGGTGTTCCGTCTCGGGCGTGGGCTTGACGATCAGGACGGAGGCCTTCGAGTAGGCATTGACCTTCTGGGCTGTGTTTCCGATCACGAAGCGCGCAATCCTGGAGTGTCCCTTGTAGCCGAGCACGACCAGGTCAGCGCCAGTCTCCTCGAGGAAGCGGACGATGACGTCGGCGGCGTGGCCCAGCCGGACCTCATGCCTCAGCCGCCAGCCGTGCTCGCCGGCGATGCGGGCGGCTACCCGGCCCACCTCTTCGAAATAGTGGTCCTTCTCCTCTTTGAACTCGTCGACCTCGCCCATGGTGGCCGCGTAGCGGGGCAGACCCTCCTCGACCGAGAGGGCGATCAGCTCGGCTCGAAAGCGTTTGCTCAGCTCCGCGGCCTCGACGAGAGCCGCGTAGCCGCCCTTGGAGCCGTCGACACAGGCGACTATCACGTTGTGCATGCTCGTCCCCGTCATGGTCTCTCTCGCCCGGCCAAGTAGACAACGGTGAAAGCGCCCACGGCCGCCACCAGGCAAAGGCCGGAGAAGACGAAAAGGCCGAGGCGAAGCAAGGTGGCCTCCGGCTTCATGAAGAGCAGGAGCCCGAGCAGACTCGCGGAGGCGAGCCACACCGTGCTGAGGAGTCTGGCCGCCGAGAGGATCGGATCGGGATGGGCCAGGGCCCAAGCCGGGAGGCGCTTCTTGACGGTGGGCGATTCAGCGGCTCTGCTCATGAGCCGCCCTCCCGCACTGGCTCCAGCTCCCTGTCTGCGGGGTCCTCGGCTCCGTAGCGCAGGCTGGAGCTCCTGGGATAGAAGACGGCCTGCGCGATCAGCGTGGGAACCAGTGCGGTGAGCACCACGACAGTCACCAGCACCGAATACTGGGCCCGGTCGATGTAGCCGTGGGTGAGGCCGAAGAGGGCTGAGATCGAGCCGAAGGTGAGGCCGGTCGACATCATCAGCGTCGTGTACCAGGCCTGGCGGCCACGAAGATGGAAGGCGAAGGTGGCCGGGAAGACGCCCACGAACTTGGCCGCCATCTTGACCAGGAAGAGCACGACTACACCGACCAGCCCGGCGATCACGGCCGGGATGGAGATCAAGGTGCCGGCCTTGAGGAAGAAGAAGGGGGTGAGAAAGGAGAAGGCGGTAGCTCGGACCCGGCTCATGAGCCGCGGATCCTCATGAAAGACGCCGGCGGCCACCAGACCCAGCAGGTAGGCGGGGAGCACGGCCTCGGAGCGGGCGGCGGCGGCGAGCCCGCCCAAACCGAAGAGAAGGAGGAAGGTGAACTTCACCTCTGGCTCGCTGACGGCATGCCCAAGAGTCCTCAGCACCAGTCGGAGGGTTCGGGGCAGCAGGAAGAGGACGATCACGGTAGCAACCGCGAAGCCGATGAGGAGGGCGTTGTAGTTGGCGAAAAGCACACCCAGAGCCACTACCGTGCCCAGGTCGCAGACGAAGCAGGCGGTGAGGATCAGCTTGCCCAGGTCGGTCTTGTTGAGCCCGGTTTCCACCATTACGGCGTAGACGACCGCGACCGAGGTGGTCGAGAGCGCCACGCCGGCGATCTGGCTGGCGTGCCACTGCCAATGCAGAGCGAACCAGGCGAAAGCCCAGGCACCCACAAAGGGAGCGATAAATCCGACACCGCCAATTCCCAAGCTGGGTAGGGCAAAGCGACGCAGCGAGCCGGGGTCGATCTCAGCACCGGCCAGGAAAGTGAGGAGCACGCTGCCGAAGCTGGCCAGGAAGTCGATCCAGGCGGTGGTGGAGAGCTGAAAGAGGTTGCCGGCGGCGACGCCGACCAAGATCTCGACCAGGGCCACCGAGAGGCCGACGCGGATGGAGATCAGGCTGGCCAGAAAGGCGAGCCCGATCCAGACGGCGGCGATCGCGTAGATGTTGTCGAAGGCCCCCAGCCAGGGGCGCAAGATGGGCTCGACCATGGATCTCCTCCTACCAATCGCGGGTTGGTAGGGCCCATCAGCCTTCAGGCGTTAAGCGAGACCCATCGCCGTCGCCGCTTGGATCGCGGCTCCTGCCTTCAGGCTACCAGTCGTGGAAGGGTCGAGGGTCTGTACGGCACCAGAGCTCATGGGGGTCGGGGAGAGTTCAAGTCAGGGACTGCTTTTTTGCCGAAGCTAGGTCGCTAAGAGGTCGAACTCGCCTCCGCCCTCTGGAAGCGGTCGCGGGAAGCGGTGATCTCCCGGGCGGCGGCCTCCCGGTCGGCCCAGTTCACGATTTGGCCGCGCCGGGGACCAGCTGCTGCTTGGGACGCGTCCCTTGGACGCGGTCGATTGGAGGGAGATGCTTCTGGCACTGGGCGGTATGGCCGTGGCTAGTGTGGTTGCTCTCGGGTCAGTCTGGAAGGGCATTCTCCCTCAACTGGCGAAACCTGCAGGCAAGACTGGTCGGACTAGAAGGCTGAAGGCGCCCTTAGCGTTCGCGTGGTCGGACACCGCCAGGACTCGGCGCCTTGACGCCACTTGGGCAGGCCCGCAGCTTGGGCGCCGAGAGGTCGCGGCCGCGGGCGAGGACTCGACCCGCACCGGCTTGATGTCGACGACCGCCTGGTACAACGTGATCCTCCCCGACCGATGCAATCACGAATCGGCACAACCCCAGAACCCGACGGGGATGCTGGAGGAGCTGAACTCGGTCGTCGCAGAAGCTCGCGGCGATTGTTCCTTCTGATTGCAGCTGGCAGGAGCGCGTAAAGGTCTGCCCTATCGGCGCCTTTGCTGATGCACGCCACTACGTCAGGATGCTGATTCTCGGCCCGGCCCATCGGATGGGCCGAATAGAAGATGGTCGGTACCGAAGCCCCACGCGCCTTTAGGTCAGCGAGTAAGCGCCAACCGTCTGACCCCGGCAGCATGAGATCGACGATGGCCATATCGGGATCGTGCTCAACGGACTGATCAAGCGCTTCGATACCGTCTGCGGCCAACAACGGACGGTAGCCCAACATGCGCAGGTCGGTTTCCAAGATAACCCGCCATGCGCGCTCGTCCTCAACAACGAGGACGACGGCTCCCAGCACATCGGCCGGAACAGCATCGAGATGCGCTGGCCGGGCGCGTGACATCAGCTTGGTTCTCTTAGAACTGAGCCCGGATGGGGGAAAGGCATGGGCGCTGGTTTCTGGGATACGCTGCCCGCCAACGCCTCCGTAACCAGCCGAGCAAGAGGCTGGTGATCGCTGGCGCTCTTCGTTGTGTTGCAATCCACTTGGGTAAGTCTTCTTTGAGGTCGGCCCGCCTAGGGAGGGCCCGGAGGTTGCTTCCTTGCCGATAGCCAAAGTTATAGAGCCGCCCGATCAATCAGCAGTCATGGCGCAGTCAGCTTCTCGTCGGAGCGGAGACCTGACCCCTACCCGCCCCCTCATTCGCGGCGCTAGGGCCCGTCTGCCATCGGGATGCATCATCGCCTCGGAGAGGGCCAGCTGTCAGCTCCAGGAGTCTGGTAGCCGCAACCGGATTGGCGCGCTGGGAGACCGTCGCACCTGCTCAGTCCGAGCCGCATGAGGTTGAGGACTTCGTCCGCAGCGGGCTCTTTGGCGATCACTTCTGGCGCTGCATCTCCGCTCGTGCCCTCTCGGCCAAGCCGGCCAGGAGCTGCTCGTCAGTCTCCAGGTGACGGATGAGGCGAACCAGAAGATTGTGCCAGCTGCTTGTGACTTCGGCCCGGTTCCGCTCCGCCTCGAGCTGCTCGAGGCAGCGCCCGAGCCCGTCTCGGGCCACTCTAAGCCGGCTGAGGGTCTCCTCGGTGTACATGCGATCTCCGTGTCAAGACCCTCCCTCCGTCTCGAAGATTGTACGGCGAGGGAGCCGGAGACAGGCTGCAATCATGGAGCCAATTAGGTGATTCGTATGCTGCCGTTGAGTCGATGGTCTGGGAGCCGCGCACGGTCGCGTCGCGTGAGGTGGTGTAAATCCGGTCGCGCGGATCCGCTGACATCCTATGCGCTCTCGAGTTCGAGCAGAGCTTTTACCACCTCGTCGTGTGAGGGCTCGTAACGGCCCCGGATTTACACTGCGACGATTCAGGGTGGTGGTTCTGGTCCGAGGGCTGACCCTGATTTACACCGGCCTAATGCCTTTTAGTGGATCTGTCGCTCTCGGCCGACCACCCGCGTTACAAATGCGACTCGCCGAGCGAGCAGTGA
>CATPBP010000141.1 GCA_955652675.1 Candidatus Dormiibacterota bacterium
GCCTGCTCCTTGTCGATCTGGTAGCCGGTCGGCGCTAGCACACCGCTGCAGGTGGAGGTTGGGTCCGCAACCAGTCCAGCAGCCGCCGGCGAGCTGAGCACAACCGGCACCAAGAGAACCAGAGTGATAGCCGCCAGGACGGAGACAACAACGAACTTGCCAACCAAACGCTAAGCCGTCTGGCGCGTCTCCGTGTCGATGATCCACCGCTCGACAGAGGAGACGTGGTGACGGACCATGAAGCTACGCTGGCCGACTCTCCACAAAGCGTCGCCTGGCGGCAGGGTGCTCACCCTGCTCACCTCCGCCTCACTTAGCTGGAGCAGTTCGCGTAGCCCCTTCAGCTCGTTAGAGGGCTGCTGATAGATGACACGCGTCTCGCTGTCCGAGAGCAGGCCCCGAGCCAATTCGATCTCCTCACTCCCCGCGTCGCCAATCGCTGCCAGGTCGCTGAGGCGATGCATCACGGCGATGTTCTGGACTCCCCAGGGGCGCGCCAGCTTCCAACTCTCGTTGAAGAAGCGGGCGACTCCGGGCACACGAAGGACCTTCCAAGCCTCGTCATAGACGATCACGCGGCGCCGACCCTCGTCCTCCGATTCGGTAAGCAGACGCCGCAACCAGGCGGAGACGCAGATCATCACCACACCAAGGGAGGTGGACTTGGAGATTCCCGAGACGTCGAAGGCAACGACCGGTGACGCCAGGACGATACCGGCCGTGGTGGGTCCATCGAACATTCCGCGGAGATCACCCTCCACCAGCCGGCGGAGCCCGTGCGCCACGTCCCGGAGGACGTTCTGCGTGCCCTCCGCCGACATATACATGCTCGCCGCCACATCGTGGTCGGGGTTGAGCATCACCTCAAGCACGTCGCGCAGCGTCGGCTCCCGCGATTGCGCGGTCGCCCGCACTGCGGCCAGGCCGACGGCCACGTCGACCCCGGTGTGCTCGATCGACTCAAGAGGTCGGCCAACTGCTGCCTCCACGAGCGAGTCCATCAGCTCGATGCGCGCCTGGTGGATGGCCTCCGGACGCCGATCTCGAAGCAAGGCCTCGAGCGGGTTCAGCCGAACACCGCCACCCGGTCGCAGCGACACGTAGACGCCGCCGGCTGCCTGACAGAGCCGTTTGTACTCAGGTTTGACATCAAGAATCCAAACCTGTCGCCCAAAGGCAAGCTGGCGCCAGCAGTAAGTCTTGATCAGACTCGACTTGCGGGCACCCAGCTTGCCAAAGACCACCATATTGGGTCCCTGGATCACGCTGGGGTAGAACTGCCAAGGGTCGTAGCAAAAGGCTCCGCCATGCAGATCCTGGCCGATGTAAACGCCGTCGGAGCCCAGGCCAGCCTCGGCCATCCAGGGATAAGCGGCACCGACGTGGGCCGTGGTGGCATGGTGGGCGAGCAGCGGAGCGCCCAGCCGGATATTGCCTACTCCCATCCCTGGCCTTGCCGTCGGCCTTCCTTTTCCTCGACCGCCTGCTTGATCCAGTCGGCGACCAGCACCGGCGCCTCTTGCCACCGGCAGGTGATCACCGTACGCTTCAGCCCGGGGTCTCCAGGGAAGGCCAGCTCGATCTGAACCTTGACCTGCTGCGGCTCCATCAGGGCAATCCCCGGCAAATGGGGAGCAGGCAGGTGAACGCAAATTCCTGATCGCCGAAGACGCGATCGAGCATCAACCGGGAAGCGACCGCGTCGCGCTCCACCTCGGCGCAGGCCTCTTCGAGGTCCCCGGCCGAAGTAGCTGTGACGCCCACGTAGCCGGCGAAACGGACGGCGGCGTGGCCTGCCGCCAATTCACCCTCCGTCCGTTCGACATGCTCCTGCTCTTGCTCGCGCCGGGCCGAGGCGATCTGGCCCACCCGGTCGCGCATCTTCTGCTCGGTCACGTCCGCCACCCGGGCCCGCCTGATCTCCTGGTTGGCCTTGAGCGGCGGCACTGGCTCCAACACCATCGAAACTGTCCGCAGGTGCCGGCCGTCGCTCAGGAGAAGTGTGCGCAGGAAGTCAGGAGACACCTCCACTCGCGGCCACTCCTCCACGTAGTAGACGGCGTGCCACCAGTGAGCGCTGCGGTAGCTGGTCCACTGCTCTTTACTCGAAGTAGGCCAGGCGCGCCTCGGGTGGGGACCCTCGGGACCGCCTTCGGATCGGCGGATACCGTCCAGGAGGCGTCGGGTTGGATCGTATGCATAGCGGATGCAGCCGGCCAGCTCCCGCGGCGAGAGAGGTTCACCGACGCCAAGCTCGGCCGCCCGAAGCCAATCGGCGACGTCGCGTAGCTGTTGCGCCATGAGCACGCTGGCACCGCGGTCGACGTCACCCTGACCAGCGATTCGGATGTGGCGCCAGGCTCGTCGAGGATCCAGTTCAACGGCGAGATAGCTCTCATGGCGCTGGGCCGCTGAATTCGCCAGCTGCAGCAGTTCACGGTAGGACTCGACGGCTTCATCGTCGGCACCAGTGGCCTTGCAATCCTCGAGGTGACGCATTAACGCCTCGCGGTCCTCGGGAATCGAACGTGCCAGCCACTGGACGCGCCGGATGGGCGAGGTGTGCCGAGCGGTACCCGCCAGCACGCTGGCCCAGAGTCCCACGCGTTGGTCCAACTCCCCGCGACCGAGTAGGGCTGAGGAGTGGCTGAATACCTCCAGGACGCCGACATACGTGGAGCGTCGTCGATTCTTGACGACTCCGATTTCAGCCGTGGGCGCCGGCTCTGGGCTAGTGGAGAGGATTCGGAAGTCGCGCAGCGACCAGGGCTGCTCCTCGCGCGGTGGCTGCCCGGCGTGCTGACCGATCCGATGCTCGCGTGCACGGAAGCGGGTACCACCGGCCAGCGCTCTAACTAGGTAGCCGGTGGTGGTTGGCACCCATTGCTCGAGGGTGAGATGACCGATCGGCATCCAGGTCGCTGCTGCGCCGGCGCCGAGGACCCCCAGAGCTGCTAGCGGTCCCCACACGCCTGAGAGCGCATGCAGTGCCGTGAACCCTGCCGCCACCGAGACGCTCAGCGCGACCAGCTGTCCGCCGCGAAGACCGAGGATGACACCGCGCGTCTCTCGGGGACCGAAGACGTAGCCGGCCTGATGTGGTTGCTCCGACACCTTCTAGGTGCCGTCCTGCCGATGGGCCGCCTCCGGCCGCCGACTGGGGCGCCGAGGCGGCGCAGGTTCCGAACCAGAGACCCGACCGGGTGGTCTGGGAGTCGTTGAGGAAGGCTTGGCGTGGGCTAGGTTGCGGAGCACCAGCGTGGTGCCGAGGACCCGGAC
>CATPBP010000142.1 GCA_955652675.1 Candidatus Dormiibacterota bacterium
ACTTGGCTGCCCAGAACGCTAAGGTCGGGGCAGACGAGCAGCACTGGGTAGTGCCTCTACTAGTAAGTGCAACACGGACAAGACTTCTGCCTACGTGCTTTAGCACACCACCGGCAAGGACACCAGCCCACGGAGCGAGACGCCTGCCCGCCAGCGCAGCTGTTCCGGCGGCACGGTCAGACGGAGGTCCGGGAAGCGCCGGATCAGCGAGCCGATCGCGACGCGGCCCTCCAGCCTGGCGAGCGGCGCGCCCAGGCAGTAGTGGGGGCCGAGGCCGAACGCGACGTGGTGGTGGTCCTCGCGGGCGAGGTCAAGGCGCTCCGGCTCCTCGAAGCGCGCATCGTCCGTGTTCGCCGAGACGATCCCGACCAGCACCAGCGAGCCGCGGGGGAGGGCGACGCCCGCCACCTCCACGTCCTCGCGCGCGTAGCGCTCGGTCGCGACGTCGACGGGGGAACCAAGCCGCAGGAGCTCCTCCACCGCCGGCCCCATGAGCTCGGGGTCCTGGCGCAGGCGAACGAGCTCGTCGGGATGCGTCAGCAGCAGCAGCGTGCCCGTCGCGATCAGGTTCACCGTCGTCTCGTAGCCCGCGATCAGCAGCAGCGCCACCATGGCCAGCAGCTCGTTCCCGGTCAGCCGGTCGCCGTCCTCGCCGGCGCCCGCCAGCCGGCTCACCAGGTCGTCGCGAGGCCGCTCCCGCCGCTCCGCCACCAGCCGGCGCAGGAAGCGCATCATCGCCAGGATGTCCGGGAGCTTCAGGAGCAGGCGGAGGCTGGTGCTGCCCAAGGCGCTGGCGGCGACCAGCGAGTTGAACCAGCGGCGGAAGCGGAGGCGGTCGCGCTCGTCCACGCCCAGGATCTCGGAGATCAGGGTGAGCGGCAGCAGCAGGGCGTAGTCGGCGACCAGGTCGGCCTTCCCGGCCGCGGCCATGCGCTCCAGCAGCTCGCCGGCAACCTGCTGCACCCGCGGCTCGAGCTGCGCAACGTAGCGGGGCGCGAACGTGTCGCGAACCAGGCCCCGCAGCCGGTGATGCTCCGCCCCGTCGTTGTCCAGCATCGTGTGCATGAGTGGCTTCAGCGCCCCGGGCACCCACGGCCGGCGCAGGTTCCCCGGGTCCCGAGCGTTGCGCACGTCCTTCACGAACCGCTCGTCCCGGAGCACGGCGGCCGCGTCCTCGTAGCGGGTGACCAGGTAGGCCTCGCCGGAGACGCCCGGCACCGATACGCGGGCCACGGGCTGCTCCGCTCGCAGGTGAGCGCACGCCGGAAGCGGGTCAGCCTTGAACGCCGCCGAGACGATGTCCGGGGCGACAGCGCGGTGCGTCTCGGTCGTGGACATGTCGTTCACCTCCCTTCGGAACCCAGACCGTCGAACCAGAGATGCGCCAGGAACGCGGGAAGTTCCTCCCACCTGGCGTCGACGACTGGATCGCCCAGCACGTCGAGGACGAGGAGGCCGACGACCGTCGCGGCCGCCACCCTCGTCAGGAGGCCGGGGTCGAGCGGCGGCAGCTGGCCCGCCTCTATGCGCCGGGCCAGCTCGACCTCCGCGGCCTCGAACGCGGGCGCGGCCTGCGCGGCCTGCGCGGCACGCAGGCCGGGGTCGGCCAGCACCTCCGGGAACACCGCCGCGAAGAGCTGCCGCCACTCGCGCAGCTCGGCGAAGCGCCGGCGCAGGTACGCGTCCATGAATGCGCGCACGTCGATCCCGGTCAGCTCGGCGAAGTCGGCGCGGCGCTCTCCGACCCGGCCGACCTGTCCGAGCAGGGCAAGCAGCAGCTCCTGCTTGCTCGCGAAGTACAGGTAGATGGTGCCGTCGGCGATCCCGGCCTCGCGCGCGACCTCGCGCACCGTGGTCCGGTGAAACCCCTTGCGGGCGAAGACCCGGCTGGCCGCCTCCAGGATCTGCGCTCGCCGCCGGTCGATCCGCTCCTGCTCGGACACTGAATGAACCCTCATTCAGTGTAAGGGACCAGGCTATCGCCGGCCAGAGCTCCGGCGCCAGCTGGGCTTCCTGACCGGCGAAGAGTCACCGCCTGACCGCCCAGGCAAACCCGTCAGCTGACATAAAGAAAACGGGCCGGGATCAACACCCGGCCCGTTCCGTCCGCTGGCTCGACCCGTCTAGGGCGTGTCCCGGTGTTGCCGGATGTCCAGGGGTCTCTGATCGAGGATCAGCTGTCGCTGATCATCTGCCTGCGGTCACGGCTTTGAGATCGTCGAGCGACTCTCGGATGAATTGCGGCAAGTCTCGCTGGCTGCTTTCGTTGATCCAGCGGTCGAACGCGATCCTGAAGACAGCGATCCCGGCCTCGGCAGTCAGACTCGCGGCCGGGTCTCTGACGCCACGCCGGCGCAACGCCTCAGCCATCGCCGAGGCCAGCGATGCGAGCTTGATCAGCTCGCGCTCTTGGAGCCCCGTGTTCGCAGCGATCACGGCCTGGCGCTTTAGGGAGAATTCGCGGCGCTCCTGAAGCAGGGCACCGGCGGCCTCGAGGGCCGCGGCGACCGCGTCGATCGGCGCCGCGGAATCAGGCGCGCTGGCGAGGGTGCCCACGAGGAACTCCTGCAGTGAGCCCGCGCCCCAGAACAGAACCTCGCGCTTGTCGGCGAAGTACCGGAAGAACGTTCGCTCCGTGAGCCCTGCCCGCTTAGCGATCTCCGCCACCGTGGTCTGCTCGAACCCGCGCTCGGCGTAAAGAGCGAGGGCTGCCTGCTCCAGCCGGCCGCGCGCGTCTGGCTCCCATCGACCCATGCTCAGATCGTAGTTGATAGCAGCGACTGACATCCCCCGCTATAGTGATGGCAGCAACTGACATCACTTGTCTACCTGGAGGTTACCATGCACGTTTTCGTCACCGGCGCGTCCGGCTGGATCGGCTCCGCCGTCGTACCCGAGCTCATCGGCGCAGGTCATCAGGTCACCGGTCTCGCCCGCTCGGATGCCTCGGCCGCCGCTCTCACCGCAGCCGGGGCAGAGGTGCTTCGCGGCACTCTTGATGACCTCGACTGCCTGCGGAGTGCAGCAGGCGCGTCGGATGGCGTGATCCACCTCGCGTTCAAACACGACATCGCCTTCTCGGGGGGCTTCCAGGACGCGGCCGACGCGGATCGCCGCGCCGTCGAGGCATTCGGCGAGGCGCTGGCGGATTCTGATCGACCGTTCGTCATCGCCTCCGGGACGCTCGGGCTCGCACCGGGGCGTGTGGCGACCGAACGGGACGGGCTTGGTCCCGCCTCGGCTACGGCGCATCGGAGCGGGGGTGCGCAGATTCGGATGGCCACTGCGCAGACGACGCTCTCGCTCGCATCGCGCAGCGTCCACTCGTCGGTTGTGCGACTCCCCCCGACGGTTCACGGCGACGGAGATCACGGCTTCATGGCGGCCCTGGTCGGCATCGCCCGCGACAAGGGCGTCTCGCGCTACATCGGCGACGGGTCCAACCGCTGGCCCGCCGTGCACCGGCTCGATGCAGCCCACCTCTTCCGCCTGGCGCTGGAGAAGGCCCCGGCGGGATCGGTGCTGCACGCGGTCGCCGACGAGGGCGTGCCGATCCGCGACATCGCCGAGGTGATCGGGCGGCATCTCGACCTCCCGGTTGGCGCCATCTCCCCCGAGGACGCAGCCGAGCACTTCGCATGGCTGGCCGGCTACCTCGCGATCGACAGCCCTGCCTCAAGCGAGCTGACTCGCGAGCTCCTGGGGTGGCACCCGACCAATCCCGGGCTCATCGAAGACCTCGACAAGGGCCACTACTTCCACGGCACCCCTAAGACCGAAGCCGCAAAGACATAACACGGGTCACCGCCTGATCGCCCAGGCACCCCGACACCTGACATAACAAAACGGGCCGGGATCAACACCCGGCCCGTTTTGAGCTGTGCCGTCCGGAGATAGGACTCGGAAATTGCCTGCCGTATCGAGACCGTCTTCGGCTGGGTGGTCGGTGTCGACAAGATCAAGCCGATCGAGATCGTGGGCCGCGACGTGATCCCGGAAGTGACGGAGTTCCCAGCCTCTCCCTCGACCTGATCAGCGTTGCGGCGAGGCTCGCCCGGACCTCTAGGTTCGGAATTTGGTGGACCCGAGGGGATTCGAACCCCTGACCTTCTGAATGCCATTCAGACGCGCTCCCAGCTGCGCCACGGGCCCACAGCTACGGACGCCTCATCATACCGGGCAGGGCTTCGCCGCCCCTCCTCCCGCCTGAGGGCCTGCCTGGGAAGGCGGGAGCCGATTCTGCCCTCTGAACCGGCGTCATCTTCACGCTTCACGCCCGCCTGATTGGGCACGACCATACACCTTTCGAGGTCCATCGGTATAACATGTTTAGTGATAGCGGTAATGCAATGAATTCCCTGAAGCGGCTGAACGCTTCGAGGAGGAGGAGATATGAGTTCGACAGTCCTCGTGGTCGTGGTCGTCATCCTGATCGTGGTCGTGGCGGCCATCGTCCTCTTCGCCATGCAGGCGCAGCGGCGGCGGCAGCTGCAGGAGCGATTCGGGCCTGAATACCAGCGCACCGTGACCGAGACGGGTGACACCAGGAAGGCCGAGCGCGTCCTGGGCGATCGCGTGAAGCACCGTCAGGAGCTCGACATTCAGGAGCTCGATCCCGCGGCCCGCACCCGCTACGCGGAGTCCTGGCGAGTGATCCAGACCCGTTTCGTCGACGATCCGAGGGGCGCCGTGCGAGAGGCGGACGTGCTGGTCACGTCCGTGATGCGCGACCGCGGGTACCCGACTGATGGCTTCGAGCAGCAGGCGGAAGTCGTCTCGGTGGACCACGCCCCGCTTGTCGACAACTACCGGAACGCGCACCGCATCTCCACCGCCGACGCGGCCGGAAATGCGAGCACGGATGACCTGCGGCAAGCGATGGTTCACTATCGCGCGCTGTTCAACGACCTGTTGGGGCAGTCCGCCACCCAGGGCGGGCGCCGCGAGGAGATGAAGTAATGGAAAGGTCAGACGAGAGGCCGAGGGCCAACCTGGAGCCTGAGCAGGTTCCCGGACAGACCGACCCCCTGGACACGACCGCGGAGCGGCGTCCTGAGGACCTTCCGGAAGGCTCCCAGCAAGAGCAGGAAACCGCCGGGGGGTACCGGAGTCGAGAACAGCAGGACCGGCCTCGCTACGAGGACACGCCGGCGGCCGACAGCCAGGACCCAGCGATGAGCGGGGCCTCGGCCTCCCGCACCGACGAGACGGGCGGCCGCTACGAGAACGCTGGCGACCGACGCGACTACCACCAGACCGGTGACCGTCGCGACTACGAACAGGCGCCAGAGGGCCAGGACTACGGCCGCCAGCCGGCCGCGGCGGCCCCTGAGGGCGCAACCGCCGGCACCTACGGCACGACTGCCGAGGGCCAGGCCGCGCAGGGCCAGGCCGCCGCTTCCTACGACGAGGCGGCCGAGCGCAAGGCGGTCCAGCCGGCCGGCGGAGCAGGCACCTCTACGCTCGATCCGTCCGACACCCGCGACCAGTCCGCTCCGATGAGCAACACACCAGAAACCGCCGGAACAGCTGGCACGGCTGGCAACGAGGAGCAGCCCGGCGTGCTGCCTCGCCAGGACGCCCAGGGTTTCCAGACCCGGTGGGAGGCTGTCCAGGCCGTCTTCGTGGATGATCCCCAAGCGGCCACCGAGCAGGCCGACGCCCTGGTCGGTGAGGTCATGGACCAGCTGCTCCGTCTGCGGCAGGAGTATCTGACGCAGCTACGCGGCGCCGTCGGCGACGGCGCCGACACTGAGGCGATGCGAATCGCCCTCCGGCGCTACCGCGCCTTCTTCAACGTCCTGCTGGGGACCTAGCACAACCGCGCACCGTCCCTTCTGGCGGGGCTTTCGCACCCGGAGACGGGGAGCGAGAGCCCCGCGTTTTAATTCTCGATCCGGCCGGTGGGAGGCCTCAGGCCACGCCCCGGTTGTCGATGGAGAGCGCACCAGGGCCGTTGAAAGCGAGCTCCAGGTTGCCCAGAACCAGCAGGTAGTAGACCCACCGATTGACGATGCTGGGCTCGACGAAGGCAACGGTCAAGGCGAGGTAGATGGCGAGCGCGCTGCCGACGATCGCAGCCGGCCTGGTGAAGAGGCCCACGATCAGCAGTCCGCCAACCGCCACCTCCCCGGCCGTCTGGACCAGCGCGAACCAGGTGAAGTTGGGGAGCACCACAGTGACCAGCACCTCGTGGATGCCGGGCACCGGGTTGGTCAGGAAGCCGCTCTGCACGACCGCCGGACTCACTCCATGGCCGGTCCAGTTCTGATAGGCGAAGAAAAGCCAGAAGAAGCCGACGCCGATCCGGAAGACCGACTGCCAGAAGGCGCTCATCGCGTGGGTGGACGAGCAGCGGCCACGAAGGCCCTTGCCAATGAGTGTGAATGCAGCTTTCGCGGCATGATTGGAATGGCGCATTTAGTATCGCAGACCGGCCCTGAAAACGCACCGGTAGACTCAAACAGCCAGGAAAGCTGTCATCAGGAGTTGTCCGACATGCCAGCGAGCAGGAACGGCGAGAGCGACGTCCCGGGGACGCTGCAGCGATCGCCGGCCAAGGCCCAGCGAACGTATAAAGAGGTTCACGACCGGGCCGTGGAGACCCATGGAGAGGGCGAGCAGGCGCACCGCGTCGCTTTTGCGGCTCTCAAGCACTCTCGGAACCTGGGCGTCAAAGGAGCCTCGCGTATGACCAAAGAGCAGCTCGGCGAGGCCATCGCCAAGAAGCAATAAGTTCACCAAGACCCCTCCCCGCAGAGGAGGGAGATTCTCTCCTTAGTTCCTAGGATCTCTTTTGCGGCGTTCGGTGTTCGTGGCGACCAGGAGGAGGATGGTCAGGACGGCGCCTTCGATGATCCCGTAGAGGATCGAGCGCCAGACCGGCTGCGCGAACACGCTCAGGTTCACGAAGAAGAGAAGGAGCCCGAAGAGCGGAAACGCCACGGCTGCCTGGGCTAGGGTCGGCAGCGACTCCCAGCGCCGCATCACGGCCCCAGCATAGGTCGGCACCGAGGACGCAGAAGGGGACTAAGAGGTCAGGGGCAGTGAGTGACGCCCAGAGGGGCAAGCGAGGAGGAGGCGCGGCCAGGACTGTCTGTCACCGCCACCAGGACCTGGGCGACACTTCGCGGGATGGTGACGGTGCTGAGGCCGATCACATGGCTCCAGCCGGGCTGGGCCGTCACGCTCACCGACGCCAGCAAGATTGGCGTGCCAGTGCAGAGGTCGATCGAGTCCAGGGTCCAGGTGACGTTGCGCCGGCTGGGGACTGGCTGCAGCGTGACCTCCACGCTGATGGTGCAGGCGGAGCCGGCCACGCAGCCCGAGATGTCCACCGTGACAGAAGAGATTCCCGCTGCCGTGGGAGGCGGCAGGTTCGCGACGGACAGCGTCGGCGCGCCGGGCCCTCTTGGGGCGGCGCTCTGGGTCGTCGCCTGGGCCCGCGGGACGGCGGTCACCGGCGTGGTCACCGGCACGTCCCCGTAGGCGGGCGCCGGGGCCACGACGGGGGCGGGATCCGTGGTGGGCCGCGGCTCGCCGACGATCTGGGCCGTGGGCGCCGGCCTGGCCGGGGCGGGTGCTCGTTTCCGTGGCGGAGAGGCCGAGGAGATGACCATGGCCAGGCACAGCACCAGCAGCCCGATGGCGGCGGCGAGCGCGAGCACAGTCCGGTGCCTTCCGGTCCTCTGCGGCTGCGGCCTGGTCGGCACCGCGGCCGCAGCGGGCGCTGCGGCCGGTATCGGGGCCGCGGCCGGGGCAGGCGCTGGAGCGGGTGGCGTGAGCATCCAGGGGGGAGCCTCGGCCGCCGGCGGGGGCGGAGATGGAAGCTGCTCGAGTAGCGGCGGCCCGAGCGGCTCCACGGCCGCCACCGGGGCGGCCATGGCGGCTTCGTCCGGGCCAGGGGTAAGCGAGGCGTCAGACTCGGCCGGACCGCTCAGCGAGGGAACCTGCCGCCGTGTCCGGGAGGCCTGGGGCACCCGGGGCGGCCGGACGACCGTGGGTCGAGCAGAGCCCATGGCCTCCGTCACCATGGCGGACAGGTCCTGGCGTGCCTGGGCCTGCCGGCGGCTGGTCGCCATCTTGCGCGCCGCCTCCCAGAGCGTGAGGCTGGCGTGAGCCGCCTCGTACCCGGCCGGAAGCTTCCGGGGCGGTCCCGCGATCGCCTTGGCGGCGAGACCCAGCGGACTGCTCGCCACCTTGAGCGCCTGGCGCTGCCCGGCCACCGGACCGCTCTCCAGCGGCACCCTCAACATCGCGCAGATCAAGGCGCCGGCCCCCCGCACGTCCGCCGCCCGGAGGGTGGCGGCCGACTGTCCGGAGGGAGCCGGGGTCAGTCCGTGGTCACCGAGACGCGCTATGCCGTCCATGTCGACGTGCACATTGCGGGCGTGCACGGAGCCATGCCAGAGTCCGGCCTGGTGCAGCGCCGTCAGGCCGCTCAGGATCCCCATGCCTACGGCTACAGCGCTCCCCGAGCGCATGCGTCCAGACTTGAGAAGCGTGCTGAGCGGGACGCCGTCCCCGAGCCTTGAGATCACCCAGAGCTCGCCGTTCTCGTCCACCGCCCGGAACACGTCCAGCAGGTTGGCGTGATGAACCTCGGCCACCCTCTCGAGACGTTCAAGGAAGGCTGCGCGGTTCTCACCCACGGTGGCCAGGCGTTTCACGGCGACGCGGGTTCCGTCCGCCAACCTGGCGCGCCAGGTGCTGCCATGGGCGCCCCGGCCAAGAAGCTCTTCCAGCTGCAGTGGCGTGAGCGGCCGCGCGACCGCATCCGGGGGCCGAACTAACGCAAAGCCATGCTCGCTGGTCGGGTTAGCGACCAATGTGGAAGACACTTTATTGGGTCTCTGGGCGAAGTGCAACACAATATCTGGGACCTTAGCCCTAGACTCGGGCCTGCAAGTCCCGGGGTCTGGGCGAAAGTCCCGAGCTCCGACCGATCCCATCGCCGTTCTCGACCGTCCGTACTCACTGAGAAGAATTCCAACGCCGGGGGTCAGAAACTTTGCTTTGTAATCGTTGGAGACTAAAATCCCCCCAAACTGTTCCAGGACAGGGAGGGCGACCTCGTCAGAGGGTCCTGTCACATCGCGTTGAGGGAGGGATGAAACGTGGCGGTTGCTGAATCCGGAGCACGAGCCCCGGCTGCGGGCCAGAGAAAGTTGCGGCGCGAGGTCGGCCTGGTGGGCCTGCTGTTCGCGTCGGTCGGCTCGATCATCGGATCCGGCTGGCTGTTCGGCGCGCTGAACGCGTCCAAGATCGCGGGCCCCGCGGCACTGATCTCGTGGATCATCGGCGGCGCGGCGGTCGTCCTGCTGGCCCTGATCCACGCCGAGCTGGGCGGCATGTACCCCGTCGCCGGCGGCAGCGCCCGCTTCCCCCACTTCGCCTTCGGCAGCCTGATCGGCTTCTCGAGCGGTTGGTTCGCCTTCCTGGGAGCCGTGACGACGGCACCGATCGAGGTGGAGGCGGCGCTCACCTACGCGGCGGGCTACGTCACGCAGTACCTGCACGTCGACCTGATCGACAAGGCCGGGCTGGTCACCGGGCCGGGCTTCGCAGTCGCGGTCGTGCTGATGCTGATCTTCTCGGCCATCAACGTGATGGGCGTCAAGTGGCTCGCCGAGACCAACAAGATCACGGTCTGGTGGAAGATCGCCATCCCGGTCCTCGCAGTCATCGTCCTGCTGATCGTCGCGTTCCATCCGAGCAACTTCACAGCCAGCGGGGGATTCCTTCCCTTCGGATGGAAGGGCGTATTCACTGCGATCCCGGCCGGAGGCGTCATCTTCGCCTACCTCGGCTTCGAACAGGCGATCCAGCTGGGCGCCGAGACGCAGAACCCGAGGCGCAACATCCCGCTCGCCGTGATCGGCTCCATGATCCTGGGCGTCATCCTCTATGTCGGCCTGGACCTGGCCTTTGTGGGAGCGCTGAACCCCAAGGAGCTGTCGAAGGGATGGGACAACATCGCCTTCAGCGGCACCTACGGGCCCTTCGCTGCGATCTTCGAGTCGCTGGGACTGACCTTCTTTGCCGTCCTCATCTACATCGACGCCGTGATCTCGCCTGGAGGCACCGGGCTTCTCTACGTGGGCACGTCGTCGAGGCTCACCTTCGCGCTCGGCCGGAACCGCTACATCCCTGACATCTTCGCCCGCCTCAGCACCAGAGGCGTCCCGATCTACGCGATCGCGTTCTCGTTCATCGTCGGCATCTTCCTGTTCCTACCCTTCCCAAGCTGGGCGGCACTGGTCGGCTTCATCTCCTCGGCCACGGTCATCGCCTACGCGATGGCGCCGCTGGCGATGGGCGCCCTTCGGCTGCAGGAGCCGGACCGAAATCGACCATTCAAGCTCTGGGGTGGCTCGGTTCTCGCCCCGCTCGGCTTCATCGTGGCCAACGAGATCATCCTGTTCTCGGGCTGGGCGGTGGTCTGGAAGCTGATCTTCGCGATCGTGATCGGGTTCATCCTCCTCGCCATCTCCTCGGCAACCAGCAGTGCCGAGCGGCGGCCGTCGCTCGACTGGCGGGCCGGCGCTTGGGTCTGGCCGTACGTCCTCGGCCTGGGCGTGATCTCCTACTACGGATCGTTCGGACCGGCGGACCGGCTGCCGGTCGTCCTCCTCAAGGGGGCCAAGGGCGACCTCCCCTACGGCATCGACATCCTGGTCATGGCGCTGTTCAGCCTCGCGATCTACGCCATGGCCATGTGGCTGCGCCTCCCCAACGAGCGAGTGCACGAGTACGTCGGCGACCTCACCGCCGAGGCAGAGGAAGAGGAGGCCATCATCGGAGACGCGATCCCGGCGAAAGGGCACTAGATGAGGCCCGCCGCTCCGCTCGGGTGAGCGGCGCTACGAGGACGGTCACCTCGCCCCGGGCGGGGCTGGTCGATAGCTGCTGGTGCAGCTCGGCCAGCGTGCCGCGGTGAACCGCCTCGAACTTCTTCGTCAGCTCCACGCAGACGCAGGCAGCGCGGTCTCCGTAGACCTCGAGGGCCTGCTCGAGGAGAGCGGCCAGCCGGTAGGGCGACTCGAAGAAGACGAGTGTGTGCGGCGAATCCCGCTCCGTCTCCAGGAACCTCCGCCGAGGCCCCGGACGGCGCGGCGGGAAGCCCTTGAAAGTGAAGCTGGAGACGGGCAGACCGGAGACGGTGAGGGCGGCCGTGACGGCGCTGGGGCCGGGGATGACCTCGACCGGGTGGCCGCGGTCGATGGCCTCACGGAGTGTCGGATAGCCGGGGTCGCTGATCAGGGGCTGGCCCGAGTCGGAGCAGATGGCCACGTCGACGCCGCTCTCGAGAAGCCCCAGGACGCGCCCTTTGGCCCGCTCCTCGTTGTGCTCGTGCAGCGAGAAGAGGATCGCCGGCGTCTTGATGCCGTGGCGGGTGAGCAGCGTTCGCGTCCGCCGCGTGTCCTCACAGGCCAACGCTTCCACCTCGGCCAGCACCTTGAGGGCGCGCAGCGTGATGTCTTCCATGTTGCCGATCGGCGTGCCGACCAGGTAGAGGGTGGCCAAGCTGTCAGCAGAGGTTAGTACGTGATGGCCGGATCGGACAGCGACCCTCCACGACCGACGAGGACGTGGTGCGCGGGCCACCGCCGATCCGGACCAGTGCTCGACCCTGGCCGCACGACGCCTCCCCATGGCAGGCACCGGCCATCGAGTTGGGACAGTTAAAGTCCTCCTCCCCTCGAGCGTCAACAGGGCTCTTTGGCCCACCGGGGCGATCCGAGGACGCGCCGCGCGGGTCAGACTGGAGGCGTGAGGCGATCCCAGCGCAGGACCCACAACCAGGTGAGCGAGAGGAGTGAACCAGTGGCCGAGAGCTACGTCCAGGTGAGCACGACGACGGACAGCCGGGCAGAGGCCGGACGGTTGGCAGAGCTGGTGGTCGAGCGGCGCCTGGCCGCCTGCGCACAGATCCTCGGTCCGATGCACAGCACCTACCGGTGGAAGGACGCGGTCGAATCGGCTGACGAGTGGCTGGTCCTCATGAAGACCGTGGGACGTCACACGGAGACGCTGATGTCCCTGCTCAAAGATGAGCACGGCTACGAGACGCCGGACATCGTCGCAACTCCGATCCTGACCGGCCATCCCGCCTACCTGCGCTGGATCGCCGAGGAGACAGAACAAAAAGGCCCAGGGAGCGAGACGCAGAGCTAGCGGCGAAGCCGTCCTCCCCCCGCGCGCGGCCCGCGGGCGGGGGGAGGACGAAAATCAGGCGCGCCTGGCGGCTTCTCGGAGGACTAGGGAGGACTGATAGGCGGTCGCTGGAGCCGCTCCGGGGTCGTCGATTATGTCGTAGTGGTCTCCGTTGTCCTTTGCGTAGCCGCGTAGCGGGTCGTTCTCGGCCTCGGGGAAGTTCCTGGTCGGCGCCGGCTGCACCCTTCCCACCAGCCGCCAGAAGATCCAGCCGGCCGAGTTGGGATCGTTCGCGACCCCCTCCAGCCAGCTCCGGTAGACGTTCGGCTGCTCCAGCTGCTGAGAGCTGTAGCCGAACTCCTGCAGCACCACCGGCTTGCCGGCCGCCGCGGCCGTCTCGCCGTGACGGCGGATCAGGTCGCCGACCTGTGGGAGCGTGACGCCACGGTAGCCGGCGTACAGATGCCAGCTGGCGAAGTCGAGCCCGGGCAGCGCCGCCTCCGTCGCGGGATCGATCATCTCCTGGCGCCCGTAGAAGCCGTCGCCTCCGGAGGTCAGGAGGTGGCGGGAATCGATCGACTTCACGTGCGCCGCCATCTCCCGGAGCCAGCTCTCCGCCAGGGGCGCGCCGTCGGCGGCGCGGGCGGTGTTGTCGATCTGGGGCTCGTTCATCAGGTCCCAGGCGAAGATCGTGGGGTCGTCCTTGTACTTGACGCCCGTGATGGTGTTGGTCCGGTTCAGGACGTGGGCCACCCAGCTCTTGTAGACCTCCTTGGGAGCCGGGTCGCTGAAGAAGAAGGTGCGCAGCCGGGGATCCGATTTCGGGTCGTAGCCCGGCAGGAACCACGACGCTATCTGCTGGGCGCCACCCTCCCACTGCCAGAAATCGAGCAGGGACAGGTTGAGCTTGAGACCCAGCCGGCCGGCCCGATAGAGGACGTAGTCCCACCTGCCCAGCCCGTTCACGGTGCTGTCGTTCCAGGCCCAGGTGTTGCGCCGGCTGTCCCAGTAGAGCAGGTAGACCCCGTGCACGTCGTTGGCCGAATCCTCGCGGCCGTGCCAGTCCCAAAGGGGAGGTTTCGTCTTGCCGTCCAGGGACCCTGCGACGCAGCTCATGATCGAGCGCACCACGTTGAAGCCCATACTGTGGGCAGTGGTGAGGACGTCGTCGACCTCGCGGCGGGCTGCCCAGCCGAGATAGTGGTTGTTGGCTCCCGCCACATTGAAGTTCTGGGCGCCGAGCTTGAACCTCGTCCCCGACGTGGTGACGAAGAGACCCTTCTGCGTCTGGGGGATGGCCTGGCCGGTACCGCAGGCCGAAAGGGCCGAGATCGCCCCGCCGGAGGCGGCGCCGGCCCCGACCAGGGCAGATAGCCTCAGGAACTCGCGCCGCGTCATGCCCGGGAGGGCAACCGGGCGGACGCGTTGCCGAGCAGGAATCCGGCCGCCGCTGCCGCCACTCCCGCGATGATGGCGGCGCCCCTGAGGAGACCTCCGAGCTGAAGCCGGCGCGCGCCCTGGAGGGCGTCCAAAGCGGCGCTGCGGGGCAGCGTGCGCAGCACGTGCCTCCGTTCTGCCTGGGTGGCGTCCCGGCCTCCCACAAAAGACGCCAGCTTTGCCTTGGAGAGCCCCTCGCCGAAGCAGCGAGAGACGTAGTAACGCACGCGTGCACGTTCGCGCGATACATGGTGGGATATGCGGGCCAGCGGCTCATAGACGATCTTCTGTTCGGGCCAGCGCTGGCGCATCCGGATGCAGAGCTCGGTCTCCTCGCAGCCGACCGGCCTGGTGCCGACCCGGCCCATGTCCTCTCGAAAGCCACCCACCTCTCTGACCAGGTCGGTGCGGAATGCCATGTTGTTTCCGATCACGTTTCGGACCTCCGCGGCGGCCTCCGGCAGACCGCGGTAGCTGCCGCCGACCACCCAGTCGAACTCGACCGGGAACCAGTCTGGCCTGCCGACTTCCCAGATCGACTCGGTTCTGCCGCCCACTGCCATCACCGCCGGGTCCGAGAAGTGAGCCAGCAGCCGGGCGATCCAGTCCGGTCTGGCCGCGGCGTCGTCGTCCAGGAAGGCCACCAGCTCGCCCCGGCAGGCCTCGAGCGCCTGGTTCCGGGTCCCGGAGAGCCCGGGCGTCCTGCCGCTCTCGATCAAGACGACTCCGGGCAGGGCGTCGCGCAGCTGCCCGAGAAGCTCTGGGCTGTGATCGACGACCACGATCACCTCCAGCGGCTCGAAGGTCTGCTGCCGCAGCGAGCGCACGGCGGCCAGGAGCAGGGCCGACCGAGCCTTGCTGTAGGTGGAGATGACGACGGAGACACCGCTCACAGCGCCCGCTCCGCCTCCGGGACGACGACGGCAGCGTCGGTCGAGGTGTCGGGCGCTCCCTGGCTGAGCAGGGAGGCGTACATGGCTTCGATGTCCGGCACGACGCGGCTGGTTGTGAAGCTGCGCGCCCGGCTCCGAGCCTCGGCACCCAGCCGGCGCCGCAGATCGGGGTCGTCGAGAAGGAGCTTCAGGGCATCGTGGAGCTGGGCCGCGTCACCCGGGCGCACCATCAGGCCGCTCTCCCGGTCGGCCACTATGTCCTTGATCCCTCCCGTCGAGGTGGCGACGAGGGGGCTGCCGGCGGTCATGGCCTCGAGAACGACAAGCCCGAAGGGCTCCGGCCAGACCGAGGGAGCGACTGCCGCCAGGCAGCGGCGAAAGGCGTCCATCACCACGGGGTGCGGGCAGCCGGCCAGGACCCTGACGCCCTCCGGAAGCGTTTCCGGGGTGTCCTTGCAGCGCCGTCCCATCATCACCAGCGGCGGCCTGCGACCCAGCCGGGTGTAGGCCTCGAGCAGCACGTGGACGCCCTTGTCGCGGCTCAGGTCTCCGACGAAGAGCAGGAAGGGCTCAGCCGGCAGGCGATCGTCCAGCGGCTCTCCGACCAGGGGCTCTCCAGACCGCTCCCACAGGGAGTCCGGGATGAAGTTCGGGATCACCCGCACGGGGACACGAGTCTTGGGGGAAGAGAGACCGTTGCCTTTGGCCACCGCCGAGCTGACCGCGATCACGGCGTCCAGCGCGCGCTCCTTGAGGCGCGCTGCGGGCGCGGTGCTCAGGGCGGTTACGGTGCCGGCCGCCGGGCCGTAGTGCTGGGCGGCGCAGCTGACGCACTTCAGGAGGCCCGGTCCGCTGCAGGGGACTCCCTCGCGCATCAGGCGCTTGACCGCGCAGACGTGGCTGTAGTCGTGGAGCGTCAGGACCATGCGCGCCTTGGTCCAGGGCCGCAGCGGCAGCAGCGAGTTGACGATCCAGTTGTGAGCGTGGATGACATCAGGCTTCTCCGCCCTGACGACGCCGGCAAGACCCGCGACCAGCTCCGGATCCGGTGTCGGCGAGGCATGCGGGCGCCCGCCGTCGCTGTAGATCATCGGCAGGCGCTGGGCGGTGGTCCGCAGGCGGTGGACCCTGACGCCGTCCTCGATCCGGGTGCCGAAGCTGTCCGGCGAACCGATCGTCGCCACCGAAACGGTGTGGCCGCGGGCGGTCAGCGCCTGGGCCAGCGTGGCCACGTGGCGCTCCTCGCCGCCGATCACCGGCGGGTAGAACTGGCTGAGCATGAGGATCCTCACTGCGGGCACACCTCGGGCCGGCGCCGAAGTCCCTCGTAGAGTGCGGCCAGCTGATCGACGCAGGCTTGCCAGTTCGGCAGCCTGACGGCCGCCTTCGGGGCCGGCCGCCGGAGCTGGTCCAGCATGGCGCGGCCGATCTCCTGGTCGGAGCAGCTGAGCGGCACCTCGCCGGCGAGGCCCTGCTCGGCCAGCTCGTGAAGGCCTGAGTTCTGGGCGACCAGCACCCGGCGGCCCATCCCGACGGCCTCCATCACGGAGACCGGGTGTGCCTCGTACTCGCTCAGCAGCGTGACCAGGTGAGAGCGTCCGATCAGCTCCGCCAGCTCTTCCCGGCGATCGGGCGGGAAGCTGGCGAAGTGGATGCTCGCAGCGGCGGGGCCGGCGGCGGCCTGGCGCCTCAGGTGTTCCTCGTCGGGTCCCGCACCCACCACGTAGAGCTGCGCCGCCGGACACGCCTGGAGGACCGTGTCCATCGCCGCGATCACCCGCCGGTGGCCCTTGTAACGCTCCAGCCGGCCGATGGAGAGGATCACGGGAGGGCCGGACGGATCGCCGTCCGAGCTCTTCTTCCGCCCCGGCATCTCGAAGCCGTTGCGGATGACCCGGAACCGGTCGCGGGAAAGGCCGAGGGACTTGCCGAAGAGCTCCGCCTCGTACTCGCAGACCGCCACCAGCCCACGGGCCTGGGTCAGGAGGGGGCGCAGCAGCCGCCACTGCAGCGGGCGAATGGCGCTACGCAGCCGGGAGGAGTGCCCACCGGTGTGGAACGTGACCACGTAAGGGAGGCCACGCCGCCGGGCCGCCGCCATCACCATCGGCGCCACCAGGGTGTGGACGCCCTGGACGTGGACCAGGTCCCAGGGCCCCTTCGCAACCGCCGAGCGCAGGCCGGGTGCGAACTGCAGGTCGCCAAGCCAGGACCAGGCCCGGCGGCGCCGGACCACCACTCCGTCACGCTTCTCCCAGGCGGGCAGCCGCCGGGTGCTGTCCGCGGTGAGGACCGTGACCTCCACGTCGCGGGCGGCCAGCCGGGTGGCCACCTCGTGGACGTGGGTCTCGATGCCGCCGGTGAAGGGGTGGTAGCGAGGCGTCACCATGGCAACCCGAAGGGGGCGCCGTGCCGGGCCCCCGGCGGGCTCCGAGACGTGCTCCAGAGGGCCGGCCTGGTCGAGCCGCGGCGGCTGCTCAGGCCTGGCCCGAGCGGCTCTTACCACGCTGGGCAGGACCATGGCGGCCTGCAGGCAAGCCGCCACCAGCCATCCGGCCGCGGCGCCGCTGACCCCGCCATGGAGGACTCCGAAGGTCACCAGCCCGAGCTCGAGCAGGCCTCCCGCCACGCAGTACACGATGCCGGTGCCGAGGCGGTCCCAGATCCGGACCAGCGCGACGTAGTGCAGCTTGATCACCTGCGGGAAGACCGACAAGCCTAGTAGGAGAAGAGCAGTCTGTGACCCCAGTGCGTAGTTCGGTCCGAACAGCCGGAGCACCGTGCCGCCCAGAAGGAAGCAGGAGGCGCTGGCGAGCACGCCCCAGCCAAGCGAAAGCAGGAGGCTGAGACGAAGCGGCCTGGCCAGCGGCTGCGACGGCTTGGCGGCGACCGAGTAGAGGACCATGCTCAGCGCGATGGGGCCCACGAAGACGAAGCCGGCCACCGTCCAGGCAAGGTAGAAGTAGGCGTTCGCCGTCGCCGAGAGGAGCACCGTCACGATCAGCGGCAATATCCAGTTGGGGGCGGCGAGCCCCAGGTTGAAGAGGTGGTGCGCGAGTGCCGTGAGGCGGAGGCCGCGCAGCAGCCGGAGCTTGGGCAGGGCCAGGACGGCGCGGCCACGCAGGCCCAAGACCAGGGCCGCGAGCACCAGCAGCGAAACCGTCTGCCCGACGCACCAGGTCGCGTAGATCGCCGAGGCGCTTCGGTCGGTCAGATAGATTCCGGCCGCGAATAGGGCGGCCAGCTTGGCCAGCGCGAAGACGGCGCTGCGCAGGAAGAGCAGATCTCCGCGCAGGAGACCGATCAGGGCCTGGTCGAGGACCAGCGTGAGGGCGCTCAGGCTCACGCCGGCTGCGAACAGGAGGATGGCGGTCGCGCCGCTTCCCGGCAGCCCCAGACCGTCGTGGAGCCGGCCGGTGACCAGCTGCCAGAGGCCGCCCAGGACCAGCCCCACGATGCCGACCGCAAGCAGCGCGGTGATGAGCAGCGCGGCCTTCTGCTCGTTGCCGCCGGCCAGCCTGGGCACGAGCGCGGTGCCGAAACCGATGGTGCCCACGAACCCGAGCAGCGTCATGGCGCTGATCACCGCGCCGGCCAGGCCGACGGAGGCGATCGGGAACTGGTGCGCTGCCAGCCACCAGTAGGCGGCCCCCAGCCCCGAGGTGACCGCGGTGGAGGCCACGATCGATCCGGAGTTGAAGGTCATGGCGATCGTGGAGGCCGCGACCTTGCCCAGGCGGTGCTTCAAGCGGTGTTCGCCCCCGTCGAGAGCTGCACCTTGCGGTACACCGTCGTGGGATGGTCCGAGCGGTACACGACCAGCTCGGTCACTCCCTGCCCCCGAGACTGGGGAAGGCTCAGCTTGGTGGACCACTGTTGCCCCGGCTCGAGCCGGACGTCCCGCCACTCGTTGACTGGACGCTTGTCCACGGTCAGCTGCAGGCGGTAGGTCTCCGCCTGGAGCTCGTCGTTCTCGAGTCCGATGTCGACCACTCCGGCCTTCGCGTCCTGCATGTGGATCCAGGACTGCGTGAAGCCGGTGCCTCGCGGTCGCAGGGCGCTGTGCGCGGAGTAGGCGACGGCCGACGCCACGATCGCCACGGCGACCCCGAAGAGGAGCGCGTGGCGCCACTTGAAAGATGCGAACGGCCGCGGGGCTCCGCCCGCTCCCGGCTCGGTGCGGCCACCGCGCGCCCGGAGATCACGGAGGAGCACCGCGACGATGGCGACCAGGGCCACCAGCCCGAGCAGGAGGGTCTGCTGACCGCCGCCGATGCCGAGCGGAGTCCAGTCCAGCAGGAGGGCGCTGAGCGCCGCCAGCGCCAGGCTGATCCCGATCGAGAGCACGGCGCGTTCCGGGGCGCCCAGCTGGTGCCGGCCCCAGAGAAGGGCGGTCAGCGCGTAGCCGGGAATGACCAGGATGAGGGGAAGCCCGAAGAGCGTTCGCAGAGGCACGCTGCCGTCCGCGAGCACGATCACGGCGAGGGCGACCTCAACGAAGGCGCCCAGGGCCAGCCACCACCAGGTGGCATGGCGGGCACTGGAGCTGGTGCCCGGCGGGACCGTCCGGATGTTGACGCTCATCGGAGAAGACCTCCCAGGTCGTAGATGCGGATGTCCCCGTTGTCGTAGATGCGGCTGGCGCCGGGGAGGGAGTCGAACTTGTCAAGCCACGAGGGCGGAATCGGGCGCCCGGCCGGCTGGGTGGCGGGCTCGCCGTCCTCGAAATACACGCCGATCAAGGGCCTGGCGGTGCCGAGGCGGCGGTCGACCAGGATGTAGCGGACCTGGCCCTGGCGAAGGAGCGCCAGCTCGCCGTCGGAGAACGTCGGTGAGAGCTCGAGGGGGGCGGTGGCGACCCCGTCGTTGAAGTAGGTGACGGGGTCCTGGTAGCCGTAGCTGCCGAGCAGGTTGCGATTGGTAACGTCGGCCACGAACCGGTTGCGGTTGCCGAGGTGGTCGCCGGTCCAGGTTGCGGCCGAGACGCCGACGGGGTCCACCGACCGGCCGTCGGCGCCGACCAGGTAGGGTCCGGGCAGTTGCTGGGAGGGCTGCCAGCCCACTATCACGCCGCCCAGGAACACGACTGACAGCCAGGTCGCCAGCAGGACCGATCGCGCCCGGCCCCGTGCCCGCTCGGGCCAGACCCGGTCGATCGAGAAGGCGATGACGCCGGCGACCCCAAGGAAGACGAAGGGGGACGTCCGGGCCGCGAACCCAGCTCCACCGGGCGCCAGGTGCAGCCCCAGACTGCCCACGTAGGCCAGTGCCGCGAGCGCCAGAACCCAGATCGCGGCGTGGCGGCGCCTCTGCTTCCAGGCAGCGATCGCTCCCAGCGGCAGCGTGAGCACCACCAGGACGGCCGAGCCCAGTCCGAGGAGCTGCCAGGCGAGCGGTGTGGTCAGGCCGTTGGAGGCCTGGAACAGGTGCCGGCTGGCTGACCGGTACTGCAGGAGGTCGGCCGCGTCCTGGGCCGCCTGCAGCAGGTCCCCCGAGAGGTAGTCCAGCGTCCGGCGCCCCGCCACCGCGAACCAGAGCACGTCCGCGACCAGCACCACCAGCGTCAGAGCCAGCAGCCCCCGGTTGTCTCGGCCAGAGCGGCCGAGGAGGGCTGAAGCGATGAGCCAGACGCTGAGGAAGGCGAGCAGGGCCAGGGCGGTGACGTGATGCGTGAGGGCGAGCGCCAGGGCCACCGGCGCCGCGATCAGAAGCGATCCCACCCGGGGCGCCGTACTGCTGGATCGGCGCGCGGCGAGGAAGAGGACGGCGGCCGCCAGCCCCAGTGCCATCGACTCGTAGGCGAACTGGCTGTCAAAGAACACGAAGCCGGGGTTGGCGATGTAGACCGCGGTTCC
This sequence comes from Candidatus Dormiibacterota bacterium, assembly GCA_955652675.1. GTDB lineage: Bacteria > Chloroflexota > Dormibacteria > Dormibacterales > Dormibacteraceae > Nephthysia. The sequence continues at coordinate 20,342 of CATPBP010000142.1, forward strand.
GGCGGCGGCCCTCCTGGAGGTCCCGGTCGCCTGCTCCAGGAACAGGTAGAGGGCAAGGACCATGAGCAGCTTGGCCGTTCTCACCACCAGCTGGGCGGCCACGACGGCCGGAAGGCCGGTGGCACCGATCAGCGCGGCGGTCGCCGACTCCAGGCCCGGGTAATAGGCGCTGATCCCGAGCAGTGGGTTGGGGCCGAAGAGGTGGCCGCTGCGCTCCAGCTCGATCAGGCTCCGCCAGTGCATCAGCTCGTCGTAGTAGGTGAGCGCCGCCGGCTGCATCAGCACCTTGACCAGGGAGAGGAGAACTGCCAGCGCCGCGAGCAGGGCGATCCGCTCCTGGCGCGAAGCGCCCGGGGCGAGCGCCCGGAGGGCGAGCGGCACGTAGGTGACCAGCAGTCCCGCGAAGAACAGGAGCTGTGCGCCGGGCACCGAGTCCCGCGCCAGATCGTCCGCCAGGGCCACCAGCAGCACTCCCGCCGCCCCGACCACCAGCAGGGGGAAGAACAGGCCCCACTCGGCCGCCTTCTCGGTGGTCTGCGCGTCGGCTCGGGTGCCGGTGCCCTGATGGGCAGGGGTCCGAGCGGGAAGAGCCGGCTGCAGATGCCGTCCGGTCAGCACGCTTCCTCCCTCCAGGCGGAGGCCGTGGTCCTGGCGGCCAGCGCTGCCGGCGGCCTGGCCGGCGGCAGGCTCGGGCCCCAGACCTCGCGCGAAGGCTGGCCCCGGCGCGGGTCGCGGCGAAGGCGCTCGGCGACGACCGTCTTCAGGACCCGCCAGCCGTCCGGCACCGCTCGCAGGCTGCTGCTGCCGGTTATCCGTACGCGCTCGAAGCTCGGTACCTCGAAGACCTTGAGACCCCGGGCCAGGGCCCGAGTGTTCAGCTGTGCCTCGATTTCGAAGCCCGGCGCCTCCGGCTGCAGCACTGGCAGCACCCGCCGCCAGAAGGCCGTGTAGCCGTAGCAGAGGTCGGAGAAGCGGTTCCGGTAGAGGAGCCGCACCACTGTGGTGAGCGCCAGGTTGCCCAGCGAGCGGAAGAGCGAGAGGTCGGCGCTGCCGCCGCCCTGGATGTAGCGCGACCCTCTCACGAAGTCCGCGCCGCCCTGCAGGGCGCCCACGAAGAGAGGGATCTCGGCCGGGTCCGTCGATCCGTCCGCGTCCAGGGCCACGACGATGTCGCCGGTGGCGGCCTCGAATCCCTGACAGAGGGCATCGCCCTTCCCTTTGCCGTCCTGGCGGATGGTCGTGATGCCTGGCCAGAGCTCGCGGGCGACTCGCACTGTGTCGTCCGTCGAGTTGCCGTCGACCAGGATCAGCTCATCCACCCAGTGCGGGATGCGGGGCAGGACGTGGGGCAGGTTTGCCGCTTCGTTGCGCGCCGGAATGACGACGCTGACGCGGTAGCTCGCAACCGTCTCGGAGGCGGATGCAGGCCTCAGAAGCGAGCCTCCCGGAACGGCAGGCCCGATTCCCACCGGGCGGCCGGGGCCTCCCGGGGCACCGCGGCCCGAGTCCGGTAGGACCGCCTCGAGGCGGGTCGTGAAGCGGGCGGCGAGCTCGTTGACGTGAGGCTCCTGGAGCACGGAGTTGTGGTCGCCGGGCACGATCTCGACGCCGATCTGGCCGGCGTGAAGGCGGCGCCAGCCGAGCGACGCTTCGCGGGCCCAGCGCTGGTACCAGTGGCTGCCGATGACCGTCAGGGGTGCGTCGCAGGCGCGCATCCGGTGATCCCGGATCGCCGAAGCAGCTCCCTCCAGGTCGACGGCGGCGGTCTCCGGGGAGGCGCCGGCGCCGATTCCGAGGAGGCGGCGGAGTCTGGCGCGGAGCGCTGCCGGCCAGCGCCGGGGATCCGTCATGAGCTTCTCGCGGAGCCGGCCTCGCACGGTGTCGGAGTCCTCGATCAGACGGAGCGAGATGTCCGGCGCCATGGTGTCGAGCAGGCCCAGGAAGGCGACTTCCTCTCCCTCCTCCCGGAGACGGCAGGCGATCTCGTAGGCGATCAGACCGCCGAGGCAGAAGCCGGCGAGCCTGTAGGGTCCGTGCGGCTGCTCGGCACGGAGAGCGTGCAGCAGCTCGCCGGCCATGGAGTCCAGGCCCCTCCCGGCGTCGAACCTCCCCTCCTCGGTGCGAGGCACGATGGCCGTGACCGGCTGGTCCTCGTCGAGGCGGTTCAGAAAGTGGCGGAGCGCCAGCAGCCCGTTCTGGTCCGGCTGGATCACGAAGAGCGTCGCCATCGACCCGGCTGTGCGGACCGGGACCACCAGCGGGGAGGCCGGTGAGGTCGGGGCCGCCGGTGCCTCGGACTCCTCGAGCAGGCTCGCCAGTCCGGCGATGGTGGAGCCCTGCTGGAAGATCGCCGAGAGCGGCACCGAGCGGTCGAACCGCCTGCCCACCTCGGCCATCAGCCGCACCGCGAGCAGCGAGTGCCCGCCCAGTGCGAAGAAGTCGTCCTGCCTGCTCACCTCTTTCAGACCCAGGACATCCGCCCAGATTTCGGTCAGATCCGCCTCGACCTGCGAACGTGGTCTCTCTCCAGCCGCCGGCTGACTGGAGCGCGGCTCGGGGAGCGAGCCGCGGTCGAGCTTGCCGTTGGGCGTGCGCGGAAGCGCGTCCAGGCTCAAGAAGGCGGAGGGCACCATGTAGTCCGGAAGGCGCGTGCGAAGCCGGGCGCGCAGCTGGTCGGTGTCCGGCGCTGCGCCTTCGGCGGACACCAGGTACGCCGCCAGGCGGGGGTCGCCGGGCGAGAACTCGTGGCTGACAACAACCGTCTCGCGGATCGCGGGATCTTCGAGTAGCACAGCTTCGATCTCACCGGGTTCGATGCGGTAGCCGCGCACCTTGACCTGCTGGTCGATGCGGCCCAGGTGCTCGACCTCGCCGGTGGCGAGCATTCGGACCAGGTCCCCGGTCCGGTAGAGGCGGTCCCCGCCTCCCGGGGCGAAGGGGTCCTGGATGAAACGCTCTGCGGTCAGCTCCGAACGTCCCAGGTATCCCCGGGTGACGCCGGCGCCGCCGATCCAGAGCTCACCCGGGACGCCGAGCGGCAGCCGGCTTCCATTCCGGTCAACCACGTGGAGCCGGGTGTTGGGAATCGGGCGGCCGATGGTGATCCGCTCTCCCCTCTCGACCTTCGCGAGGGTCGAATAGATCGTGGTCTCGGTCGGGCCGTAGCCGTTCCAGACCGCCTCGCAGCGCTCGAGCAGCCGATCGGCCAGGTCGGGCGGCAGCGGCTCTCCGCCGCTGAGGGCACGCAGCCCCGGGGCTCCCTTCCAGCCGCTTTCGATGAGCAGCCGCCAGCTGCTGGGAGTGGCCTGAAGCAGGGTGGCGCCGGAGCGGCTGATCAGGGCGGCCAGCTCCTCGGGATCAGAGGCGGCTCGTTGGCCGCCTATCAGCAGCCGGCCGCCGGTCGCCAGCGGCAAGAAGAGCTCCAGGACGGAGATGTCAAAGGAAAGCGTGGTGACCGCGAGCAGAAGGTCGTCGGGGCCGAAGTCGAGGGTTGAGGCGAACGTCTCGACCACGTTGACGGCGCCGCGGTGAGGTACCTGGACGCCCTTGGGCCTGCCCGTGGAACCTGAGGTGTAGATCACGTAGGCGAGGTCGTCGGGCGAGGCCACGCCGTCAGGGCGAGATGCTGGAAGGCGGGCCAGCTGCTCCTCCTCTTCGTCCAGGCACAGCGTCTGGACGGCTGGGTTCTGCTGGGACCCCGCAAGGGGGAGGGAGACGATCAGATCTGACTGTGTCACCACGATGCTGGTCTGGGAGTCCTCGATCATCAACGCCAGGCGATCGTGGGGATGGTTCGGGTCGAGAGGCAGGTAGGGCGCGCCGGCCTTGAGGGTGGCCAGCACCGCGACCACCATCTCCAGGCCTCGCTCCAGGCAGATCGCGACCGGCCGGTCGGTCTCGGCACCCAGGTCACGGAGGCGGTGGGCGAGCCGGTTGGCTCGCTCGTCGAGCTCTCGGTAGCCGAGCTGCAAGCCCTCGAACTCGGCGGCCACCGCGTTGGGGCGGCCCGCGGCCTGGCGCTCCACCAACTGGTCGAGGGAGACCGCGGGGATCTCCGCCTGGTTCGAGTTCCAGGCGTCAAGCCGGGCGGTCTCCGCCTCGGTCAGCATGGGCAGCTCGGAGATCGGTCGCTCCGGATCGGCGACGGCCGCTTCCAGCAGGGTCTGGAAGTGCCCAGCCAAGCGCTCGATGGTCTCGCCGTCGAAGAGGTCGCTGTTGTAGGTCAGGCGGCCGGCGAGACCGGCCTGGCGCTCGATGAGCTCCACCGAAAGGTCGAGCTTCGCAGCCCCGTTGTCGACGGCGTTCTGGAGGACGTCCCAACCGGCCGGCAGCTGCGGCACCGGCGGCTGCAGCGTGAAGAGGACGTCGAAGAGCGGATTGCGGCTTGGATCCCGCTGCGGCTGCAGCTCCTGCACCAGACGCTCGAAGGGCAGGTCGTCGTTCGCCAGCGCCGTCAGAGCCACCTCGCGCACGCGACCGAGCAGAGCGCGGAAGCTGGGGTCGCCCGAGAGGTCTGTGCGAAGCGGCACGCTGTTCTGGAGGTAGCCGAGCATGCCGTCGAGCTCGGGCAGCTTGCGGCCGGAGCTCACGGTGCCCACGACCAGGTCGTCCTGGCCGCTGTACCTGTGCAGCGCCACCTTGAACGCCGCCACGGCTCCCATGAAGAGCGATGCGCCCTCCTCGCGGCCGAGCCGCCTGAGACCGTCCGCAGCCTGACGCGAGACCGCGACCGGCCGGTAGCCGCCGCGAAAGGTCTGCATCGAGGCCCGGGGACGATCGGTGGGCAGCTGAAGAGTGGGAAGGCCGCGCAGCTGCTCGCGAAGGCTGTCGAGCTGCGCCTGCGCCTCGGGCCCTTCGGACCAGTTCCGCTGCCAGATCGCGTAGTCGGGGTACTGGATCGGAAGCTCGGCGAGCGGGGAGGTCCTGCCCTGGCTGAAAGCCTCGTAGAGCGTGGTGAGCTCCGCCACCAGCAACTGGTCCACCGATACCCCGTCGAAGATGGCGTGGTGCAGGGTCAGGTGCAGGCGATGTCCGAGGCCGCCGAGGTCGAAGAGAGTCCCCCGCCAGAGCGGGCCGGCCCCGAGGTCGAAGGGCCGGCGGGCGTCCTGTTCGGCCAGGCGCCTCGCCTCCACCCCCCGGTCATCCTCGGGCAGCCCGGCCAGGTCTACCTGCCGCAGGCGATGGATCTGGGGAGGCAGCACCACCTGCAGCAGGCGGCCGCCGTCCTCTCGGAAGACGGTGCGCCACGCCTCGTGCCGTCGCAGGACCTCGTCGAAGGCGCGCTGCAGCGCCTCCACGTCGAGGTTCGGCGGGCACTGTATGGCCATCGACTCGTTGTAGGCAGTGGTCCCCGGGACCAGCTGGGAAAGGAACCAGAGCTGCTCCTGGCCGTACGAGGCCGGCGTGGGGACGCCGGCGTGGCGGACCGGGATCGCCTGACGCGTGCCGGGCGACTTGAGCTGCCGGTGCAGCTGCTTTTCCAGCAGCGCCCGCTTGGCGGGTGAGAGCTCGAGCGTGTCAGCGGTCTGGAGGTCTTTCATCAGAAGGTCACCGGTAGGGCTGAAAGGCCGCGAAAACCGAGGTTGTCGCGCCAGGCGAGCGGGGTGTCTTGGTTCAGGTGTAGTCGCGGCATCCGGCGCAGCAGCGTCCGGAAGGTGACGCGACCCTGCAGCCGAGCCAGCGGCGCGCCGAAGCAGAAGTGCGCACCCCAGCCGAAGGCCACGTGCCGGTTGTCCTGCCGGCGGAGGTCCAGGCGGGCCGGCTCAGGGAAGTGGTCCGGGTCTCGGTTGGCGGCGCCAAGCATGGTGATGACCGACTGACCGGCGCCGATGGTGCGGCCGCCGAGCTCGGTGTCCTCGGGCGCCGTGCGGATGGTGTGCTGGCTCGGGCTCTCGTAGCGGAGCAGCTCCTCCACGGCGGAGGCGCCCAACGAGGGGTCATCCCTCAGCGCCGCGAGCTGATCGGGGTTGCGGAGGAGGGTGAGAATGCCGTTCCCGATCAGGTTGGTGGGGGCCTCGAGGCCGCCCGCCGTGCACAGGATCAGGTTGGCGACGATCTCCTCCTCGGTCAGCCGGTCGCCCTTGGCGTCGGCCCTCGCGAAGGCGTCCACCAGGCCTTCGCGGGGGCTCTCCGACTGGCGCCGGACCTGATCGCCGAAGTAGGCAGACATCTCGTCCAGGGAGCGCCGCACGGCGGCCACCCGATCCGGGTTGTACTGGAAGTTGCCGAGGACGCTGCCGAAGTCGGCAGCCCACCTGATCAAGAGAGGCCAGTCCTCGACCGGCACCCCGAGCAGCTCCGCCATCACGATGGACGGCAGCGGCCGGCCGAGGTCGGCGATGACGTCCATCGCGCCCCGCTCCTGAGCCTCGTCCAGGAGTCCGTCGACGATCTCCTGGATGTGGCTCTCGAGCTGCTCCACACGCCGAGGCGTGAAGGCGCGGGAGGCCAGCGTGCGGACGCGCATGTGGACCGAGGGGTCGAGGAAGCGCATCTGACGAACCATCACGGTCAGGATCGGAGCCATGTCTTCCATCCCCATCGCGCTCAGCTCCTCGGGTGTGTGCTTGAGGGTGGCCGAATAGCGCTGCAGGGCATGGACGACGTCGTCGTAGCGCGTGACCACCCAACCTCGGAGGTAGGGATCCCAGTGGACCGGGTCCTCGCTGCGCAGCAGGTCGTAGAGGGGGTAGGGGTCGGCCAGCACCTCTTGCTCGAAGAGGCGGTTGAGGCTCAGCTCGGTGGCGGACTTCATAGGAGGAGCCCCTTGGCCTCCTCTTCGCTCATCGTCTCCAGCCGGGCGATCAGCAGCCCCTCCACGAGGGTGGAGATGCCTTCGATCGTGCGGGCGTTGAAGAGGTTCCGAAGCGGGACCTCGACCCCGTAGTCCTCGCGGATGCGGGCGATGATCTGGGTAGCCAGCAGGGAGTGGCCCCCGAGAAGGAAGAAGTCCTGGTCGATGCCGACCTGCTCGAGCTCGAGCAGGCCGGCCACGATCTCAACCAATCTCTCCTCGACGGGGGTCCGGGGGGGTGCGAGCTCTCCTTCCGAGGCAACTCGCGGTTCCGGTAGTGCTTCGCGATCGAGCTTCCCGTTGACGGTCAGCGGGAGCGACTCTATATGCGTGAAGGTGGCGGGGATCATGAAGGCGGGAAGCCGCTCTTCAAGGAAGGACCGAAGCTCGGCGGCAGGCGGACGCGTGCCCTCGATGGGGACGACGTAGGCGTTGAGCCGCCGCTCGTTCCCATCCTCGCTCACGGTCAGGACCGCGGAGCGAACGAGGGGATGCTCGTCCAGGACCGCCACGACCTCGTCCAGCTCGACCCGACTGCCGCGGATCTTGACCTGGTTGTCGAGCCGGCCGAGGAACTCGATCTCGCCATCCCAGCGCATCCGCACGAGGTCGCCGGTCCGGTAGAGCCGGGCCTCGGGGCGATCGGCGTAACGGTCTGCGATGAAGCGCTCGGCGGTGAGGTCCGGCCGGTTGCGGTAGCCACGGGCCAGGCTGGCGCCGCCTACGAAGAGCTCACCCACCTGGCCCTCGGGGACAGGCTGGAGCTCCTCGTCGAGCACCCGGACGTACGCGCCGGGGATCGGACGCCCGATCGTGGGCAGGCGATCACCGCGCAGCTCCCGGGGCACCACGCCCGAGCTGGTGACGACCGTGTTCTCGGTCGGGCCGTAGTTGTTGACCAGGTCGAAGGGCAGGCCGGCCGGAGTGAAGCGATGCAGGACGTCGCCGCCCGTGTGCAGGTAGCGCAGGGCGGTGCCGGCGGGCCACTGCTGATCCAGGATGGCCTCCGCCAGGACCGTGGGCAGGAAAGCGCTGGTGATGCGCTTCTCGACCAGCCAGTCGCGCATCCGGTCGGCTGAGAGCCGGACCTCATCGGGCGGTACGTGGACGCTGGCGCCAGTGCTCAGGTAGGGCCAGAGCTCGTTGACCGCCGGATCGAAGGCCGGGCTGATGGCCTGAGTGCCCCTGTCCTGGGCTGTGATCTCGAAGGCGTCGCGGTGCCAGGCACAGAGGTTGAGAAGACCTCGATGGGTGACCTCCACGCCCTTCGGCCGTCCGGTCGAACCGGAGGTGTAGATGACGTAGGCCAGGTCGTCCACCGCCGGACGATGTACTGGCGGAGCCGGTTCCATCCGCCCCGCGGGCGCGATCGACGTCAGCACCATCGGCTGCCATGGCCCTTGCGGCAGCCGGGCCGCCAGGTCCTGTGTCGTGAGGACGACCGGGCAGCCGGCGTCCTCGAGCATGAAGGCGACCCGGTCAGCCGGATAGTCGGGGTCCAGCGGCAGGTATGCGCCCCCGGCCCTCATGATGCCGAGCGCTCCCGCCACCAATCGCGCCGACCGCGGGAGGAAGACACCGACGACGACCTCTCGGTCGACGCCGCGAGCGCGGAGGACGCGGGCGATGGAGGCTGCCCAGCGGTCCAGATCGCTGTAGCTGAGCGACATCTCCGGGTCGGTGACCGCAACCGCATCGGGATGGGCCGCGGCGAGCTGTTCCACGAGCTCGGGAACTGTCGAACCGATGACACTTTCGGGGGACGCGTCGACTGACGCACGAGTGGGCATGGAGAACGTCTCCACGGTCTGGCTCACGGGTAAATCACTCCTTGGGGATTCGGTCGTGTTCGGGCTTTGACGCACCGATGTGCGCTGCACGACTGGACTCTTTTCTCTCCTCGACTTGCGCTTGGGTTTTCGCAGTCACGGGCCACCGTACCGAGCACCCTCCAGCGCATCAATGAGGCACATGGAGGGGCCGTATTCGTTTCACGCCGCTGCATGAGGCGCTTGATCCACGAGGATTTCCAAGGGTCAGCCTGGAAACTCTCGCGGTCCGGCACCTGCGGTAAAAACGGATGCCTTGTGCTGGTTTTGCTGCTGATGGACGACATCGCCCTTTGAGACACCCGGGGACCGGAGTGATTACGGTCTAACCCGGTCGATTCCTCGAACTGGGCTATCCTTGACCGCCGATGTCGACAGAGCCGGCCGTCCGTCCAGGGGTCAGCATCCATCCCTCTGCTGAGGTTTCAGGGGACGCCCGGATCGGCGCCGGCACCCGGATCTGGAGCCAGGCCCAGGTGCGCGAAGGGGCCGTGATCGGCTCCGAGTGCATCCTGGGAAAGGGCAGCTACATCGACTTCGACGTGAGCATCGGCCATCGCTGCAAGCTGCAGAACGGGGTCTTCGTCTTCCACGGCTTCAACCTGGAGGACGGGGTCTTCCTGGGACCCGGCGTCATGCTCCTCAACGACCATGAGCCTCGCGCCATCAATCCAGACGGAACGCTGAAGACGGCCGAGGACTGGACCGCCAGCCCGGGCCTGGTCGAGCATGGCGCCTCCGTGGGCGGAGGAGCCGTGGTGCTGCCGGGGATGCGGATTGGACGTTTTGCACTGGTCGGCGCCGGGGCGGTTGTAACCAGGCACGTTCCCCCCCACGGCATGGTGTACGGCAATCCCGCACGCCTGCGCGGCTTCGTCTGCACCTGCGCCCACCCACTCCCCACCGGAGCCATCACCGCTCCCCTGGACGCCGACCTGGAGATCACCTGTGAAGCCTGCGGCCGCACCGTTCGCATCGAGGCCGCCTGGACCCGCTAGATGGCCCGGGCCCCTACCGGATGCCGCGCTTGGTGAGGTCGATGACCTTGGCGGCGGTGTCTTTGAGGACCAGCGCCGGTCCCGTCAGCACCGGCTGGCCGCCGCCCGGCATGAGCAGCAACAGCTTGTAGAGCGTGAGAAAGAGGACCGGCAAGTAGCCCTGCAGGTATTGCTGCTGATCGATCGCGAAGAGCATGTTGCCCTGGTCGATGGCGGTCAGCACATCCGCAGATAGGTCGAAGGTCGCCATCTTGACCTTGCCCAGCTTGCCGCCGTCCTGGAGCGCCTTCATCGTGGGGGTGGCGCTCGTCGCGCCGAGGGTCATGATGCCGTCGTAGTTGCGGGTCAGTGCGGCGGAGATCTTCTGCTGGGTGTCGGTCGGGTTCTTGAGGTCGACGACCAGGGTGGTCGAGGTCCCGCCGGACTTGCTCAGCCCCTCCTGGAAGCCCCTGGCCCTGAGATCGAGCGACGAATTGCCCGGCCCCGGGCTCACGACGAGTCCGTTCCTCACCCCGGCCGCGCCCATCCTCTCTCCGCCCGACTGCCCGGCCAGCGCCTCGGTCTGGCCAATGTAGGTGAGGATCCCGAGCTGCTTGTAGACGTCCGAACCGGAGTTGATGGAGATCACGGGGATGCCGGCTGACACCGCCGCGGTGATGGACTTGCCGAGCGCGCCGGCGTCGGGCAGGGAGACGATGAGGCCATCCGGCTTCTTCGACACCCGGGCGTCTATCAGCTGGCTCATGGCAACCATGTCCAGGGTTGGCGGGGCGTCGTAGGTCACGCCCGTGCCCGTGTCCCTGGCCGCCTGGTCGACGCCTTTCTTGACCACCGACCAGAACGGGTCGGAGGTCTGGCCGTGGGTGACCATGGCCAGCTTGACGTTTTGGTTCTGAGTGCCGCCGCTCGGCGCGGCGCCAGCCTGCGGACTGGAGCAGGCTTCGAGAAACGCCGCCAGTCCGGGGATGGCGGCCAGGCCCGCACCGCCCATCGCGGACTTCTTGAGAACGTCGCGTCGCGTCAGGTCCATGTCCTCTCCATCACCTGAAGCGGATAGGAATTCAGCGGAGAAACAGATACTCTCACCAGACTGACAGTGCCCGTCCACCGCCCCGCGGAGCCAAACATACAGTTCAGCGCCAGGTCCAAGCAGACAGGGGTTGTCTGCCCCGCGACGGGTTGCGTAGCTCAAGTTGGGGGAGGCCGGATGGCGGCGGTCACCTCATAAAAAGAAGGAGGGGGCGATCATGGCTCTCCCGATCAAGGGCTCGGCAGAGGGTGCGTGGGAAGCGATTCAAGGGCTGAAGGCGACCAGCGCCCGGCGCCCGGCGCAGACGGCGGCGGACCTGGACCGCATCTTTCGGGCGGGCGCACCGCCGCAGGGGCTGAACGGTCGCCACGAAGGGATTCTGGTCATGACGACCCAGGGTCCGCTCGACGGCCTGGCGCGGAGGCTGGCGTCCCTGTGGATGCCCTGGCTCGGGAAGCGGTTCGACCGGCAGGCCGCCACCGGTGACAACCTGCTGACGAAGGGCGCGTCGACCACTGCCCGGTTCGTGTGGAGGCGCTACGCCTTCCGCCCCGTGGAGCCGGGTGTGCTCTCGGCATTCGACTTCCGCACCTACACCGGCCCCGGGCTGGTCGACTCCGATCGCCTGGTCCTGAAGATCGACTACGACCTCGACAGCAACCCCCGCTTCCTGATTCGAAGCATTGTCGACGAGCTGGTCGCGGTCGGCCCGATGACCTATCTCGGAAAGGTTCATATGAAACGCGGCCGGGACTGGAAGATGGTGGGCTACTTCGCGCTGCGACCAGACCCCCTCCAGCCGCAGGACGAGTTCGCGATCTGGGACTCGGCCGAGGTGACACAGGAGCCCGCGCCGGCCACCGGGCGCCGCAAGAGCCGGAAGCGAAGCGCCGAGACGGGCTGAATTAACTTCCCTCCCCCGGCCTGCGCCTGCGGGGGAGGGAATCTCTAATTCAGGTCGCTGAGGCTACATCGGGGGGGACCACGAACCACTTTCCGCCTACGTTCTGGCCGTAGGCGTCCCCGTCGTCCTTGTCCTTGGCGTAGTAGTAGAGCGGCCAGCCGTTGTAGGTCACCTGCGGACCCTGGGGGTTGCCCACCGTCGCCAGCTTGCCGGTCACACCGGAGGCGCCGGTGGGAGAGGTCGTGCCGGAGGGCAGGAGCAGCGGCGGCCAGGCCTGGAGGCAGGCGGCGGTGCAGGTCACGGTGCCGCCCTTGTCGGACAAGAAGTAGTAGAGGGTAATGCCCTTGGCGTCGACAAGGATCGTCTCCGACTTCCCGGCCACCGTCTTGGAGGCCGTCTTGACCGTGGTCTCAGCCTTGGGGGTCGGCGAGGCGGCGCTGCTCGGAGCACCCGAGCTGGAGCTGCCCCCACAGGCCGCGACCACAAGC
>CATPBP010000143.1 GCA_955652675.1 Candidatus Dormiibacterota bacterium
CGCCCTCCCCGAGCACGTGGTGGACGCCAAGGCGAGCTTCGCCGCTCTTCAGCACATCTGGCCCCGGCTGCGGACAGCGACGGCCCCCGAGGTGGCCACCCGCTACACAGTGGAGCCGCTCGAGAACGTGATCCGAAATCGAAGCCTCGGCGACGCCATGCGCTCGTACGCGGAGCACGCGCCACGCCTCGCACGGCTCGCCAGCTCGCGAGCGCTGGCCGACGCCCAGCTGGAGCCAAGGGACATCGACGTGGTCATCTCGGTCTCCTGCACCGGCTACCTGGTCCCCTCCCTGGAGGTCCGGCTGGCCGCGGAGATGGGCATGCGGGCCGACATCATCCGCCTGCCGCTGACAGAGCTGGGCTGCTCCGGCGGTGCCGCCGCCCTGGCGGCCGCCCACCGGCACCTGGCCGCCTACCCGCACAGCCGGGTCCTGGTTGTGGCGGTCGAGCTGTGTTCGCTCTCCTTCCGGCCCGACGACCGCTCTCTGGACAACCTGACCGCCGCAATGGTCTTTGGTGACGGGGCGGCGGCCGCGGTCCTGGGCGGGGACGCGGGCCGCGATGGCCTGCACCTGGTGCAAGCCACCTCCAGGCTGGTCCCGAACAGCGCGTCCGTCCTTGGCTTCGATCTCCGTGACTCGGGGTTCCACGTCGTGCTCGACCGGCGGCTGCCGCGCCTGGTCGAAGCAGCGCTGCCAGGTGCGGTGGCCGACTTCAGGGCCAGCCGGCGGATCGAGGCCGTCGATTTCTACGCCGTCCACGCCGGCGGTCCACGCATCTTCGACGCCGTCCAGTCGGCCCTGCGCCTGGACGAGGAAGCGCTCGCCGTGTCACGCCAGGTCTTCAGGGAGGTGGGCAACCTCTCCTCGGCTTCAATACTCTTCAGCCTGGCAGCGCTGCCCGAGACGCCTGGCGAAGGCCTCGCCATCGCCTTCGGGCCGGGCGTCACGATCGAGCTGGCTCACCTGCGCCGGGGACCGAGCGAAGATTTCAGGCTGGTGGGCTGATCAGAAGAGGCCGGGGATGAACCTCGCCTTGGTGCCGAAGGCTCGCTGGTAACCGGGCACCTCGGCCAGCAGCCGCTCCTCGTGCCGGATGCGGTCGGCGAGAACGGCGGCGTCGATGGCAGAGAGAGCCAGAGCGCTGAACCAGGCGCCCCCAGCCAGTGGCAGCGCCAGGAACTCGAGGCTGACCGCGAGATAGTTGGGATGCCGGATCCAGCGATACGGCCCCGTCTCCACGGGGCGCAGGTCAGATGGCACCACGGCGCGGACGTTCCAGTGGCGTCCCAACGATTGAATGCTCCAGAGCCGGAGGGCGGTGGCGCCGGCCAGAAGCCCGATCCAGAGGAGCGGCGCCCGCGGACGCCGGCGTAGGGCGGCAATCTCGATCGGGGGCAGCGCGAACAGAGCCACGTGCGCGGCGACCATCAACGGGTAGGTTCGGCTGGCGGCGTGCCGGCCCTGGATCCCCCGCTCGCGGCGCCGGGAAACGGCGAGCTCCTGGAGCCGCTGGGCGCCGGTAACCGCCAATAGAGCCAGGTACCAACCGGACACGGGCAACCGGTTCCGCGCCCGCCGGCGATGCCTCCTCCGGTTCACCCGGTCAAGGCTACAGAGACTAGAGTTTGTCAATGGACTTCGAGCTATCTCCAGCCGAAAGGGCTTTTCGTGACGAGGTCCGGTCCTGGCTGACCGCCAACCGGCCCGCCTGGGCTGACGGTGACTCGGACGCGGAGGACGCCGGCGACCAGCATTGGCTGGAGAGGCGCGTCGCCTGGCAGCGCCAGCTCCATGAGGCGGGTTACATAGGGCTCAACTGGCCGAAGGAGTACGGGGGCCGCGGCGCGACGCTCATGGAGCAGCTGATCTTCAGCCAGGAGATGGTCGAAGCGCGCGCGCCCGACCCGATCAACGTGATCGGCCTTGGCATGGGCGGCCCTGTGATCATCCATCACGGCACTGAGGAGCAGAAGCGCCGCTACCTGGACCGGATCCTCAGCGCCGATGAGATCTGGTGCCAGGCCTTCAGCGAGCCCAACGCCGGAAGTGACCTCTCCGCGCTCCAGACGCGAGCCGTGGACGCCGGCGACCACTACCTGGTCACCGGCCAGAAGGTGTGGACGACCCTGGCACACGTCTCCAGGTGGTGCCTGCTGCTCGCGCGCGAGCGCCAGGAGGCCAATCCCCGCGCCGGCCTTACCTACCTGATCGTGGACATGAAGACCCCCGGCATCGAAGTGCGTCCGCTGGTGCAGATCACGGGCGAGGCGGAGTTCAACGAGGTCTTCTTCAACGAGACGCCGGTACCCAAGAGTCAGATCCTGGGAGAACCCGGCCGGGGCTGGGACGTTGCGATCACGACTCTGCTCCATGAGCGGGGCACGCTGGGGGCAGCGCTCGCCAGCAGGGTGGCGATCACGGCGAGGGAGCTGGTCGACTTCGTCCAGGCCAGCGGACAGGGCGGCGATCGCCTGCTCCGCCAGAAGGTGGCCCAGCACTACATCGAGTCGCGCATCCTGCAGCTGAACGGCTACCGGGCCGTGACCCAGATCATGAAGAACGGCATCCCCGGTCCCGAGGGATCGATCATGAAGCTCTTCTTCTCGGAGCTGAACCAGCGGATGCAGGAGACGGCCATCGACATGATGGGCCCGGCCGGCATGGTCACCAACGGAGATCGCTGGCAGTACGGCTTTCTGCGATCGCGGGCGAACACGATCGAGGCCGGCACGTCTGAGGTCCTCCGCAACATCCTGGCCGAACGCGTCCTGGGCCTACCCCGCAGTCGCTAGAGGCGGCGCCTCAGGGCGAGATCCGGGGCGAAGGCAGCGCCTGAGCCGGGGTCGCCTTCGGCGTTGCGCCAGCGTCCAGAGTGGCCCTGGCCACGCCCACCACGCCGACGACGAGAGCGATGGCCACGGCGAGGCCTAAACCGCCCAGAAAACCGCGCCAGGGCCGCAGCGAAGGGCGGTCCGGCCTCGCCTCCGCGCCCAGAACGAATGCCGCGACCACCCGGCGCCGGCGATCCGACTCGATCTCCAGCGCCTCATCAGTGGTCAGCTCACGGACGGCCAGCCGTGGGGATTGCTTGCTCATATTCCGCGGCCCGTCATGGTGAAGTCTCCGTTCTCACAGCGGATGACGTAGCCCGAACCCCGGTCCTCCAGGATCAGCCGCCCGCGATCGCGCAGGCAGCGCCGCCCGGTCTCGCCGGTCTCCATCTCTTCCTCCAGCGCGGCGTGAGCGTTCTCGATTTCAGCCTGCGGATCCATGTCCGGCTCCGGCCGCACTCAGCATCTCCCTCATGAACGTGTTCTGCTTGATTGTCGTCCCCTGCTCCTCCGCGCGCGTCAACGCATCCTGAACGAGCCGGAGGCGGTCCTCCGAAGAGAGGCCCGGAACGTTCCTGGCCGCCCAGTAGCTCGCCCGGAATTCGTCGTACCAGGCACCTGGAGGAGCCTTGGTTCCGCGAAAGTATGCGTGGCCGACCTCATGAGCCAGTGCGGCGCGCGAGCTGAGCAGGGTACGAGGGTGAGCTGATCTCGGCTGTGTTGGAGGCAGGACGTCCCCCCGAACGTAGATGACGTCGTCCATGTCCGAGTACGCGGTCCGAGGTCCCTGATTGAACCGCAGCTGCCGTGGATCACCCCCGATCTCATGGAACTCGGTCTTGAGGCGACGGATCTCGCTATGCGACAGCTGGTAGCGGGGAGTGCGGCGGAGCCCGGCAGCTGCCGCTTTACCCAGCGGGGCAAGCGATTCGTCTTCAGCGACCGTCACGGCGCTTCCGGCAAGCCGGGCGGTGATCCGCCCACCCAACGGCGCAACCGCGGCAGCGGCAGGGGTCAACCCGGACGCCGCGGCCCCGCCCAGGGCGCCCACGCCGGCCAAGGCGGCGACCTCCTGCCAGTTGATACCGGGCTGTTCATGGAAGCAGCCCACCCGCTCAGCCTGTATGCCGAGGTCGGTCAGACCGCCCTCCAGGGCACCGAAGGCGGAGGTGACGACGACGGCCGACACGATCGCCGCCGCCTCCGCCGACAGTTGCACACCAACCGCCGCCGCCGCGGCTACCAGTCCGGCAGCCACCGCTTCGGCTGCCACGTCAGAGATGCCTACGGTGACCACCGTCAACGCGACTCCGACCACCACCGCGGTCGCCGCCGCGGCTATCAGCTCCTTGATGCGGTCCTGCGCCATCTGCACTGCGCGTGCGTAGCCGTCCAGCGCCTGCGCCAGCTCGCGAGCCGCACCGGCCACGGCTGGCAGATAGCCACCGGAACCAGACCAGTTACCCGTCCAGTGGGCCTCGAAAGCCACCACTGCGCCGGCGTGGTTCTCCGCGCAGAGGTTGCGCACGACGTGGGTGGCCCGAGTGGTAACCGCCTCTACATCGCCGGCCAGGTCGCGCCAGGCGGTGGCGGCGGCTCTGATGCGCGCGGGATCGGCCGCCGGCCACCAGATCCCCACCTGTGCGCTATTGGTTTCATGTCCTCCGGCTGCCGCTGATCGCTGTAGTGACTGCGCCGGCACGCCAACGCTCACTGCCCGAGTCCCGTGTGCAGCGCGTCATCGTGCCGGTTTAGGACTTTGCCCCATAGAGAGGTTGCGGAGTTCAGGCGGAACAGCAAGGCAGGTCTCCCTGAGGCTCATATGTGGTTGACGGCTCGATGGCGCCAAGTACATTCCTGGCAGCCATCGGGCCGCCGGTCGTGGCGGTTGTGAAACCGCCTAGGCCATCAATCCTGCCTCAGCCATGCGGACGCTGTACGGACAATGAAGGCCGCCAGCCGGCTCACACTACAGTCA
>CATPBP010000144.1 GCA_955652675.1 Candidatus Dormiibacterota bacterium
CCGCCCTGGACACCCATGGCGTAGAAGGTGGCTTCCAGATATTCCAAGGTCAGGGCGTAGTTGAGGACACCCACGTCGCCTTGTCCAAATTGAGGGGCCGCTGCCCCGGAGGGACTGGCTGACGGCGAGGGGCTGGGGCTGGCCGCGAGGGCCGGGCTGGCCTCCGCCACCAGGGCACCGCCGACGCCGATCAGCGCCGCGTACTTGAGGAAGCTTCGTCGATCACCCGAGTCGGAGAACTCGATAACCGGCTTACTTCCAAAGAGCTCATCGCTCACGATGAACCTCCTTGGTTCAGTTAATGGTTGGGATTCCGTGTAGGTCCTACGAGTAGGGCTACTCTCTGTGGACCAGCCCGGATCACTTCTTCAATCAGACCAGCCGGATGGCAGAGATTCGCGGCGGACCACCTCTGGGCAAGTGATCCGCCTGTCGGGGTCAGCAGGTAGCCCTCTATGGATGCCTGTACCAAGTCAGCTGTGGACTGAGAGTCTCATGCCTCTCTTCCGACAGATGACGTGAGTGCAGGTCGAAACGTTCCTTGAATCATGGCTGGTCTCTTGAGCCCGGCCCCATTCCCTGTGAGGTGGAAATATGCCCTTTGGAATCCATCCCGGTTTCCTTCTCGTTCTCCTGATCATCGTGCTGATCACCTTCGGTCCGGGCAAGCTGCCCGACATCGGATCAGCCGTCGGTCGAGGCATCCGGGAGTTCCGGAAGGAATCCGACAGAGTCCTCGACGACGCGAAGTCATCGGCCGACGATAAGGCGAGCCCGGCTAGTCCTCCTTCAACCGAGCCGGTGAAGACGGGGCCCCCCGAGGCCCGGAGCTAGCAGAGTCGCAGTGGCCCTCCCGAGCACGCGATTGCACAAATCACCGTCGCGGCCTGATGGCGCACGCATGTCTGTCATCGCACACCTCGAGGAGCTCCGGCGCGTCCTCATCGTATCGGTCGCTGCCTGGGCGGTGACCACCATC
This sequence comes from Candidatus Dormiibacterota bacterium, assembly GCA_955652675.1. GTDB lineage: Bacteria > Chloroflexota > Dormibacteria > Dormibacterales > Dormibacteraceae > Nephthysia. The sequence goes on from CATPBP010000144.1 coordinate 980, forward strand.
GTGAGCTTCATCTTCTGGCAGCGCATTCTCGAGTTTCTGATTCATCGAGCGGGCCTTCAGAAGACCGGCCTGGTCTTCCTAGCGCCGACCGGTGGCTTCTTGCTCGGCTTCAAGATCGCGCTTTACGTTGGAATCGTGCTGGCCGCACCCGTCGTGTTCTGGCAGCTCTGGTCCTTCGTCAGCCCCGGCCTCCGTGACCACGAGAAGCGCCTGGTCCTGCCCCTAACTGTGGCCACCACCTTCTTCTTCCTGACGGGCGCCGCCTTCGCCCTCTTCACCCTGCCCCTGATCATGCATGTGCTGCTCGGCTTCGCACCCCCGGACCTTCACTTCCTACCCGCGGGGGATGAGCTGCTGGGCTTCGTACTGGCCCTGGTGATCGCCTTCGGTGTGGTTTTCAAGCTGCCTGTCGTGCTCTGGACTCTGGGGGTATTGCGCATCATCAGTTCCCGCTGGCTCTATTCCAATCGCTTCTACTGGATCATCGGGCTGGGCGTTCTCGCCAACCTCATGACCCCGGGCGCCGACCCTCTGACCCCGCTCATCGTGTTTGCACCCCTGTATCTCTTCTGGGAAGCGACCGCCCTCCTCCTCAAGTTGACCGGACACTAAGCCGCGTAGGCTGTTCCGGAGGTCGTTCACAACAGGGAGCCTCCAGTCCCCGGGGTCGTCGAACTCGACTATCAGTTCTCTCACTGCCGGCCTACGCTTCTGCACTCTCGACTATCGTCCCAGGCTGCAACCATCAACCAGCGCTCAGTCCGGCCGGACCTTCCCTCGCTCTTGCTCTTCACACAGGCGCCGCTAGCCGGGTAATTACATGAGTGAGCCCCGGCTCTCGGCGGGACGGGGACCGACGCTCACTGGCGGCCCATAGCCCTGAGGTCGGAAAGTGAGTCGACGAGGTGGATCTCCTTCGGATGCTTGTAGCGGGCCAGACGCTCGGGCAGCGCGGCTGCCAACTGACTCTCGATCGACGCGCGAGCCTCCGTGTCCGCCACTACATAGGCAACGACCCGTTGACCCCACTTTGGATCCGGCTCACCCACCACGGCAACGTCGCGCACTGCTGGCAAGGTTCTGATCGCGTCCTCCACCTCCCGTGGGTAGACGTGATACGAGCCGGTGTTGATCATGCCGTCCAGACGCCGCAGGAAGCGAAGGTAGCCGTGCTCGTCCCGAGCAACCACGTCGCCCAGGGCGCACCACCCGTCCGGGTCCGAGTACTCCCTGACCGTCATCGCCGACCGGACGCACAGCTCGCCTACATCCGATCCTTCGCCCTCGATGCGACGGAGTCGGACCTCGGCTGCGTCGATGGGCCTCCCGAATGAATGCCCGAGCGCCTGGTCTCCCGCATCGATTCGGCGGTGCCCCTCCTGCCCCAACACTGCCAGCGGCCAGCCACCTTCGATCCTTCCGTAGACCTGTAGGAGCACTTGCCCCAGGACACCCATGGCGGCCCTCATCTCGTCCGGGGAAAACGGCGCACCCCCGTAGAGCAGGCGCCGCAGTGAGAGGCCCTTATCCTCACCCCTCGCGGCCACCTCGCCGGCCAGGCGCGTGACCATACCGGGCACCATGAAGGTGGCCGTCGGCTCGAAGCGCCGGACCGCGTCCAGCGCGGCCGCGGCGGTGAACTGCTCGACCACCACCTGCGGCAGCCCCATGAGCAGGAAGGGGAAGGTGCCCAGGAACCCGGTCCCGTGCAGCATCTGCTGGAGGGTGAGGAAGCGCTCGCCGGGGCCGAAGCCTGGCCCGTATGCGCCTGAGCGGTACAGGTTCTCGTTCACCTGCATGGTCGCATCCCAGTTGGCGAAGGAGACCGGGACCGCGAAGAGGTTGCCACCGGCGGCCATCCTCGGATACAGCAGGTGGACACGGTCGGGATCGTAGGGCACCGGCCGAAAGGGGCCGGTGTTGTCGGATGTGCCCCGAGCGTCGTGGACGAGTACCTCGCCCCCCAGCTCCTCCGCGTGGCGCCGATCGGAGAGGACCAGCTCCACTCCCGCGGCGTCGAACACCGCGCGCACTTCGCTGGCCGGCGCACCCGGGTCCACCGGCACGCGGGTCCGACCAGCCGACTCGACGGCGAGGTGTGCCTCCAGTGCGGCAATCGAGTTCCAATACCAGAGACCGACACGGGGGGCCGGCCCGGCGCGCTGGATTGCGCCGGCCAATCCGCTCACCGACTCGAGCAGGTCCAGTCCCGTCCTGTAGCCGCCCGCCGTGTCTTCGACGAGCCGTCGCCGCCCTGCCTTCTCGAGCGCCGCGCGCGACGCCGCGCCGGCACTCGAGTCGTGCCTCCCAGTCCCGACCCTCGGCCTCACGCGCCGGCCGGCTGGGCCTCCAGCCGGCCCTTAAGTGCCTGCCGCTGCACCTTTGCCCCACCGAGGACCGTGGGGAGCTCGGCCACAAAGACGATCCGCGAGGGCCGCTCGTGCTCCTTCAGTCCTTCGGCGCGGGCGGCGATCTCGTCTCTCACCGCCTCCGACATGGAGGCTCCGGTCTTCAGGACGACTGCGGCGACGATCTCCTGGCTCTCTTCGCTTCCCATGCCGACAACGCCGCAGTTCGCGACCAGCTCATGGCGCAGTATCGCGGCCTCGACCAGGTGTGGATAGACCACTCCAGCGCGCGTGGTTATACGGTCGACGGCACGGTCGGCGTAGTAGAGGAAGCCGTCCTCGTCCATGTAGCCGATGTCGCCTGGCCGGAACCAGTCGCCCGGGAAGAATGCCTGTCTCGTTCGCTCCTCGAGCCCCCAGTAGGACCCGATCGACATCGCGCTTCGGACCACGATTTCGCCCACCTCGCCGGTCTCCACGCGCCGACCGTCGGCGTTCATGATGGCCACCTCTAGGAAGGGGCTGCCGCTGCGGCCGACGCTCGCCAGCCGCTCCTGGTGGCCCTCCAGCTCGCCCGGAAGCAGCCGGTTGGTCACCGCCCCCTGCTCGGTCGACCCGAAGCCGTGGCACCAGACCGGCCCGAGCAGCCGCGTCGTCCGCTCCAGCATCTCAGGCGTGCCGAAGAAGACGACGATCCGGCGCAGCCTGTGCTCCAACTTGCCCCGGCTTTCGATCTCGTCCAGCAGCTGGGTCATCATCGGGCCCGGCACCAGGACGCCGGTGACGCCCTCGCGCGTGATCACGTCTAGCAGTTCGCCGGGCACGAACCTCGAGTCATCGACAAGGACCGTCCTCGCTCCGCGCACCAGGTATGGGTAGAGGGTCTGGAAGCCGCTCGCCCACTGGATGGGGTGGAAGTGCAGGTTCACGTCGTCGGTCTCGACGGGTGGGATGCCGGCGCCGAAAGTGTCGAGGTGGTGGAGGTTGTGGTTGATGACCGCCGACCAGGAGCGGTAGGTTTTGATCCAGGGCTTCGGCTTACCGGTCGTGCCCGTGGTCATCTGGATGAAGCAGGGAGTGTCCTCGTCGACATCGAGGTACGGGTGCTCGTCGGTCCCTGACGCGGCGACCTCGCTGAAAGGAATTGCCCAGCCTGGCGGGTTGGGACCGATCGCGACGAAGTCACGGACGGTTCGCAGCCCGTCGCGGTGTCGATCGACCGCGTCAGCGAAGCTGGCGTCGAAGACCAGGCACGTCGCTCCCAGGTCATTCAGCGTGCCGACGTGGATCGCCATGTCGAAGTGGCTGTGCAGGACGATGCGTACTAGGTTGTGCGCCTCCATCCCCAGCCACGCCTGGACCACCTCTGCGGTGTTCAGGGCAAGGACGCCGACGCGGTCGCCGCGCTCCAAACCGAGCGAGAGCAGCCCCGACGCGGACCGGTTGGCTGACCTGAATAGCTCATTGAACGTCTGAGACCCACCCGCCCCGGTGAGGGCGACAGCGGGTCCGTGCTGCTGTGCGGCCACACGGGCCAGGGCACCGGCTTCGACCCTCATCCAAGAACCCTCCATTCAGTCATCCGTGGTGACCAAACCGCCACCCAGCCGGATCGTACGCCCCGGCGCCGCGGCCCGCATCTATACACATGCGTACGGCGCGCGTTTCCGTCGCTTGAAGGGGTTGGGGCCCGGACGTAGATTCACGACGTTGGTGATGCCGGCCGGAGGCCGCGGCCACGGCGCCTTGCCGGTAGAGACGCCGAGCTTCATCGGGACAGCCGACGAGCTTGCTCGCATCAACGATTCCTCACAAGGAGCCGGTTGGTCACTCCAACGGGCATCGGCGGCGGCGGTAACACGCGGATCGCGCTCAGGGTCGGCCGCCGAGCACAGGAGGCCCTGTGCGGCCGGCGCTCACCTGGCCGCGCTCGCACACATCGCCGCTCCCGCCCGGCGGTGGCGTGCCCAAGCCCAATGCAGACGCCAAGGCTGCCATCCAAGGGCTGGTACCCAAGCACCCCGCGGTCGGCATCCGACCGATGTTCGGCGACCTAGCGGGGTTCGCGACCGGCAACATGTTCACCGCCAGTCGCTCGTCCTCAGAGGGTTAGGTAGGAGTCGCGAGCTACCCGGTTGGCTTCGCGTATTGCTCGGCGCTCATGACTTCGATGCCTACGAAGGGATCCGTCCCTTCGACCCATGCATCATGGCCCGGCGGAATTGTGTACGACTCCCCCGCCCTGATCGTTTTCTGGGTGCCGTCCTCGAGCCGCACGGCGATCTGCCCGGAGACCGCATAGCCGACGTGGGAGTTCTGACATGAGTCGGTGCCGACGACGGGCTTAATGCACTCCGACCAGCGCCACCCTGGCTCGAAATTGAACCGACCGATCGTGTAGCGCTCCAGCCTGACCACCTCGACCCTGGTCTTGGAGGGCGACCGTGTCTCGTCGGGCGAGTCGTGGGACTTGGTCTCGAACTTGCTTACCGTGACAGGAGTCGCCATTGTCTACCTCCGGCTTCTTGCAGGGATGGGCGCCCGGACCTCGCACGAAGGTCCTTCTGCGGCGCTACGACGTTGAGGCGGTCAGCCTATCACCGGGAGAGCCGTTCCGACTGGCCCTTTTCTTCGATAACGCCTCGCTCCCCGGGTCGAGTCTCCCAACTCGCTGGATGCCCGAAGGCGGCAACCCTGGTGCCTGGGTGGTGGCGGCATGGATGAGGTCGAATGTACTTCTCGCTCCACTCCGACGAAAGGAGGTGGGCCCATCGGCGACCTCCCCGGTCGTCGAATGTCATCGGCCACGGCAAGGCGTAGACGAGTAAGACACTTCAGGCCGTAGCCGCCGGAGGCTGTGTTTGCCGCTCTCAGAGAGCGCACACTCTTGATGGCGATGCCGTCCCGGAGTCTGGGCTACTCAGTTTGTGCGCAGCCAGCGCCGACCACGATGGCGCAGCGGTTTGGGAAGCCCTGTCTGCCCGTCTCCGTTCTTTACTGCTTGTAAAGCTCCTCGAACGGACTGCTACTTCCACTAACAGTGTTAGTGGAAGTGAGGGGCACAGAGTGGTTTGACAGACAGTAAAACTGAGGACCGGACAGCAACCGCGATTACATCCGTTGGTGCCGCCCAGATAAGCCGACCAGCGCTACGCGCCTTCGCATCTGGGGCTAGACGCCTTCACAACGCAGACACCAAATCGGGCCTTAGTGTGGAATGGAACGCACCCATGACAAATAGTCTGTGTGGATCCCGACCAATAGACCCCTATGGTGACTGTAGAAGCCGTCGACGCTATAGGCGCCTCAGCGCCTGTGCACTCCATGGTACTGAGCGATTGAGCTGGAGGGAAACCAGATGGGCGGTGTCTCGTCTCCGCATCCACTATTGACCCTTAAGTACTTGCATTCTGCCAACCGCCGACTACTGTTAGGGGTTGTTTGGTGGGCGGCTCTGATCAGCAGGGACCTTGGCCGCCGGCCGCTTCGGGCGACCACCGCGGCCAGTCCGAACGCCACCACCGGCCTCCACAGGCAAGCCGGCGGCTGCCCACTCGGGGAGCCCGTCCTCCAGCTGCCGGGCGCGATAGCCCTGGGCCCGGAGATGTGCAACGGCTTCGGGAGCGAAGGCGCAGTAAGGACCCCGGCAGTAAGCCACCACCTCGCGGTCTTTAGGCACCTGGTCCAGCCGCTTCTTGAGCTCTTCGAGCGGGATCGAGACAGCGCTAGGAAGGTGCCCGGCCGCGAACTCCTCGCCCGGCCGGACGTCGATCACGAACAAGTCGTCACCTGAGGACAATCGACCGTAGAGCTCTTCGCGGGTCACCGCCTCGAGGCCATCGAGAGAGCCGATGTAGGCCTCGACCAACCGTTCGACCTCGGCCAGACGCTTGTTGGCCAGTGAGCGCAGCGCCGTCCAGAACTCGTACACCTCCGGCGCCGCCAGCCGGTAGCGGATGAAGGTGCCCTCCCGCCGGCTGCTCACCAGCCCCGCCTCTCGAAGCAGCTGCAGGTGCCGGCTGGCGTTGGCAAGCGAGAGGCCGACCTGCTCTGCCACCCCCTCCACACTGCGCTCGCCATTAGCAAGCACGTCCAGGATCTCGATCCGGCGCCCGCTGGAGAGCGCCTGTCCGATCCTGGCGAACTGGTCGAAGAGCTCAGCCTTGACCTTGTGGTCAGCCATCGCTTCTCAAATTATCGCTTGAGTAGTGGGGACCGCTCGCTGGCCGAGCCTCGCCGCAGGCGCCCTTTGAGCCAGGTGTCAGGCTGGCCGCCGGGCTCGGATCGAGTAGCCATAGGTGCCGAACTGGCGAGCCTTCTTCTCGCCGCTTGCTCCGGCGAAGGTATCCACCGGGTTCGCCAGCTCGATGTCGACCAGGCCGGCACCCGAGATCACGGTCTCCCACCCTGCGCACGGCAGGGCTCCCGCGATTCAACCGGTCCAGAGGTCTATGTCCTTGAGCGCGGACTCGGGGACCGGTTTCTCCACGCAGATGTCCGCGAGGGTCATGCGGCCGCCGGGCCTGAGGATCCTGCGGATCTCGCGGTACACCCCCAGCTTGTCGGGGCAGAGGTTGATCACCCCGTTCGAGATGACCAGGTCAGCCCATCCATCCTCGATCGGCAGCTTCTCGATGAATCCCTCGCGGAACTCCACGTTCTCGAGCCCGAGCTTTTCCCCCAGCTCCCGGCTGCGGGCGATCATCTCCGGCGTCATGTCAAAGCCGATGACTCTCCCCTCAGGTCCCACCCAAAGGCCGGCCAGAAAGGAGTCCATGCCAGCGCCGGAACCGAGGTCCACGACGCGCTCGCCAGGCCTGGGACCGCCCCAGTAGAAGGGGTTGCCCACGCCGGCGAAGGCCTCGCACGCCCTTTCAGGCAGGCGGTCGAGCGGAGTGAGCGGGTAGCCAAGGCGCAGGGCGTGCAGGCGACCCGTGTGGAAGTGGTAGGCAGCAGTCGGGTCCTCGGCGACTTCCCGGTACTTCTCGCGAACCTCTTTGCGCAGCTCCTCCAGGTCGACCAGCTCCAGGATCTCAGCCATCTGACCCCTCCTTCCTCGATCCCGTGGCAGAGGGCTTGGTGGCCGCCACCACGACGTAACCGAGAAAGGGCACCGCGCGGGCGATGCGCGGCATCAGCCAGGCCATGCGGCGGAAGTAAGCCGGCCGTGAAAGCGCGGTCGAGACCACTCGCAGGGAGTTCGCGAGTCCTTCGTCCTCGAGAAATGCTCGGGGCGTCATCATCTCGAAGGGCCCGGTCCTGATCTGCAGATCCGTGAGGCCGGCTGAGCGGTAGATCTCCTTCCACTCCTCGAGCGTGTCGAACTGCATGCCGGGGCAGACTTGGCCGAGGAAGGCCTCTCTGGCCGCAGGCGTGGGCGGCCGCCGCCACATGAACTCGGTTGCCAGCACCAGTCCGCCCGGCCTGCACACTCGTGCCAGCTCTGACGCGGCCTGGCGCCGATCCACGAACATGGTCACCGCCTCCGCGACCACCCGGTCGAAGCTGGCGTCGGCAAATGGTAAATCGACTATGTCCGCCTGCTGAAGCCTCACCCGGCCGGCTGCACCGGCTCGGTCGAGGTTCCGAGCAGCCAAGCTCAGCATCACCGGCGATACATCCGCCGCAGTCACCTCGGCCAGGAAGCGACCTTGGAGCTCGATCGCCGTGGTGGCCACCCCGCAGCCGATGTCGAGCACCTTGAGACCTGGCTCAAACCTGCCCAGCTCGAAGAGCTCCTCACTTGCCCGCCGGCCGCCCGGATGCACGACCCGCTTCCCAAGAAAGGCGAAGAAGGCGTAGGGGTCTAGCTCCCTCATTTTCCCCGTGTTGAGCGGTTCTGCATCAACCATGGCACCCTCCTCAGTTCCCTTCTAGCTCAGGTGGGGAGGCCACCCCGACCCAGTCCCGGGAAGCCGGCCGGTGGATTCGCTCTGCGTTTGCCAGCACATGGCTCAGGCGTTATTATCTGATCTATTCTCAAATTGTCAAGCGATCGTTTGAGTAGGAGGGACCCGCCAGGCGGTGTGCGACTGGGGATACGAGCCAACCTGGCTCAGTTCTCGCTCCTGGTCGGGGTCAACGCCCTGGTGGGCGGGATGATCGGCCAGGAGCGGACGGTGCTGCCGCTGCTCGCCCAGCAGGGCTTCGGACTCGCTGCGGTCACGGCATCGCTCACCTTCATAGTCGCCTTCGGGCTGACCAAACCAGTGGCCAACCTGTTGGCGGGGACGCTCTCCGACCGAGTCGGCCGTAAGCCATTGCTGGTAGCCGGCTGGCTCTTCGGCCTGCCGGTGCCCCTGTTGCTGATCTGGGCGCCCAGCTGGGGATGGGTCATCTTGGCCAACGTCCTGCTCGGGGTGAACCAGGGCCTGAGCTGGTCGACAACCGTGAACATGAAGATCGACCTGGCCGGCCCCGCCCGCCGCGGCCTGGCCATGGGGCTCAACGAGGCCGCCGGCTATAGCGCCGTCGCCATCACCGCCCTTGCCACCGGCTTCATCGCAGCCCGTTGGGGACTGCGGCCGCAGCCGTTCTTCCTGGGTGTCGCCTACGCCGGACTTGGCCTGGGTCTGTCAGCGCTGTTTGTGCGGGAGACGGCCGCCCATGTCCGCCAGGAGGCGGCCACTCATCTAGGACGGGCTGAGCAGACGCTCTCTACGGGGCAGGTGTTCGCTCTCACCACCCTCCGTGAGCCGGCGCTCTCCTCGTGCAGCCAGGCGGGACTCGCCAACAACCTCAACGACGGGCTGGCCTGGGGCCTGCTGCCCATATTCTTCGCCGCCAACGGGCTCCATGTGGCGGCCATCGGAATCCTGGCAGCCATATACCCAGCGGTCTGGGGACTCGGCCAGCTGGTCACCGGGGCGCTCTCCGACCGCATCGGCCGCAAATGGCTGATCGCGAGCGGCATGATCCTTCAGGCACTCGTCCTGGGCCTGATTGCACTCACCCGCTCCTTCGCTGGCTGGGCGCTGGAGGCCGCCCTGCTCGGCGTCGGCACGGCGATGGTCTACCCGACGCTACTGGCCGCCATCGGCGACGTCGCCCATCCCGGCTGGCGCGCTTCCGCGGTCGGCGTCTACCGCTTCTGGCGAGACCTGGGCTTCGCGATTGGCGCGCTGCTCTCAGGCGTGGTTGCTGACCTATTCGGACTCACCGCGGCGATCTGGGTTGTCGGCGCCATCACCGCCCTATCCGGACTGCTGGTGGCCGTCCGCATGTACGAGACACGCCAACGAGCCATCCCGGAACCAGCCCTTTCGACGCCCGCTTGATCCCTGGAGGAAGAGAGTCATGCCCGAGATCATCCCGATCCCCGATGAGGGCCTCGGCAATCACTCTTACCTGATCGAGCTCGGGGATCACCGGGCCCTTCTTCTCGACCCAAGCCGTGATCCGCGACCCTATCTGGAGGTCGCGGAGCAGCGCGGCTTGACTCTGGCATTCAGCGCGGAGACCCACCTCCATGCCGACTTCATCTCGGGCAGCCGCGAGCTGGCCTTCCTGGGAGCCCGCGTGTTGGCGCCTGCGGCCGGTAGGTTGGAGCACCCTCATCGTGAGCTCGAGGACCGCGAAGAAGTCGACCTCGGCGGTTTGACGCTGCGAGCACTGGCGACTCCGGGCCATACCCCCGAGCACCTGTCGTATCTGCTGCTCGACGGGAAGACGCCTTTGGGGCTCTTCAGTGGCGGTGCCTTGATGCCCGGATCCGCTGCGCGAACGGACCTGATCTCGTCTGCCGAGACCGACTCTCTGACTCGGGAGCTCTACCGAGGAGTTCGGGAACGACTTTTCAGCCTTCCCGACGACCTCCCTGTGTACCCAACCCACGGCGCGGGCTCTTTCTGTTCGGCCGCGAGCGTCGGCCAACCCTGGACCACGATCGGTCGCGAGAAGGCGGCGAACCCGATCTTCACGGTCGCGGACGAAGACGAATTCGTGCGGTCCTTTCTCGGCAGTCTGGGGAGCTATCCCGACTACTTTCTCCGGCTTCGAGAGATCAACCGGCGGGGACCTCAGGTCTATGGAGATCGCTGGCCAAACCTTCCCCTCCTCTCGGTGGAGGAGGTCCGGCGACTTGCCAGCCAGGGAGCTGAGGTGGTTGACGCGCGTCCCTACCGAGATTTCGCTGCCGGGCAAATCCCAGGAGCGCTGTCCAACAACTTGCGCGAGGCTTTTGCCTCATGGCTGGGCTGGGTCGTTTCGGAAGCAAAACGCCTCGTGTTCGTGCTCAATCCAGACCAGGATCGGGCTGAGCTGGTCAGGCAGTGTCTGAAGGTTGGATACGAGGACCTCGCAGGCGAACTGGCCGGCGGCATCGCTGTCTGGCAGAGCGCAGGCCTGCCGACCACCACGATCAGTCTCGTGAAGGCCAGCCAGATGGTTCCCGGCCTCGCTCTGGATAATCGACAGCGCGACGAATACGCGGTTTCTCGCTTGCCGGGAGCGCTGCACATCGAGCTGGGAGCGCTAGAGCAGGTCGCGGGAGCTCTGCCAGCCGGACCGGTTATGACGTACTGCGGCCACGGCGAGCGGGCGATGATGGGCGCCAGCCTCCTGGAGCGAGCAGGCCGGAAGGACCTCGCGGTACTCGACGGAGGCATTGGTGCCTGGCAACGACTGCGCCGGCCCGTCGAAAACGGCGGGTGAGCGGTTCGGGAGCATCGATAGCTCGTCGCGGAGAAAAGCACAGTCCTGCTGGTAGGAAGAGGTTGAAGACCAGGTCGTGGTACAGCCGGACTGGGTGGTGGCTTGCGTTGTGCTGGATGATGCTCTTGGCGCCCTGGCTGTCGATCAGGAAGTAGCCGCCAGGCAGGTGGGCGATGCCCGGCACGAACTTGGCCAGCCCATTGCTCAGGAAGACGAGACCGCAGAAGATCCTTAGGACCGCGATCGCACGCTGCATACCAGCGCGGGCATTTTGTGCGGTTGATTTGACGCGAGCGTTACTGCAGCTCTGGACAAGCTTCCGCCCTCTTGCGGAGGGCTGGCAATGGGTTCCGCGCGTCAGCCCCGAGCTGCCCAAGCAAGCGCAGAGAGGGATGCCGCTTCCCCGTCTCGATCAAGGACAACATCCCCACCGAGACCTGGGCCTACTTCACCACCTGCTCCAGAGTTCCAGCAGTCCGAACGGCCGGTGCCATCACCTACCCCGCCGCGAGATACGCGTCGCGCAACCAAACCCGGATCTTGTCGTCGATCTCGGCAGCGGAGGCGACGCGCACCCGGTGCGTGAAGAGCGCATTCCACTTGAGCGCCGCCTCCAACCGGCCGCCTGGCTCCGCGCCGGGCAGGATCAGGCCCAGGTTCACCCACTTGGCGCCAGGCTGCAACATCGCGAACTGCTTGCGTCGCCGAAAACTCAGATAGCCCTTCTTGGGTGCCTGCTCGACGTCGTCGCCGAGCGCGGTGATCGTCTGCATCAGCTCCTCGTACGTGGCCCGCAGAAACGCGGGCGGAGCCACGGACACGTCACTCTGAGGCCCGGTGAGCCGGTCGCGCGCCACCAGCGAGACGCGGTGGGCCGACCCGTGCGACATGCCGTAGCGCTGCTTCAGCATGGCCACCACCTCGGAGTGCTTGGTGAGACCGCTGCCCGCCACATCGGCCACAAGCTGGTCGATCGACCGGCCGTAACTGCTCTCGATGTTGCGCAGCTGCGATTGGATTCCTTCCTCGGGCCTTGGCATCGTGGTGTCTCCTGAGCTTAAGAGGCGTCGCTCGGGCAGCGCTCGTTCGGCGATGTTCTGGGTGAGGTCAAGCGCGCGCGCTCGCGCCGCGTGGGGCGTGGAACAGATGGTCGCCATCCAAGTCGACGGAGAGCCGTCGAGGTCATGCCGGCGGCGGCGACCTTCCGCTTGGCGCGAACCAACCGCTGCCCAATGGTCGCCTCCGGCGCGACGAAGGCGCTGCGATCTCGGCGGTCGTGAAGCCCACCATGCTCCGATTTAACAATGTGTGGCGCTTGAGGCATCGGATGATCTCTGGCTTGGTCTTGCCCTGGCCGGTCCAGTTGTGTCGCGGGTAGTGGATCCTCCTATGGATGTCATGCCCGGTTGGGAGCCGGTGCCAGAACTCCGAACACCTCGCGAGCGACGTAGCGCTTCACGCAGCGGATGGCTTCAGGTTTGGACTTGCCCTGGGCCAGACGTCTTTGCATGTAGGCCTTGGTCGGCCCGTGCCAACGCAGTCGGGTCATCACGATTCGATGAAGGGCCGCATTGGCC
>CATPBP010000145.1 GCA_955652675.1 Candidatus Dormiibacterota bacterium
CAGCCACTCTCGAGCTTCGTCGAGGTTGCCGGCGAACAACTGCGATTCGCCCATGAGCAGGCTCATCGCCGCCTCTCCGGGAACCGAGCCGGCGTCGACCGCCGCGTCCAGCAGCTCGCGCGCGAGACCGGTGACCGTCTTGCTGTCCGCGGTGGTCAGGAAGCCCTGGACGAGGCAGAGGTGCGCGTCGAGGACGAACGGCGCACGCTCGGTGCTAAGCCGGAGGGCCTCGGTGAACTCCTGTCGGAAGTGTTCCGGCCAGCGACCGCGAGCGAAGGCGACCATCCCCAGGAGGGAGCTGGCCTCACCGAGCTCGCGGCCGAGGTGCCCCTCCATGGCCAGGTCACGTGCGCCCTGGGCCAACTTTTCGGCCGGGTCGAGCTCTCGCCAACTCCAGTGCATCAGCCCCCGGGCCAGCAGCGCCTGCGCCCTCTCGGCTGATCTCGGCGGCTCGGCCGTCTCAACGGCGATCGCCTCCTCGAAAAGCGCTACCGTGGCCGGCTCCGGGGCGACACCGAGGTCCACGCGGAGGATCTCCCGCAGCCGCTGGAACTCTCGGATCGCCGCTCGCCGGTCGCGGAGTTCGAGGTGGCGGCGCATCAGCTCCCGACAAGCCTCCTCGTCCGTACCCTCGAGGTCCAGGACCTGCTCCCAGCGAGCTGCCGCTCGCAACACCTGGAGCCGGCGCCTGCGGAGGCGCTCGCGGTGCGGTTCCGTCCACCCCGCGTAGCGGTCGGCGGGGAGCAGGTCGCCGGTGAAGAGGTCCGCGGCCGCCTCGAGGCCGGTCGCGGTCGCCAGCGCCTTCCGGGACTCGGCCTCAACGATCTCCGCGTCGACGCGCAGCTCGCCGGCCGGCCACAGCATCAGCATCTCGCCGTCGGCAGCGATCGCCTCCCTGCCGCCCAGCGCTTGGCGCGCGTAGTGCACCGCTTTGCGCAGGTTGGCGGCCGCTGCGTCGGCAGCCAGCTCCGGCCACAGCCTTTCCATCAGCTCCTCTCGGTGGAGGCTGTGCGCGGGCGCGAGCGCGAGGAGCTTGACCAGCTCGGCGCCTCGCCGATGGCGCCACGCCGAGGCCGGGATGGGCCGGCCGTCCACCTCGACCTGGAAGGCGCTCAGGAGCTGCACGGCGCAGGTTCCGCGCATGGCTATAGGGACGATAGCGCGGAACGTTGGACTGAGGAACGCTCCGGGAACAACGCCTTCGCAAACTCGCGTCAGAAGCCGCTGGCAAGGCGGCGGACGGAAGTCGAAAAGGAGGTATGAATCGCGATGGCTGTCTCGACGAACAGGCAGGTTCTGGTCGAAACCGAATGGGGGGAGGCCAACCTCAGCAGACCGGACACGGTACTCCTGGACGTGGACGAGGACACCGAGGCGTACGGGCGGGGCCACCTGCCCGGCGCGCTGGGGATCCACTGGAAGAACGATCTCCAGGATCCGGTCCGGCGCGACTTCATCGGACCCTCGGCGTTTGCGGCCCTGATGGACCGGCTCGGGATCCACAACGACACGCTGGTGGTTCTCTACGGCGGCAATAACAACTGGTTCGCCGCCTACGCTTACTGGTACTTCCGCTACTACGGCCACGGGCCGGTGCGCCTGATGGACGGCGGGCGCAAGAAGTGGGAGCTCGAGAAGCGCCGCCTGACCAGGGAGCCTTCTACGGTCAAATCGAAGTCGGGGTACCGGACAAGCGGTCCGGCCGAGGGAATCCGGGCGATGCGCAGGTTCGTCGAAGAGAAGGTGGTCGGCCACTCCGACTACGCGCTTGTCGACGTCCGCTCGCCCGAGGAATACCGGGGAGAGCTGCTGGCGCCGGAGCACCTGCCGCAGGAGCAGGCCCAGCGGCCCGGTCACATACCAGCGGCGCGGAACATCCCGTGGGCGAAAGCCATCAATCCCGAGACCGGCGCGTTCCTTCCGCTCCCGGAACTGCGCGCCCTCTACGAAGGCCACGGTGTCACGCCCGACCGCGAGGTCGTCGCCTACTGCCGGATCGGTGAGCGCAGCGCGCACACCTGGTTCGTCCTGCACGAGCTGCTGGCCTACCCGCGGGTGCGCAACTACGACGGTTCCTGGACCGAATGGGGCTCCTTGGTCGGCGCGCCGATCGAGCTGGGGACGACGGCATGAGCGAGGCATTCGCGTCGGGCAACTGGTGTGTGAATGCGGGCCGGGAGGAGGAGTTCGTCGGGCGTTGGGCGGAGTTCCTGGAGTGGACCCGAGGCTCCGCTCCCGGGCTCCGCTCGGCTCGTCTGATCCGGGACGCGGAAGATCCCCGGCATTTCATCTCCTTCGCCAACTGGGACAGTGCCGAAGCCATGAGCAACTGGCGTTCCCTTCCTGGTTTCATAGAGAAGCTGAAAGCCTGCCGCGACCTGTGCGAGGACTTCCGCGCCTCCAGCTACACGGTCGCCGCGGCGGTCTGATGCAATGGGAGCGGTAGTGAATCGTGAGACGCCGCTCGCCGAACTGGTGGGCGGTATGGCGATGCCGACCGCGCATTTTTACATCCGAAATCACTTTCCAACACCGGCGAGAGACCCGGCCCGCTGGCGCCTGCGCGTCGGCGGGCTGGTCCGCCGGCAGCTGAGCCTGCCGCTGCAGGAGCTTCTCCGAATGCCGTCAGAGGTGCGGACGGTCACCCTCGAATGCGCCGGCAACGGCCGCGCGCTGATGCAACCGCGAGTCGGCGGGGAGCAGTGGGGCCTCGGCGCCGTGAGCACCGCCGAGTGGGCGGGAGTGCCGCTGCTTGCGGTCCTCCATCGCGCCGGACTGGACTCGGCAGCCCAGGCAATGATCTTCAAGGGAGCGGACGGTTTCGAGCGCGGCCTGACCCTGGCCGAGGCACGGGAGTCAGAGGCGCTCGTGGTCTACGCGATGAACGGCGAGCTACTGCCACGGCAGCACGGCCGACCGCTCCGCCTAATCGTCGGTGGCTGGTATGCGGTCGCGTCCGTGAAATGGTTGACCGAGATCGAGGTGACGGACCGACCCTTCAGCGGCCACTTTCAGACCGAGAAGTACGTGTACCAATGGGAGCGAAAGGGCGGCTTGGTGTCGGAGCCGGTGCGCTACCAACGGGTGCGGGCCTTGATCAGTGAGCCCGCGCCGGATGCGTTGGTCGCCCCTGGCGAGGTCCCGTTGCGCGGCTACGCCTGGTCCGGTGAAGCGCTGATCAAGCGGGTCGAGGTGAGCGTCGATAGTGGCTGCTGGCAACCTGCTCGGTTGCTCGGCGGGCCAGATCGCTACCGTTGGCGGCGCTGGGAGCTGATCGCGCGCCTGGGCCCGCCGTCACGCCGGGTAAGGGTCCGCGCTCGGGCCATCGACGAGGCCGGCAACACGCAGGGGGACCAGGTCGAGTGGAATCGCTTGGGATACGGCAATAACGCGATCCAGGAGGTGGCGTTCCGGATCACCCCGAGCGTTCCGATGCACACGGGTCATAGTCGACCTCCAGCGCTTCCGGCATTGGGCGCTCGGTTGTGGGAGGGTTCGCCAAGCGACACTCCGGCCAGCCTGTAACTGTGCCCAGCCAAGTGAATGAGCACCCTCGCAATCTCCAACCGCGTGGCTGGTTCGGTGGAGAACCGAAGTCGCAGGGCTAGTTCCTCTAGCTTGTCGGCAACCTCGCTTACAGTTGGTTCGGTCCTGAAGCGCACCCTAGACTGGATATCGGATGCTTCCACATTGGGTCTTCCTACCCGCGGATTGAGACGCGGGCTGAGGCCGTGTTCCAGGCGAGGTTGGACGCGGGGCGAGGCCACCACGCTGTCTGATCGCGCTCAGACGATTCAGAAGACCGCGCTCGTGAGGCATTGTTTCTGAGTGGTCCTGTTTTGTTCTATTTGTTGGCCGGGACTGCTTCGATCACCAGCCGCTCTGTGTAGGTGTGCTGATTGGCGTCCCAGGCTCCAGTGCAGGTGATCAGCGTCAGCCGGGGTGGGCCGTCGGTGGCGAATAGCCCTGGCGGCGACCACCGGTATGGAAGGTGCGAGGTCCGGTCGACACGGAAGTCGCTCACCTGAGAGCCGCCCAATATCACGTGGATCTGATCGCCCGGTTTGAGTCCGCCCAGTCGCGTGAAGACCGCGGGCGCGCCAGACGCCGTGTCCAGGTGGCCGTCGATGACGGCGTCGCCGGCCTGGCCAGGCGTGCTGCCCAGCTCATACCAGCCGACGTCAGCCGCGTCGTGCGGCACCCCCATCTGGAGGTCGCTGGTGACAGCGACGGGCTCCACGGCGGCGTCGACGCCGATCGCTGGGATCGAGAGACGCTGAGGCGTCGACACCTGCGGCTTGGGGGGGGCCGGGTTGTAGTGGTCCGGAGCTGGCTCGATGGAGCGCACAGGAGCCGGTCGCTGGTGGAGGCGTGGGGTGCCCGCCACGGGATGAGGCCGGAGGTCGGCGGCGACGAGCGCCGCCGACCTC
>CATPBP010000146.1 GCA_955652675.1 Candidatus Dormiibacterota bacterium
CGCCGACGCTGATCGGTGGTGGCGGCCTGGCAGCGCTCCAGGGAGTTGGCGCACCCACCATCGGCGACGTCATCCGTCTGCGCTTTGACGAGGTGGTGCGGATCGGTCCGGATGTTCGGCTCACCGCCACTCTCCAGACGGAGACCAGCCTTCCCACCTGGGAGGAGGCGGCCGCTCAGCGCTAGAGCCGCCACCGCGCGCCCTTTTGCGGCGCGGTCTTAACGACCAGGCTTGCCGGCCACCAGCTCCCACCAATACGATCCACAGCGCATTAACCCCCCGAGGGCGGGGGGCTTTGGATGGGGGGTGCGTGGGCGAGGCGAAAGGGTGGCCGGGAGTGGTCTGGCAATCCGTGCGTGCACCTGAATGACATTGATCCAGAAGCGTCCGCGGAAGCGTTCGTTCGTCCAGGCATTGCTGAAGAGACAGCCTTCTCCAGACCGGCGGAGTTCCGGAAAACAGCAGGCCTTGGCTTAGCCAAACGTGCAGTCAATGGTGACCTTGGCCAGGGCGCTCTCGAGAACCGCGAGCTCCTGGTCGTCCAAATTCGCGACGAATAGATCGGAGACTCCGCGCAGGTGGACCGGAGCTACGACGGCCAGACGACCCAACCCCGAGTCTGTCAGCAGAACAACCACACCGCGCGCGTCGGAATCGGCGTGAGCGCGACGGACCAGGCCTTCGTGAACGAGCCGGGCGACCCGTCGGGTCATGCCGGAGCGTGAGATGAGGGCCCGGTCCGCCAGCTCTGTCATCCGCAGCGAGCCACCAGCACCTGCCAGCTGAGCCAGCACGTCGTAGTCGGCCAGGGCCAGACCGGTCTTGCTTTGGAGATCGGACTCAAGCTGGCGCAAGAGCGTGGCGTGGGCCCTGAGCAGTGCGCTCCATGCCTGCAACCCGCGGTTTCTCGGCATCTCCCTCGCAACGATTCGAGCGAAGTGAGCAGCGGGGTCGGCACCGGCAGTACTTGCATATGCAATCATCAAAGGTAAAGTATTTGTGTATGCAAGTATAGCGGTGGCAGAAGGAGATTGCGGGATGATCAACCAACTCGAGGTTGACCCGGATGGATCGCTGAGCCGGAGGTGGGGCATCAGCCCAGCAATGCCTGAATCGACGCTTGGGGTCGGGATCATCGGGGTCAGCCCCGCCCGCGGCTGGGCCGCCACCGCGCACATTCCGGCACTGCGCGCGCTGCCGAACTACGAGGTTCGGGCACTCAGCGCGCACAGCGCAGAATCGGCGCGCGCAGCAGGCGAAGTATTCAAGGTCAGCGCGGCGTTCTCAGACCACGAGCAGCTGGTGACCCAAGCAGATATCGACGTGGTCGCTGTTACGGTCAAGGTCCCGCACCATCGAGAGCTCGTCTCGGCCGCACTTGCCGCTGGCAAGGCCGTGTACTGCGAGTGGCCACTTGGCCGCGACCTCGACGACGCGCGAGCGATGGCCGCGCTCGCCTCGGAGCAGGGGGTGCGCACGGCCGTCGGCTTGCAAGCCCGCCAATCCCCGGCGATCGAGTTCGTCCAAGAGCTGCTCAGCGACGGATACGTCGGCGAGATCCTGTCAACGACCATGATGGGGCTGTCGGTCCCGGGCGACGTCGTTGGCGCGCCCAACGCCTACATGCTCGACAAGACAAACGGAGCCAACGTGCTCACGATCGCCGTCGGTCACAGCCTGGACCTCCTCAACTTCGTACTCGGCGAGTTCACCGATCTGTCGGCCGTATCGGATCTTCGCAGACCACTAATCACCATCGAAGAGACAGGGGAGCAGATCGCGAAAACGGCAGCCGACCAAATCGCGGTGATCGGCACCCTCACGTCCGGGGCTATCGCCAGCCTTCACATCCGTGAAGCAGTGGCCGGCGGCACCGGGTTCCTGTGGGAGATCAATGGGACCGAGGGAACGCTCCGGATCACCGCTGACGCCGCATACCCCGAAATCTATCCGTTGACCGTCGCGGGAGCACAGGGGCGGAAGGAGCCCGCCGAGCTTGCTGTCCCGGCGGCGCTGACCGAGAAATGGCCCGCGCTCACCAGTCTGGCAGGAGCGCCTGCCTTCAATGTGGGGCGTGCCTACGCCGCGTTCGCCGCAGACATCGGCAATGGGACTCATACCGTGCCGGACTTCGCCGACGCCGTCCGACGCCACGAGATCATCGCTGCCATCGAGAGGTCCGCGGCTTCGGGGGCAAGCGTGAAGGCGTAACCAAAGACCGAAGCGACAACCAGAGACGGCTTCTTGACCTATCTCAAATAACTACCTATATTCCCCACATGTTCGGCCAGCTCAAAGCCGTCGCCAACCCATGAACCACGCGCTCGTCCTGCAGGGCGCGCTGATCGCCTTCGGTGTGGCCCTCGCGGGCGGTGCCGTCGGCGTGGGAATGGGCGACGGCCTCGTAGGCAACGCGACCATCGCCGGCATAGCTCGGCAGCCTCAATCCAGGGCTCAACTCCAGGTCGTCATGTTCCTGATCATTGGCCTGGTGGAGGCCTCGTACTTCATAAACCTGGCATTGGGCTTCTACTTCATCACCGCCGTCGTCCAGAACGTAACCGGCTGACTCTCGCCCAGGCTCGCCGGCCGTTGCTCTAGCTCAAATAGAGGCCTATATTGGCTGCATGTCAGGGAGAGGCCGCGGTGACGGACCGCGTCGGGTCACCGTCCCCGTGCTGCAGGTCATCGACCTCCTCCTCACCGATCCCCAGCGCGATGACTGGTTCGCACTCGAGATTTGCCGGCAGACCAGCCTCGGGAGCGGCACCGTGGCTCAGATCCTGTTCCGCCTCTACGACTGGGGTTGGGTGACCAGCCGCTGGGAGGAGACCAGCCAGGCGCATGGGCGAGGACGCCCTCGAAGGCGCTTCTACCAACTGACCGGGCAGGGGGTGACCGAAGCGCGCGAGGTGATCCGGCAGCGCTTCCCAGGAATCCCGCGCTGGGCAGCGAGCGGGGAGCCGGCATGAGTCCTCCCGCCGTGGCGATCCGAAGCATTGTGCGCAAACGTGCCCGCGCGCTCGCCATCCCGCTCGCCCACGAGATCAGGAGACTGGTCGCCGCAGACGCCGCCGCGACCCAGGCGTCGAGGCGACCAGATCCATGGGGCTCCGCCGCGCTCCAACGCCGGCGCATACGCAACAGGCTTATCCAGCTGGGAGACGCACTCAACTTCGGCCTCGACTTCGACTTCGCGCCGGATCCCGATCTCAGTCACCAGCGAGCTCACGCCAGGAACCTCGTGGCCATGGTCAGGCGCAGCGCCGAGGCCGGGTTGAGCGCCGGCGCCGGCACCGTCGTGGCGTCGGAGCATCTGCTTCAAGGCGCTCGTTTCGCCGAGGAACTGGTGGGTACGGTCAACTTGATCCAGCAGCGCGCCTTTGAATACGAGAGCGGTACGCCCGATCAGCCCTGGTCGGCGACCTGGGCCGGCACAGTGCTGCGGGCAATGGCGAAGCTTCTGCCACCAGGCCAGCAGGTGCAGTTCATCGAAGATCAGTGCGCCAATCTGGAGTGGGCAGAGTCCAGGCGTGAATGGTTCGGATACCTGCTCGGCCTCCTGGTTCGAATGCCCGGCATCGCTGCGAGCGCCGGCCGGCGCCTCAACGGGTAGCAGCGAGGACGGTGGGCTCGCGGAGGCTGTACTGGTAGGCGTGTACCAGTTGTCGCCTAGGCAGTCGCCTACGCAGCAGGGCGAATGCAATGGTCTGCTAGAGACATGGGGTCGATTAGCCAGGCGCGTCCCCTGGGGGTGAGGGGACGTCACTACCACCTGTCCGACACGACGATCGGCGGCGGGTTCGGCTACCGAGACGACATCTTTCCAAGCCGGCGTGAGGCGCTGGCGGCAGCCAGGGAACGAGCCGACTGGCTCGGGGCATTGACTGGCTGCCGGGTGCATCCGCTCGCCGAGGCGGGGCGCTACCTTCTCACCACCGGGCGGCCGCGCGATGCGGGCCGGATCATCGAGCTAGAGGAGTGCGACGATCCGGAGTGCCTCGAGATCGCGTACGGCTCGGTCTGCTGATTTCCAGCCAGGCGCCCTAGAGCCCGCCCGCCCGACAGCAGGTCACTGGACCGTGATCTGCTGCTGTGCGCAAGGCGCCGGCGCCTGTCCCGGTGAGGTGATGCAGGCAACGATGAACGCAGGGCCCGGCTGAGCGGTCGGAGAGCTTGGTATGCGCACCGTCGTCGTGAAGGTGCCGTTGGGCGGGACGTCGGTGGCCTGCTTGATGATCGTCTGCCGACCGTTTTGCTGAAAGGCGATGACGTACTGACGGGCCGGGTCGAAGCCGCTCCCTGCGACCTGGATCTGGTCTCCCGGCGCCACCGTTGTCGTGCTCAGCCCCGAGATCTGCGGGTTGAACACGGGTCTGGGAGTGGGGGTCGGCGCAGTCGTGGGGACCGGCGTCGGCGCCGCGGTGGGCGCGGGCGTCGCGCTGGGCGTCGGAGTCGGGCTCGGCGAGACGTTCAAGGTCGACGAGGCGGGGCAGGACCCGTTCCAGCAGGCGCCGATGAGGTGCGAACCGGCCGGCAGGTTGGCGGGAATCGTCACCACGGTCTGGAAGCTGCCCGAGGAATCGGCCCGGAAGTTGCCGATCTGCTGTGGGTTGCTCTGGATCTGAATGGTCCCCAACTGGTTGGGGGGCAGGTTCTGGCCCTTCACGACCACGTCGGCGGGCGCCTGCACGCTGCTCTCCGAGAGGATCAGCGTCGGGTTGGAGGTCCGTCCCCTGATCAGGAAGAAGGCGACCAGGGCGAGCAGCACCAGGGCCAGGGCTCCCAGGCCGATCCAAAGAGGTAGCCGGTTGGGCTTCCTCTCCACTTCCTCTTCCACGACCGGCTCGAGCGCTTCCACGGACTCGACCACCGCTCCCCCGAGGGCAGCTTCGAGGCCGTCGACCATCTCGACGCAGGAAGGCCAGCGGCGGCCAGGGTCCTTGGCCAGCCCGGCCAGGATGACGCCATCCACACCGCGGGGCAGGCTGGGGTCGACGGCCGAAGGCGCCGGAGGGGCACGGTGGACGTGCGAGTAGAGCTGCTCGAGGGCCGTCTCGCCGGCGAAGGGCACGCGGCCCGTCAGCAGCTCGTAGGCCATGGCAGCAAACGAGTAGTTGTCCGCCGGCGGCCCCACCGGCCCGCCGCTTATCCGCTCGGGAGCCATGTAGGCCGGGTCGCCTGGCGGGATCGGGGTGCTGCCCGGAGTTGGGGCCGTCTGCAGGAGCCGGGCCAGCCCAAAGTCCGCCAGCAGCGGGCGGTCGTCGTATCCGAGCATCACGTTGGACGGGTTCACGTCGCCATGCAGCACGCCGACCGAGTGCGCATAGTCGAGCGCCGCCGCGACCCCTCGAAGCAGGGCGACGGCTGCCCGGCGGTCCATGCGGCGGCCACCGGAGATCCGGTCGGCCAGCCTGCCGCCGGGCGCGTACTCCTCGACCAGGTAGGGAACGCCCTCGAACTCGCCGTAGTCGTAGACCGTCAGCACGTTCGAATGACGCAGCCGCATGACCGACTGCATCTCGCTCGCGAAGCGCGTCTTCGCGTCGGGGTTGGCGCTCAGCGGCTGCAGGAGCTTGACCACCGCGGTCCGCTGATCAGCCTCGTGACGAGCCCTGTAGACCGCGCCCAGGGATCCCCGACCGATCGATTCATCGACCACGAAAGCACCAAGCTTGGTGCCCGGCTGAATTGGCATGCAGCGGGAATTATCTACGCGCGGCACCCGGCGCGTTCACTGGCTATCGTCGCCTGGTGCCGCTCTCCGCGCTGACAACCGGTTTCGGGTTGGGCTTCCTCGTCGCCGCCCAGGTGGGGCCGATCTGGCTCCTCTGCGCCAGGACCGCTCTGCGCGCCGGGTTGCCGGGCGGCCTCGCGGTGGGGCTCGGAGCTGCCGTCGTCGACACCGCATACGCCTGCCTGGGCGCGGCAGGAATGGCTCGGGTCCTCCAGCTGCCCGGTGTCCGCACAGGTTTGGGCCTGGCCGGGGCCGCGGTCCTCCTCTTCCTGGGCGTGCGCACCCTCTCGGCGGCCAGGCGGGGGCCGGCGGCCGGCGAGGAGGCTCCCGCCCTGCCACCGCTGCGCGCGCTGCGCACGTCGTTACTGGCCACTGCGTCGAACCCCCTGACCATCGCGACCTGGGCCGCCATCTTCGCGGCGGCCGCCGCGGCAGGGGTGGCCCGCTCGCTTCCCCAGGTCGTGACACTCCTGGCCGGCGTGGGAATCGGGTCCATGACCTGGTTTGCGCTGCTCAGCGGCGGGATGGCGGTGCTGGGCCGGCGGCTGGGCGCCCCTGCTCTGAGGTTGGCGGACTTGGTGGCGGGCACCGGCCTGGTCGCCTTCGCCCTTCTCCTGGGCCTGCGTACGTTTCAGCCGAACTAGCCACCGGGGCGAACTGGCGAGGCCGGGTCGACTGTCACCGTTCGGTCCGCGCCGGGAGCCCAACCTGGGAAGAGATGGCGCCGCAGGGCTTCACGGTTGTACCGATTCAGCTGACCCTGGTGGCAGCCGAGTTCCAGGCGATGGCGCATGAGCTCAACCAGGTCCTGGATGGCTTGGCGGTTCCGGCGCACCAAGCATCCGGACTCTTCGGCCAGCTTCCCGCAGCCCATACAGCTCTCGCCCGCTACGAGGAAGTGACCCAGGCGGCGGTGGAAGGCCTGAGGAAAGTCGCCCTGGCGCTGGACGAGGACGTCGGCTCGGGACTCCGCGTCACAGCCGCCAACTACCTGGGAACCGAGGAGGCCAACACCTTCGGGTGATTGATCTCGCTGGAATCACGGCTCTGCCGGGGCTCCTCGGGCGCGTGGAGGCGATCCGGTCGTCAATGCTCCAGCTGGGCGAGCCGGCCCGGTTGGCCGGAGACCCAAGCGGCATCCGGCACCTCGCCGCCGGCCACCTGGCAAGCTCTGGCCGGCTGACGGCCGCCCAGGAGCGTGGGCGCGCCCATGTCAGCCGGCTGCTCGATGCTTCCTGGACCGGCGAAGCCAGCCGAAGCTTCGCGGGCTATTGGGCGGATCTGGAGCGCAGGCTCAGCCGGCTCGCCGCCGATCACCAGCGGATGGCGGCGGCACTGGACTGCATCGCAGGCGACTGTGAGCGCCTGAACCAGGATGCAATGGCCCTGGCCGGCGGCATCGAGTCCTGGCTCAGAAAGGCGACCGACGCCGTGGTGGCCCAGGACGTCCAGGCCGCCCGCTCGCTGGTCTCCGAGGCCATGGCGCTGGTCACCGGGTGGGAGCGTCTGCTGGGCGACCTGGAAAGCCTCGCCGCCAGCCTCGCCGGCCGGATAAACGTCAACCTCGACTTCGTACGGCGGACTGTCGAGATCAACGTCCCGCGGCAGCCCCCCGCCGGCTTTCCTCTTCCTGGCCGGGAGCGCTCGCCGATGGGCCGCGGGGGAAGCATCCGGATCGGGCGACGGGGGCGGATCCCGATCCCTCCGCCCTCGCCTCCGATCTCAGGCCGGTTCCCGCCTGGGACAGATCCCTGGCCGCCCGGCGCACCGAGGTCGGGCCCAGGCAAGCCAAGAGAACCCCGGCCCCGACCTCCCACCCCAACATCACCCGGCGTTGTGGTTCGTGTTGGAGGAATTGGTCCCCTCCATCGGCGAGTGCCGATACTCAGGCCGGGCACGAGACCGGTCACCAACCCGACGGTCGGACCACCCGAGCACGCGCCGACGCACCCCACTCATCCGCCTGTCGCGGCACCGGTCCACACACCGGCGGACCTGTACATTTTTCAGACAATCACGCTCGTCGTGATGATCGGCCAGAGAGTGAAGACATTTGTCCGGCGACTGAGAGATGGCAAGAAAGGGAGTAATCAAAAAGGTGGCTGGAAGGGAGCCAGGCGCCGGTGATTGAAGACTGGGCCCTGGCTTCGGCCGGAGTGCTGATGGACGAGCAGCCGGAAGCCGCCCTGCCAGCCTTCAAGATCTTTGAGCGCTGGGCGACCGCCGAGCTGGGTCCAGACAGCCCCGCGGTGGCCCAGGCCATCGCCCGCCAGGCCTGGTGCGAGGCAAGGGTCGGACACCGTGCCGAAGCGTGCCGGCTCTACGAGCGGGCGCTGGAGCTGCTAAGGGCCACCATTGGGGACGAAAACAACGCCTGCAAGCAGATCGTGGAATTCCTGACTTCGGACTGCGGTGAGGCGGAACTGGAGGGGACTGCCCTGCCGGCGGAGGCAGCCGGTCCGCACACCCTCGAAGGACTGCCTCGCTTCAATCCGCTGCGGTTCAGGGGCGGCGACGCCCTTGCGGGAATCGAGGCGCTGGAAGGCAGGGTGGAGGCCGCAGGCCGGCAGCTTGGGATTCCGAGCCACGGCCAGCTGGCACCGGAGGAGGCCGAGGCGCAGGGCTACACCCTGGGCAGGCTGATGAGGGAGATCGGTGAGTTCGAGATAGCTGTGGAGGTCTTCGAGGACTACGAGCGGTGGGCTTCCGAGAAATACGGCCCCGAGCACAACTACGTGCTCCAGGCCGTCAGTCAGCTGGCTTATTGCTACCGCCGCCTGGGCCTGTTCAGTGAGTCCTGCCGCCTCTACCAGAGGACCATCGACATCGGGCGAAGCCGAAATCCGGAACACCCGTACAACAAGGTTCTGGAAGCCGACATCGAGGACTGGTGCCCGCCGGTACCGGAGCGACTGCAGTACGGCGTGGCCTTGCTTCTGATGGAGGAAGGGCAGTTTCTGGATGCAGCGGGTGCCCTCGAGACGTACGAGGTCTGGGCAGGCCGCGAGCACGGGACCGAGGACAGGTACGTGCTGGATGCCCTCATCCAGCGGGCTCGGTGCCATGAGGGCCTGGGCGACTACGAGCAAGCATGCCGCCTTTACAGGCGGGTGCTCGTCATGGGGCAGGAGGGTCAGTCGGACTCCATTCCGGCCGAGGAGATCGAGCGATTTCTGGCCCAGCACTGCAGCGCTTTTCCGGAGCCGGATGCTGAAGCGGCCAGCGTGCCGCTTGGAGAGCGCTGGTTGCCTCACAAGCTGTCCCAGATGGAGCCATACATGGCGAGGGTCAGCGATGCGCTGGGTATTGCCGCCCACTACGACGAAGCCATCGCCGCCTACGAAGCGGCTCAGGCGTGGCTGGAGCGTGAGCAGGGTCCACACTCCGAAGGGGTCGCGGCGGTCCTGGCAAGTCGAGCCTGGTGCCACACCCAGATCGGCGAGCAGGAGCTGGCCTGCCGGCTCTATGAGCGGGCGCTCAGGATCTTCGAGACGCTGGAACGTCTGGACGACGAGCTGGCCAGGTCGATCGACGAGTACCTCGAGTCCAGCTGCCGCTGAGCAGTAGGCGGAGGTCCCAGCCGTAACCCCGCCTTTGCCCTGTCTTGGCCGCCGTTCTATCTAGACTATTGCGGTGCAGGCGGCGGCCCCCAAGGGCCAGGCGGAATTCGATGCCGGTGAGGTTGCCGTGCTCGAACGCTACTTCACCAACGTTGACGGACGGGTCTTCGCGATCCGCAACCTTCCCGAGGTGGTCAAGGGCGCGCTCTTCAGCCGCTACTCCCGGACCGAGAAGAGCCTTCGTCGCGTCCTCCTCGACGAGTTCATCGACGAGCCGGCAACCGGACTCAATGGGCATTCGACCCAGGTGCCTGACGGGATGGTGGCCTCGGATCGAGCCGAGGAGTTCTATCAGCGGGTGCTGGTCGGCTACGGAGACGATTCGGTCGCCGAGCTGGCCGGAGCGCACATCGCCGTCGAAGGAGTCTCCATCCTGGCGGCCAAGGCTCTGGAGGACTCGCGCATCGGCATCTCACCGCTCGAGAAGTCGACCCGCTACGTTCGCTTCGACCGACCGGGACGGGACGGGCGCTTCCTCTACTACCGCGGCTCGGAGCTCAGGCACCGGATCTACGAGCTGGCCATGGAGGAGCTCTTCCGCACCTATTCCGAGCTGGTGGAGCCGCTCACCCAGCGCCTCAGGGACCTCTATCCGCTCGAGCCGGAGGAGACCGAGCGAGCCTGGAAGTCTGCCACGCGAGCCAAGGCCCTCGACCTGCTCCGCGGTCTACTGCCCGCCTCCGCGCTGACCAACCTCGGGCTCTACGGCAACGGCCGCGCTTTCGAATACCTGATCACCAAGACCTTCGCCTCCGACCTTCCCGAGTGCAGGCAGCTGGCGGTCGAGATGCACGGCGAGCTCGCCAAGGTCATCCCGGCTTTCGTCCGCCGGGCTCTGGACGACCGGCACGGCTCGCCCGCAGCCGCCCGGCTGGCCCTGGGCCGGCGGCGCCTGACCGCCCTGGCGCCTCCTCGCCAGGGCAAGCCGGCCGGGGTCGAGGTACGCCTGGTGGACAGCGAGCCCGACGCCGAGCGCAAGGTGGTGGCCGCCGCGCTGTTCCCACATTCCGACCTGCCCTTGGAGGAGCTGAGGACGAGCGGAGTCCCGATCGAGGGACTGCTGCGGGCCATGATGGGCCACCGCGGAAACCGCCGCCACCGAGCCCCCCGAGCCCTCGAGCACGCCAGCTACACCTTCGAGATAACCGCCAACTTCGGCGCCTTCCGCGACCTCCAGAGGCACCGGATGCTGACCCAGGACAGGCAGCTGCTGGGGACCTCGCTGGGTTACGACGTACCGCCCGAGCTCGAGGAGTTCGGCATGCTGGACGCCTTTGTCCGCTCGGTGGAGCTCGCCGGGCACGCCCACCAGATGCTCGACACATCGGTCGGACCGGTCCTGAGCCAGTATGCGGTGCCGCTCGCGTTCCGGGTGCGCTGGTACTTCAAGGCCAACCTGCGCGAGATCTACCACCTCTGCGAGCTGCGGACGACGCCGCAGGGACATCCCGACTACCGCTATGTGGCGCAGGAGATGTTCCGCCGGGTTCGCGAGGTGCATCCGCGGCTGGCCGAGTACGCGCGGTTCGTCGACCTCGGTCCGGGCGACGAACTGGAGCGCCGGGCCTCGGAGCGCCGGACCGACGACCGGCTGAGGAACCTCAACGACACCAACGGTTCGGCCAAGCGCTGACCTGCGGCTCCAGGCTTCGTCCGGTCCCGTGACCTACCCTTTCTGGATGCCCTGCCTGGTGGTGCACGGCGGCGCTGGGGAGCCGCCGATGACCGAGCGCGCGGAGCGCCAGGCGGCCGTGGAGCGGGGACTGGAGTGCGGCTGGCGGGCGATGGAGCGAGGCGCCATGGAAGCCGTGCTGGCCGCCGTGCGCCAGCTGGAGGACGAGCCATCCCTGAACGCCGCGGTTGGCGCTTGCCTCAACAGGGACGGGGAGATCGAGCTCGACGCGGCCTTGATGGAGGGGGGCGAGCTGAACGTGGGTGCGGTGGGCGCGGTGAAGGACGTGCGCCACCCTGTCGACCTCGCCCGTGCAGTGATGGAGGACGGCAGCCACGTCCTGCTGACCGGCGAGGGGGCCTCCAGGTTCGCCCGGCAGCGGGGGGTCGAGACTTGCGACCCGGAGGTCTTCATGACCGACCGCCAGCTGCGCAACTGGTGGGAGGCGGGCGACACCGTGGGGGCGGTGGCGTTCGACGACCGGGGCCGTACGGCGGTCGCCGTCTCCACCGGGGGCACCTACCGCAAGTGGCCCGGACGCCTCGGCGACTCCCCGCTGGCCGGCGCCGGCTTCTACGCGGAGGACGGGATGGGAGTCGCCTGCGGCACCGGCGTGGGGGAGGGCTTCATGAGGCTCTGCCTCTGCCACCTGGCCGTGATGGAGATGGGACACGGGATGCCAGCCCCCGAGGTGGCGTCAAAGGCTGTCGACCACCTCGCCAGGCGGGTCGGGGGATCGGGCGGCGTCATCCTGATCGACGCCAAGGGGGTCCCCGCGGCCGCCTGCAACACCAGCTTCATGTCCTGGGCGAAGCGGGTTGGCTGAGAAAGCTTCCAAGGGGGTCTCCGATCCTGCAACGACCGGGAGCCTGATTGCTCTCGCCCTGAGAGATGCGGGCCTAGGGCCCATCTTCACTCTCAACGGTGGCCACGTCTGGGGCCTCTACCTGGGGGCCGAGGAGCTGGGGATCCCCATGATCGACGTCCGCCACGAGCAGACCGCAGGGTTCGCGGCCGAAGGCTGGGCCAAGGTGACCCGCAAGTGCGGCGTCGCCGCCCTCACCGCCGGCCCGGGCGTCACCAACGCCGTCTCCGCTATGGCGGCCGCACATCAGAACGAGAGCCCGGTCCTCTTCCTGGGCGGCCGGGCTCCGATGGCACGCTGGGGAATGGGGTCCCTGCAGGAGCTCGACCATCTCCCAGTGGTGAGCAGCCTGGTGAAGACGGCGAGGACGGTGCAGGCCGCGGCGGACGCATACAGGGCGACCGGCGAGGCAGTCCGCGCGGCCCTCAACGGGCGGACCGGCCCAACCTTCATAGACGTCCCGCTTGACGTCTTCCTGGGCAGCGAGGAGCCGCCCGAGGCCACCGAGCACCTGGTGATCGACCCTGGAAGCCCGCCCGACCCGGACCAGGTGCGAAAGGTGGCTCGGCTGCTGGCTGAGGCCCGACAGCCGGCCGTCGTGGCGGGAACGAGCGTCTGGTGGGCACACGCCGAGCAGGAGCTCGTGAACCTCGCCGAGACGGCCGGTCTGCCGGTGGTGCTCAACGGCATGGCCAGGGGCATGCTGGCGCCCGGACATCCGCTCTTCGCCTCTCGGGCCCGGACCACTGCGCTCGCCGAGGCGGACCTTCTCCTGGTGATCGGCGCCCCGCTCGACTTTCGCCTCAACTTTGGCCAGCCGCCGCTGATCTCCGAGGAGGCGCGGCTGGTCTACGTCGACGTCGACGCCAGGCTGAAACACCGCGCAGCCGAGGCCGAGCTCTTCGGTGACCTGAGGGCGGCCCTCAGGGAGCTGGCCGAAGCAGTGCGAGACGTTCCGCGTCGGGAGGACTGGATCAGCCGCGTGGCGGAGGCCAACACAGCCGCCGTGGCCCGAGACAGGGAGCTGGCGGCGGCCGGAGGCGCGCCCGTCCACCCGGGTCGCCTGGTGGCCGAGGTGGGTCGCTTCCTGGACCCGGACGCCATCGTGGTGGGCGACGGTGGCGACTTCGTCTCCTTCGCCGGGCGGCTGCTGCACCGGGATCGGCCAGGGCTCTGGATCGACGGCGGGCCTTACGGATGCCTGGGCTCGGGCCCGGGGTACGCGCTCGCCGCCAAGTTGGCGCACCCCGCCCGCCAGGTCCTGCTGCTCTCCGGAGATGGGGCCTTCGGGTTTTCCGCGATGGAGTTCGACACCCTGGTCCGGCACCGCGTCCCCGTGGTCTGCGTGATAGGCAACAATGGGATCTGGGCGCTCGAGAAGCACACTAT
Organism: Candidatus Dormiibacterota bacterium; assembly: GCA_955652675.1. Classification (GTDB taxonomy): domain Bacteria; phylum Chloroflexota; class Dormibacteria; order Dormibacterales; family Dormibacteraceae; genus Nephthysia. The sequence goes on from CATPBP010000146.1 coordinate 13,284, forward strand.
GGAGCGCATGCTGGGCACCTCCCTGCTGGCCGATCTGACCCCCGGGACGCGCTACGACCAGGTCGTGGAGGCGTTGGGCGGGTACGGGGAACTGGTCGACCGACCGGAGGAGGTCGCACCCGCGCTGGAACGCGCCTTCCGCTCCGGACTGCCAGCCTGCGTCAACGTGATCTGCGATCCCAAGGCCGAGTACCCTA
>CATPBP010000147.1 GCA_955652675.1 Candidatus Dormiibacterota bacterium
GCGCTGCGTGCCCTCGCCAACCGCTTCGTCGGCATCCTTCACGGCTGCCTTGATCATCGTCAGCTCTACCGAGAGGAGCTAGCCTGGCCGCTCTTGCAAGCCGCGGCTTGACTTCTTACGCAGGTGGGATGTCTCCCCCTTACTGGCTATCCCAGCCGAACCTCCTCTGGGGAGGGGACGCGGGTGGGCTTCAGGCCCTGGGCCGCTGCCAGGCGAGCGAAGACTATGGCGTCACGGATGGCGCAGGCCCGCCCGTCATTGTTGAAGTAGCAGTAGACGTCCTCGTCGGGTTTCCAGAGACCGGCCAGGCGTTCCGCCCAGGTGCTCAAGGCGCTCTCCTCATAGCAGGGATGAGGGTCAGCGGTCCCTTCATGGAAGCGAACAAACCCCCAGTCGGCAGTACGCCAGGTCGGCGTCTCCCGCCTCTGCGAATCGGCCAGACAGAAGGCCGCTCCCCGATCCTCCAGCACCCTCCGGGTCCCGTCGGTGAACCAGGAGTCGTCCCTGAACTCGACAGCCAGCCGCACGCCGCGCGGGAACTCGTCCAGGGCCGCGGCGAGCCCTTGAGGATCCGCCTTCATCCGCGGCGGCAGCTGCACGAGGACCGGCCCCAGCTTCTCCCCGAGGTGCTTCGCCCGTTCCATGAAGAGGGAAACGGGGCCTTCTGGGTCGCGCAGCCGCTTCAAATGGGTGAGGTAGCGGCTGACCTTGACGGCCAGGACGAAATCGTCCGGGGTCTCCTCGCGCCAGCGCTCGAAGCTGGTCGCCTCCGGCAGGTTGTAGAAAGAGTTGTTCAGCTCGACGGTCTGGAGGCGCGCGGAGAAATAGCGCAGCCATTCGCGCTGCGGCACCTCCTTGGGGTAGAAGGTCAGGCGCCAGTGCTTGTACTGCCAGCCGGAGGTGCCCACGAACAGCATTCGATCAGGGCTCGATGTCGGCCAGGGAGCTCCAGACGTCCAGCTTGGTCCGCACCCGATGGATCACCTGGTCCGTGAACTCGGTCGTGCCCACGTGGCCTCCCAGGTCGGCCGTCTTCACACCGTCCGAAACCGCCTCCAGCGTTGACTCGTAGATGGCTCTGGCGGCGGTGTGGCAGGCGGCCCCCGGCATGTAGTGGAGGATCGAGGCCACCGCCAGGATCATCGCCATCGGGTTGGCCAGATCCTTGCCCTCGAGCGCGGGCGCCGTGCCGTGGGGAGCCTCGCTCATCGCGACGGTGATCTCACCGTCGTCGTTGAACGCGAGGAGCAGGGACTCGGCTGCGGCGATGGTGCCGAACATCTGCATGACCAGGTCGCTCAGGTTGTCGCCATCCCGGTTCATGGCCGGGATGACCAGCGCGTCGCCGCTGGTTGCCAGCAGCAGCGCGTAGGTGGCGTCGATCAGGTGGGGCTCGTAGCGGACGTCGGGATGGAGCCCGGCCGCCCGGTCCATCTCCTCTTTGAACATGCCCTCGTAGACCGGGCTGACCGTCCACTTGGGGCCGCCGAACACGCGCGCCCCAAGGCGGCGGGCGTGCCGGAAGGCATACTCGGCGACGATCCGCGAAGTCCTGCGGCTCACCTTCTCGGTTCGGTACGCCCACTCGTCAAGGTCCTGTCCCTCTCGCCACTCCCTGGCCCCGTAGGCGTCGTCGACAGCCATCCGGATCACCGAGATGGGGGCGTAGACGGCGGCCAGGGGGCGGACTCCGGGGATCCGGCGGCCGGTCCGGACGATGACTCGGCCCTCGACGGCAGCCCGGAGGACGGCGTTCGGGCTTCCCACGTCGCCGGTGGCCTCGGGCGTGATGGTCGCCGCCTTGACACCGAACTTCGTCTCGCGGAGGGCGCTGGCAGCCTCCAAGACGATCTGGTTGTGGGTCTCACGCCGGCGCTGGAGGGAGAGGTCGAAGTGTCGGAGCGCCACCTCGACTCCGATAACCTGGGGATCCAGAAAGCGGAGCGCCTGCTGCAGGAGCTCCTCGCCGGTCTGGTCGCCGTGGAGGACCGTGACGCCGGGGGGTTCGGGCACGCCCAGGCATGTTAAGACGCGCTCCAGGTTTACCGGAGCGCCCGGTCTGGTAGTATGTTGGACGCCTAGGAGAGCCTAGGCTTCTTTTTCTGACCCAGCCAGAGAGTCTTGCATGGAAACCATAATCACGCTCCAGTGCCCTGACTGTAAGCGCCGTAACTACACGACCGTGAAGAACAAGAAGAATGACCCGGACCGTCTGGAACTGAAGAAGTACTGCCGCTGGTGCCGGAAGCACACTTCCCACCGGGAGACCAGGTAGACCCGTGGCAGTCCAGGCTCGACGGCGATCGCCCGAGACGCAGTTCGGTCTCCTTCGCTTCCTGCGGGAGACCTATGACGAGCTCCGGAAGGTCGTCTGGCCGACCCCGCAGGAGCTCTACCGCTTCACGCTGGTGGTGATCGTCACTGTCGTGGTGATCGCCGCCTTCATCGGGGCCGTCGACGCCGGGCTTCAGGCCCTTACCGCCCACTACATCTACAACCCTGTCACCAAGGGTTCTTGAGCAGAGGCATTGGCAACACAGAAAGCGCCCGTTGAGAGTCCGGCCGAGGAGGCCCAGTGGTATGTGATCCACGCCTACTCGGGCCACGAGGAGAAGGTCAAGAAGAACCTCGAGAAGAGGATCGAGTCCATGGACATGCACGACAAGATCCTCGAGGTCTTCGTGCCCATGGAGGACGAGATCGAGATCAAGGACGGCAAGCGCCGGCACGTCCAGAAGCGGATCTTCCCCGGTTACATCCTGGTCAAGATGGTCATGTCCGACGAGTCCTGGTACGTCGTCCGGAACACGCCAGGGGTGACAAGCTTCGTCGGCTCCGGCAACAAGCCGGTCCCGCTGCAGGAGAACGAGCTTCGCTCGATCCTGAAGCAGGTCAAGCAGGAGCCGCAGATCCGGGTCGAGTTCCAGCTGGGCGAGAGCGTCCGCGTCGTGGACGGCCCCTTCGCCGACTTCCTCGGCAAGGTCGACGAGATCAACGCCGAGAAGGGCAAGCTGAAGGTGCTCGTCAACATGTTCGGCCGGGAGACGCCGGTCGAGCTCGACCTCCTGCAGGTCGAGAAAGTTCACTGAGGTAGGGATGGGGAAGAAGAAGGTTCGCGCAGTGCTCAAGATCGAGCTGCCCGCGGGCAAGGCGACGCCGGCGCCGCCGGTCGGCACCGCGCTCGGTCCGCACGGGGTGAACATCATGGAGTTCTGCCGGAGCTACAACGAGCGCACCGCCCAGCAGGCCGGCGACGTGGTGCCGGCGGAGATCACCATCTTCGAGGACCGGAGCTTCACCTTCATCCTTAAGACCCCGCCTACAGTGAACATGCTCAAGCGGGCAGCCGGGATCGAGAAGGGATCTCCTCGCTCGAACCGCGAAAAGGTCGGCCATGTGAGCCGTGAGCAGGTCCGCACCATCGCCGAGGCGAAGTCCAAGGACCTCAACGCCTACGAGGTCGACAAGGCGGTGAAGATGGTGGAGGGCACGGCGCGCTCGATGGGGCTTGAAGTCGTTGGCTAGCAGACACGGCAAGAAGTACCAGGAGGCGGTCGAGAAGCTGCAGCAGGCCCTGGCTTCCAACGGAGCAGGCGGCCTCAAACCGATGCAGGCCTGCGAGGTCGTGCGCGATACATCCACGGTCCGTTTTGACGCCTCCATCGAGGCGCACGTCCGGTTGGGCGTCGATCCCCGCCAGGCTGACCAGATGGTTCGCGGGACCGTCGCGCTGCCCAATGGAACCGGCAAGTCGATTCGGGTCCTGGCCTTCGTGGGCGGTGACAAGGCCAAGGAGGCCCAGGATGCGGGCGCCGATTTCGTCGGCGGAGAGGACCTCGTCGAGCGGATTCGAGGCGGCTGGACCGAGTTCGACGTCGCCATCGCGACGCCCGACATGATGAGCAAGGTCGGGCCACTAGGCAAGATCCTCGGCCCGCGGGGCCTCATGCCCAATCCCAAGTCGGGGACTGTGACGTTTGACGTGGGCCGTGCGGTGCGCGAGGTCAAGGGCGGTCGGGTCGAGTTTCGGACCGATCGCTGGGGCATCGTGCACGTCGCCATCGGCAAGGCTTCCTTTCCCGGCGACAAGCTGCATGAGAACCTGGCGGCGCTCATGGAGGCGCTGATCCGGAACAAGCCGTCCGCCTCCAAGGGCCAGTACCTGCGAACGCTGTATCTCGCCTCCACGATGGGACCCTCCGTCCCCGTCGACGTCCGAGAAGCCGCCAAACTGACGACCGGCTAGGTCTACTTCGGGCGGCGTCGCAATACGACCACCAGCGGTTGGTGCCCACCCTGCAGTACCCGCAGCCGGCGTTCCACCGACCAGGGTGAGCCCGACTCGGCCAGGCAGCTCTCGAGCAGCCGCACCTCCTCCGTTATGACGACGAGCCGGGCGCCCGCGGCCGCCACCCGCGCCGCCTCGACGAGCAGCGGGTAGTAGAGCGCCGCGTTGGCGGCATGTGTCCCCATCAGGTCGCCATAGGGCAGATCCACAACTATCGCGTCCAGGCTGGAGTCTCGACGGGGTAGGGAGGTGACGTCGGCCCGGACCAGCACGGCCTGCCGCCCTACGCCGGCGGCAGCCAGGTTGGCGCGAGCAGCCTCCAGCGGCGCCGCCTCGATCTCGTAGCCAAGCGCCTCCTGCGCTCGGCATCTCAATAGGCGTTCGGCGAGGAGCGTGCCGGAGCCGCAGGCCAGGTTGGCGAAGCGGTCTCCCGGGCGAGGCCCGGTCAGCTCCACCATCGCGGCCGCGATACCGGCGTTCAACGCCCCGGGGAGGTTCCGCACCCGCCAGGCGCGGGCGCTGAGCGGCCGGGGCGAAAGGCGTACCAGCGTCTCCCATCCGTCCGGGCCGCGCCTGACGCGGAGCAGGAGGTCCCCCGTCTCCGGCCCCTGGGGCAGCGACGTGGCCTCCTCCAGCGCGGCGGCCAGCCGCCGGAAGGTCGGGGAGTCACTGCCCGCGGCGCTGAAACGGAACGACCGAAAGGCACCGGGTGGGTGCAGCGAGCGCGCGGCGTCGATGGCGGCGAGGAGGCGCTGGAGGTTCTCGTGGCCGAGCAGCGCGGTGGGCCGGGCACCCCGGACCGCAACGACCAGGTAGACGGAATGGGCGATCCGTAGCTGCAGGAGCTCAGCCAGGGGCCCGGTGAACCGGAATCCAGGGCTCGGGGCGGCGCCGAGGCGGCGTTCGATCTCCCGACCGAGCAGATCCTCCAGCCCGGGCAGGGCCTCGCACTCGATCTGCCACACAGAGGGCACGGTATACTCCGGCTGCCACAGACAGCAGGTGACGCGATGCGTCTTAATTCCCTGCCGAGGCGCTTTAGCGAGGTCATAGGGACCTCCGTGCTGCCTGCTGGCACGGAGGTTTATTTATGCCGAGACCCGAGAAGGTCGAGCAGGTCGACCTGCTCACAGAGAAGCTGAGGAACGCAAGGGTTGCGGTCCTCACCGACTACCGCGGCCTCACGGTCGGCCAGCTGCAGGACCTGCGCGGCCGGCTGCGTGCCCAGGACGTCGAGTACCGGGTCGTGAAGAACACGCTGGCTCGGCGGGCGGCTGTTGAGGCCGGTCACCCTGACTTTCAGGACATGCTCAAAGGCCCCGTGGCGATCGCCTTCGGCGGGGAGGACATCAGCGCGCCGGCCCGTCTGCTGGCGGAGTTCGCTCGGCAGACCAGGCTGCGGCTGGACATCGTGGGCGGCCTGGTCGAGGGCAGGGTCATGGGCCCCGACCAGGTCAGGCAGACGGCCGATCTGCCTCCGCGTGAGGTCCTGCTGGCTCAGCTTCTGGGGACACTGCAGAGCCCCATCGCTCAGCTGGTGGGCACAATCCAGGCCCCGGTCCAGCAACTGGTGGCCCTGCTGGAGGCCTACAGGGCCAAGCTCGAAGGCGACAACGGCAGCGAGACGGCGACCCCGGCCGGGGCGTGAAGTAGATAGGAACTGGAGAAAGAGATGGCAACCGCAAAGATCACACCGAAGGATTTCGTCGAGGCGCTCAAGGAGTGGAGCGTTCTGGACGTAGTCGAAGCCGTCAAGGCGATCGAAGAGGAGTTCGGCATCAAGGCGGTGGCGGCGGTCGCCGCCCCGTCGGGTCCGGCCGGGCCGGCCCAGGCCGAGGAGGCTCCGGCTGAGGAGCAGACGGAGTTCACAGTCGTTCTGTCCGGCGTCGGCGAGAGCAAGATCAACGTGATCAAGGCCGTGCGCGAGATCACGCAGCTCGGGCTCAAGGAGGCCAAGGACCTGGTCGACGCGGCCCCGAAGAACGTCCTCGAGAACGTGAGCAAGGAGGACGCCCAGAAGGCGGCCGCCAGACTCGGCGAAGCCGGCGCCACCGCGGAAGTCAAGTAACGATTCGATAAAAGAATCCCTCCCCCTTGGGGGAGGGCGAGGGAGGGGGTACTGCCCAAGAAGCAGACCCGGCGGTGGGAGCGCGGGGCTGGCGCAACCTTGGGCGCAAGGAAGCGACCCCCTCCCTTGCCCTACCCGCCACGGGGGAGGGATTTACCTTCCTTTCTTTATCTCGGTCAGGACGCAGTCGGTGGCCTGGTCCACCTCTTCTTGGGTCAGGCACCAATGGGGGGAGAGGCGGATTCGGCCAGGGCGGGAGTCCACCACTATCTTCTGGGCGAGCAGTGCCGCCTCGACCTCCTCAGGGCGGTCGCATTCGAGTGCCACGACGCCGCACCGCTCCTCCGGCTCCCGCGGCGTGAGGGTTCGGACTCCGGCCTCTTCGCACCGGTCCAGGATCCGGGTGGTGAAGCCCCGGAGGCGGCGGCAGATGGCGTCGACCCCGACCCGGTCCAGGATCAGCTCCAGCGCCGCCAGGGCGGCATAGTGGGAGGGCACGGGCCAGGTGCCGGTCTCGAAGCGGCGGGCGTCGGGGGCGAACTCAAGCGTCTGCAGGGAGAAGGAGAACGGGTCGGCGCTGGCGAACCAGCCCGTGCCGCGAGGCTCCAGCTTGTCGATCAGGTCAGGGCGCACGTAGGCGAAGGCCGTCCCGGGACCCCCCGACAGCCACTTGAGGCAGCCGCCGACATAGAAGTCGACGTCGAGCTCCTGGACCTGGAGAGGAACGCAGCCCACCGTCTGATAGCCGTCGACCAGCAGGAACGCCCCCGCCCTGTGAGCCAGCTCGGCCAGGGCTCTGACGTCCTGGAGGTAGCCCGTGGTGTAGAGCAGGTGGGTGGTGGCCATCACCGCCACACCAGGGCCCAGCCGCTCCTCGAATGCGGCCGGCGGCACGGAGATCCCGTCCGGAGACGGCACCCACTCGACGTCCAGCTCACCCCGAGACAGCCACTGGTGGCCGAGCGTCGGGAAGTCGAGCTCGCCGATCAGGACCTTGAGCCTCCCAGCCGCGGCGTCCCGCGGTATGCACGAGGCGAGCGTGGTGAGCGCCACCGAGACCGAGGGGGCGAGCGCGACGGAATCGGCCGGGGTCCCCAGGAGTTGACCAAGTCGATCGCGCAGGCGCCCCAGGAGAGGCAGCCAGGTGGAGTACCAGACCGGGGTGCCTTCCCGATCCCAGTCCGCGGCGTAGCGAGCGAGCGCCTCTCGACCGGCACGAGGTAGCGGGCCGAGTGAACAGGCGTTAAGGTAGGTGCACCGGTCCAAAAGCGGAAACTCGGCCCGGAGGGCGGTCCAGTCGGGGTCGCCCAACGAGGTTTCTATTCGGGCGTCTGGAATACCGATGGCACGAGACTTGTTATGATAGTCGTTCGTGCTGCGCAGGCCCGCTGACCCCACCCCTGATTCAGCGCGCCCGCTTGCTCTCTAGGAGGCTGTCCCTTTGATGATCTCTGAGATGAAGGCTCCCGCGCGCCGATCTTACGGCCGCATACCCAATCTTGTCGAGCTGAAGGACCTCATCGCGACACAGATTGATTCCTTCACCTGGTTTACGACGGAAGGGCTGCGGGAGCTCTTCGACGAGATAAACCCTATCACCGACTACACCGGCAAGAACTTCGAGTTGAAGTTCCTCGACTACGAGTTCGGTCCGCCGAAGTTCTCCGTCGAGGAGTGCCGGAACCGCGACATGACGTACGCGGCGCCGCTGCGCATCCGTACCCGCCTCACCGTCAAGGAGACGGGGGAGATCAAGGAGTCCGAGGTCTACATGGGCGACTTCGCCATGATGACCGACGAGGGCACCTTCATCGTCAACGGAACCGAGCGCGTCGTGGTGTCCCAGCTCGTCCGCTCGCCGGGCGTCTACTTCACCGCCGCTGAGGACCCGGCCACCGGCCGGAAGCTCTTCGGGGCGAAGCTGATCCCCAACCGGGGCGCCTGGCTGGAGATCGAGACGTCGGCCAAGGACCTGGTCACGGTCAAGATCGACCGGAAGCGGAAGGTGCCCGTGACGGTGCTGCTCAAGGCGCTCGAGCTGCCGCAGCTGCGGGGCACCGACAACGATCGCGAGGCCCAGCGCCGTGCCTTCATGGAGCTGTTCGGGGACGTGGACAACGACCCCGAGCACCACTACATGGAGTCGACCTTCGACAAGGACACGACCGCTCGGGCCGACGACGCCTTGCTCGAGCTGTACCGGCGCGTCCGGCCGGGCGACCCGCCCAGCGTGGACAACGCGCGCAACCTGCTCCAGAGCCTCTTCTTCAACCCTCGCCGCTTCGACCTGGGCCGCGTCGGCCGCTACAAGGTCGACAAGCGACTGGGCCGAGATCCGGAGGACATCCAGGAGCGGGTCCGAGATCGCAGCCTGCGCATCATGGAGAAGGGCGACTTCATCGCCATCCTCCGCAAGCTGGTCGAGCTCAACAACTCGCCTCGGGACCGGCAGGTCGCCGACGACATCGACCACCTCGGCAACCGCCGGGTGCGTGCCGTGGGTGAGCTCCTGCAGAACCAGTTCCGCATGGGCCTGATCCGCATGGAGCGGATCATCAAGGAGCGGATGACGATCTCCGACCCCAACACCGTCACCGCGGCGTCGCTGATCAACGCCCGGCCGGTGGTGGCGGCGATCAAGGAGTTCTTCGGCTCCAGCCAGCTCTCGCAGTTCATGGACCAGGTCAACCCGCTGGCCGAGCTGACCCACAAGCGGCGGCTCTCGGCCCTCGGGCCGGGTGGCCTTTCGCGGGAGCGGGCGGGGTTCGACGTCCGGGACGTCCACCACAGCCACTACGGGCGCATCTGCCCGATCGAGACCCCTGAGGGTCCGAACATCGGCCTCATCGGGTCCCTCGCCACTTATGCCAAGGTCAACGAGTTCGGCTTCGTGGAGACGCCCTTCCGGCGTGTCTACAACCGCATGTCTCCGGTCACCGACCGAGGCCTGCTGGAGGGCCGGACGCTGCGCCGCCCGGTGCTGGACGGCAGCGGCCAGGAGCTGCTGCCGGCGGGAGCCCGCCTCGACGCGGAGGCGGTGCCTCGAATCGAGCAGGCCGGGGTGCAGTCGGTCGACATCGTCCCCTGGGCGTCGGAAGAGGTGTCCTACCTCTCTGCCGACGAAGAGGACATGTTCGGCATCGCCCAGGCCAACGCCATCCTCAAGGAGGACGGCACCTTCGTCGAGAGCCGCGTTCCCTCCCGGGTGCGCGGGCGATTCGCGCTGGAAGAGGTCAACAACATCCAGTACATGGACGTGTCGCCGAAGCAGATCGTCTCGGTCGCCACGGCCATGATCCCCTTCCTGGAGCACGACGACGCCAACCGCGCCCTGATGGGCTCGAACATGCAGCGGCAGGCGGTGCCGCTCATGATCACCGAGTCGCCCATGGTGGGGACCGGCGTCGAGCACTTCGCCGCCAAGTACTCGGGCGAGATGATCGTCGCCGACGTGGCCGGCACTGTGTCGGACGTGGCGAACCCTCAGGACCTCCGAGGCATTCACGCCAACCCCATCTTCGAGATCGAGGTGACGCCGGACGACGGCTCGCCTGAGCGGCGCTACGCGCTGCAGAAGTTCTACCGCTCCAACCAGGGCACCTGCCTCAACCACCGGGTGGTGGTCAAGCCGGGCCAGCACGTGGAGCCGGGCGACCTCCTGGCGGACGGTCCTGCCATTCAGGACGGTGAGATGGCGCTGGGCCGCAACGTCCTGGTCGCCTTCATGCCCTGGGAGGGCTACAACTTCGAGGACGCCATCCTGCTCTCGCAGGACATCGTCAAGGACGACAAGTACACATCCATCCACATCGAGGAGTTCGAGATCGAGGCCCGGGAAACCAAGCTGGGCCCCGAGGAGATCACTCGCGACATTCCAAACGTGGCCGACGACGCGCTTCGCAACCTGGACGAGCGCGGGATCATCTACATCGGCGCCGAGGTCGAGCAGGGAGACATCCTGGTCGGCAAGATCACGCCCAAGGGTGAGACCGAGCTGTCGGCCGAGGAGCGGCTGCTCCGCGCGATCTTCGGAGAGAAGGCGCGCGAGGTCCGCGACTCGAGCCTGCGGGTTCCCCACGGGGAGCGGGGCATCGTGGTCGACGTCAAGGTCTTCAGCCGCGACAACAAGGACGAGCTGGCTCCCGGCGTCAACGAGCTGGTCAGGGTCTACGTCGCCCAGAAGCGGAAGATCTCCGCTGGCGACAAGATGGCCGGACGGCACGGAAACAAGGGCGTCGTGGCTCGCATCCTGCCCCCGGAGGACATGCCGTTCCTCCCGGACGGGACCCCTGTCGAGATAGTCCTCAACCCACTCGGCGTGCCGAGCCGGATGAACCTGGGTCAGGTGCTCGAGACGCACCTGGGCTGGGTGGCGAAGGTGATCGGCGCGAACATCCAGACCCCGGTCTTCGATGGGGCGCCGCTGCCCGACATCCAGAACGAGCTGGAAAAGCACGGGCTGCCCCGAGACGGCCGGGTGATCCTTCGCGACGGACGCACGGGAGACGAGTTCGACCAGTCGGTGACCGTCGGCTGGATCTACATGCTGAAGCTCCACCACCTGGTGGAGGACAAGATCCACGCCCGCTCCACCGGCCCCTACAGCCTGGTCACCCAGCAGCCGCTGGGAGGCAAGGCTCAGTTCGGAGGCCAGCGCTTCGGCGAGATGGAGGTCTGGGCCCTGGAGGCGTACGGCGCCGCCCACGTCCTGCAGGAGATCCTGACCGTGAAGTCCGACGACATCGTCGGCCGGGTCAAGGCCTACGAGGCGATCGTCAAGGGCGACAACACGCTCGAGGCCGGCATCCCGGAGAGCTTCCGGGTGCTGGTCAAGGAGCTGGAGGGTCTTGCGCTCGGGGTGGAGATCCTGAGCGAGGACGAGCGCCAGATCGTTTTGAGTGAAGAAGACATCCCGGAGCTGCCGCTCGACCTGGGTATCAACCTGGAGCGGGAAGAGCTCGGCGAAGACACCAGCGAATAACGACTAGAGGGAGACAAGCGACACTTGCTTAAGCTCGAAAACTTCGACGCGCTGCGGCTTTCCCTGGCCTCGCCGGACACGATCATGTCGTGGTCGCACGGCGAGGTCACAAAGCCGGAGACGATCAACTACCGCACGCTCCGCCCGGAGCGTGACGGTCTATTCTGCGAGCGCATCTTCGGTCCCACTCGGGACTGGGAATGCCACTGCGGTAAGTACAAGCGCTACCGCTACAAGGGCATCATCTGCGACAAGTGCGGGGTGGAGGTGACCCGGAGCAAGGTGCGCCGCGAGCGCATGGGCCACATCAAGCTGGCTTCGCCCGTCAGCCACGTCTGGTACTTCAAGGGCATCCCCAGCCGCATGGGCCTGCTCCTCGACATGTCTCCCCGCAACCTGGAGAAGATCCTCTACTTCGCCAACTACATCGTCACCGACGTGGACGAGCGGATCCGCGAGGAGCTGCTGAGCACGCTCTCGATCGATACCGACGACGAGGCTCTCCGCCTCCGAGGCGACGTCGACGCGCGGGCGGACGAGATTCGCAAGAAGCACGAAGAGGCACATCGACTGCTGCGGGATGAGATCGAGGCCGAGGTGGCCCGGCTCCAGAAGGAGTACGAGGACACAGTCAACCTGCTGACCACTCAGGGCCAGACCATCCAGGAGACGATCCGGACGGGTCTCGGCACCAAGGCGAAGCGGAACCTGGTGGTGGGTCCCGACGGCGACGAGGACGTCGTCGTGGTCAAGGGCGAGACGATCGCCGAGGACATGACCCAGGCCACCCTGCGCAAGGTCCAGGAAAAGATCGAGCGGGTGGAGTCGAACATCCGCGCCGCCCAGGAAACGGCCCGCGCCCGCCTGGCTCAGGCGGAGGCGGAGCTCGAGGCGGCGATCCAGGAGGCGACGGGAGAGCAGCGAGAGGCGATTAGCTCGCAGCTCGAGGAGCGCCAGCGTGAGCTGGAGACGACCCGCCAGGACCTGGAGCAGCTGAACGTCAAGCAGATCCTGACCGACACCCAGTACAGGGACTTCCAGGAGCGTTTCGGCCGCGCCTTCCGCGCCGCCATCGGCGCTGAGGCCGTCCGTGACCTGCTGGGCCGGATCGACCTGGACCAGGAGATGTACCGCCTCCGGGAGGAGTCCCGGACGGCGAGCGGGCAGCGCCGCCAGAAGGCGATCAAGCGCCTGAAGGTGGTCGAGGACTTCCGCAAGTCGGGCTCAAGCCCGACCTGGATGGTGCTCGAGGTGCTTCCGGTCATTCCGCCCGAGCTGCGACCAATGGTCCAGCTCGACGGGGGCCGCTTCGCCACCTCCGATCTGAACGACCTCTACCGCCGCGTGATCAACCGCAACAACCGGCTCAAGAGGCTTCTGGAGCTCGGCGCGCCCGAGATCATCGTGCGCAACGAGAAGCGGATGCTTCAGGAGGCGGTCGACGCCCTGGTCGACAACGGCCGGCGGGGCCGGGCAATCACCGGCACCGGCAACCGCAAGCTCAAGTCGCTCTCCGACCTGCTCAAGGGCAAGCAGGGGCGATTCCGGCAGAACCTGCTGGGCAAGCGCGTGGACTACTCGGGACGTTCGGTCATCGTGGTCGGCCCCGAGCTGAAGCTGCATGAGTGCGGCCTGCCCAAGAAGATGGCGCTTGAGCTGTTCAAGCCTTTCGTCATGCGTGAGCTGGTCAACAAGGGCTACACGACCAACATCAAGTCGGCCAAGCGGATGGTCGAGCGCAGCAACAACGCCGTCTGGGACGTGCTGGACGAGGTCATCCGGGACCACCCGGTGCTCCTCAACCGGGCGCCCACCCTGCACCGTCTGGGCATCCAGGCCTTCATGCCGGTGCTCGTCGAAGGTTCCGCCATCCAGATTCACCCGCTCGTCTGCGCGGCCTTCAACGCCGACTTCGACGGCGACCAGATGGCGGTGCACGTGCCGCTCTTCTCGGGCGCCATCGCCGAGGCGAAGAACCTGATGATGAGCTCGCGGAACATCCTGTCCGCGGCCGACGGCCACCCCGTGGTGGCGCCGACCCAGGACATCGTGCTCGGCTGCTACTGGCTCACGGCCGCTCGGACCAATCCCCCGACCGGGGAGGCGGCCGGCAAGCTGCGGGCGTTCTCAGGCCAGGACGAAGTGCTGCTCGCGCATCACGCAGGCGTGGTGCGGCTGCAGGACTGGGTCCGTGTCCGGATCGACGGCCAGTCCGTCGTGACCACCGCGGGTAGGGTGATCCTGAACCAGGTGCTGCCCGTGGGCCGTCCGCCCATGAGCGAGGGTGAGCTGGTGGCCGATCTGGCTCCTCTGGAGTTCCAGAACCATCTCCTCGACCGCAAGCAGCTGAGAGTCCTGGTCTCGACCATCTTCCGGCTCTACGGCAATGACGTCACGGCGGACACGGTCAACCAGATCAAGCGCCTGGGCTTCCGGTTCGCCACCCAGGCCGGGATCACGATCTCGGCCATGGACATCCCGCACCCGGCCAGCAAGGCCGGCATCCTCGAGCAGACCGACAAGGAGGTCGAGGAGGTCGAGCGGATGTACCGCCGGGGCGTGATGACCGAGGACGAGCGCTATCGGAAGGTCATCGAGCTCTGGGGACGGGCAACCGAGGACGTGGCCCAGGCCACCGAGGACGCTTTCGACAAGTTCAGCCCGATCTGGATGATGATGGGCTCCGGAGCCCGCGGAAACATCCAGCAGGTTCGGCAGCTGGCCGGTATGCGCGGCCTGATGGCCGATCCGACCGGGCGGATCATCGACCTACCGATCCGGGCCAACTTCACCGAGGGCCTGAGCGTGCTCGAGTACTTCATCTCGACGCACGGCGCCCGCAAGGGATTGGCTGACACGGCGCTGCGCACGGCGGACTCCGGCTACCTGACCAGGCGGCTGGTGGACGTGGCTCAGGACGTGATCGTCAGGGAGGAGGACTGCGGGACCTCGAACGGGATCTGGGTCTACGGCCTCAATCCCGAGCGCGCCAAGTCGGAGCCCATCTTCGAGAAGATCGCCGGCCGGATAGCTGCCGACGACGTTGTCCTGCCGGACGGCGAGGTGCTAGTCCCGGCGGGCGAGGCCATCATCGACGATGCTGCGAGGAGAGCCATCGCGGCTTCCCTGGACTCGATTCGGATTCGCTCGATCCTGGTCTGCGAGGCCAGGGAGGGCGTCTGCCGGAACTGCTACGGCCGCAACCTGGCCACAGGCAAGCTGGTCGAGATCGGCGAGGCGGTCGGCGTGATCGCCGCGCAGTCGATCGGGGAGCCGGGCACGCAGCTGACCATGCGGACGTTCCACACCGGCGGCGTCGCCGGCGTGGACATCACCCAGGGCCTGCCGCGCGTGGAGGAGCTGTTCGAGGCTCGCATCCCCAAGGGGCGGGCGATCATCTCCGAGATCGACGGTGAGCTTGAGATCATCCGGCAGGACGGAAGCCGCAAGGTTCGAGTCACCTCGCGAGAGGAGTTCCAGGTCTCCTACCCCCTGGAGCAGGGAATGCAGATCCTGGTCCAGGACGGGGCCGAGGTCATGGAGGGCCAGGAGCTGGCCAGAGGCGAGTCGGCGGTACTTCGCACGCGCCATGCCGGCAAGCTCCGCGTGGGCAAGAAGGAGATAGCGGTCTCCGCTGTCGACGAGGAGGTGCGGGAGTACGTGATCCCGCACAACGTCCGCATTCGAGCGGAGCTCGAGCGCCGTGACGGGACGCCCGTCTTCGTCAAGGCCGGCCAGCAGATCACCGAGGGCTCTGTCAGTCCCCAGGAGCTGCTCCACATCCTTGGCAAGGAGGCGGTTCAGACCTTCCTGGTCGACGAGGTCCAGAAGGTCTATCGCTCACAGGGCGTGGACATCAACGACAAGCACATCGAGGTGATCGTCCGCCAGATGATGCGGAAGGTCCGCATCGACTCGGCCGGCGACACCACGCTGCTCCCCGGCGAGATCGTCTCGCAGTGGGAGTACGAGGAAGCCAACAAGGAGGTTCTGGCCGAGGGGGGCGAGCCCGCCACGGCGCAGACGGTGCTGCTCGGCCTGATCAAGGCCGCGCTGAACACGACCTCCTGGCTCTCGGCGGCGTCCTTCATGGAGACCACCAAGGTGCTCACCGAAGCCGCCATCAGCGGCAAGGTGGATCGCCTGCGGGGTCTCAAGGAGAACGTCATCATCGGCAAGCTGATCCCCGCCGGCACCGGGCTCGACTACTACAAGAAGCAGCGCGAGCAGGCGGCGAAGATGCTCGAAGAGGAGCCAATAGACCTAGACACACTTAGCGTCTAGTTCTCTTCAGTAAACACTGGACGGGGTCGCCCACACGGGCGGCCCCGTTTTGTTTTTGTTTTTCCCTCCCCTTGCGGGGGAGGGTGAGGGAGGGGTCCTGCCAGCCATTCCTTCGAGGGACCCCCTCCCCCCGCACGGCCGGGTACTCCCCCGACTTCGCGGGCCGACTTCGCGGCAATGCCGTCCACTTAAGCGACTTTCGAAGGGTTCAAGGCCCCTGCGTGCTAGGGACCTAGAGGGGTCCGAAGCCGGGCACGAGACCGGCGATGATTTAGGTGTCTAAGCCAACGTCATTGCTGAGGTCTCAATGCCCGTCACCACATCATCGTCGATCCAGCGACAGCCGTTTCAGCAGATGTTGGGGGTGGAGCTACCGCCTCGCA
>CATPBP010000148.1 GCA_955652675.1 Candidatus Dormiibacterota bacterium
ATCGGGGAGCCGCGGGGTCGCCCGCGGCGCACCAGGCCGTCAATGGCTGGGTCGGTCTCTTCGCTGCCGCCTGCCGGCGCTCAGTGGCCGATGCCGAGGGCTACGAGCAAAGGATCAGGAGTCTCCAGACGGAATGGCGCGGGCGCCTGGGCCGGGTTCGAGCCGGCTCCGCGGCCGAGCTCTTGATCGACGCTCTGCCGGGCGCCCCCATCCTCACCGTCTCGGGAGCCACCGAGCTGATCCGCCGCAGCGGGCAGGCCGTGAACGAGGCGATCGGGCGCCTGGCGGAGGCCGGTGTGCTGCGGCAAATCACCGTGGGCCGCCGCAACAGGGCGTTCGAGGCCGGCGACCTGATCGAGGCCTTCACCGATCTCGAGCGCCGCCTGGCCAGTCCGGGCGGCGACACCCGGTCGGCCCCGCCCATCCGAGCCGTCCCCCGCCACCGCTAACCAATCACAGGCCGCGCTTGCTTCATACAACCTTCACCTCCACGCCATAGGGTTCCGATAATGAAAAGCAGCTGCAGCGCGCCACTCGGCTCGGCCGCGGACCTCGTTCGAGGTCAGCGTCCGCCGGGCGTCCGGGACACTGTTTCTGGAAGAGGCTGAGAGCAGAGGCAGGCAGTTCGATGCAGCAACGAGGAAGCACGATGCAGCAACCAGGTTGGTCCAACCCGTCCGGGCTCCCGTCGCCGCCAGAATCGGCGGGAAGCCTCCAGGCCTCTGGTCAGCGACCTGCGATCGCCTCGCAGGAGTACGTGGCCCGAGTGCCCGCCCCCGTGGAGCAGCTGCTCTTCGAGGTCAAGCGCCTGATCGTCGGCCAGGACCGGCTCCTCGAGCGCCTGCTTGTGGCCATGCTCTCGGGCGGTCACGTCCTGCTCGAAGGCGTGCCTGGCCTGGCCAAGACGGCCACCGTCAAGGCCTTCGCGGAGGTGATCGGCGGCTCCGCGGGCCGGATCCAGTTCACGCCCGACCTGGTTCCGGCCGACCTGGTGGGGACCAGGATCTACAACCCCGCGCGGGCCGAATTCGCGACCGAGCTGGGGCCGGTGTTCTGCAACCTCCTGCTGGCTGACGAGATCAATCGAGCGCCGGCCAAGGTGCAGTCGGCGCTGCTTGAGGTCATGCAGGAGAGGCAGGTCACGATCGGCAAAGTGAGCTACCGGGTGCCCGAGCCGTTCCTGGTCCTCGCCACTCAGAACCCGATCGAGACAGACGGCACCTACCCGCTCCCGGAAGCGCAGCTGGATCGCTTCATGCTCAAGGTGTTGGTGGACTACCCCTCCTTCACCGAGGAGGTCGTTGTCGTCGAGCGGGTGACGGGACCGCCCATCGAGCTGAAGCAGGTGATCACCGTTGAGCAGCTCGCAGTGATGCAGCAGACGGTCGCCGGCGTGTACGTCGACCCCACGGTCCGGACCTACGCCGCCACCCTGGTCTCAGCCACCAGGCATGCGCAGGCGATGGGCCTCGACGACGTGGCGCCAGCCATCGCCTTCGGCGCAAGCCCCCGCGCCTCCATCAACCTGGTCGCGGCCGGGCGGGCCCTCGCTTTCATGCGCGGCAGGTCCTACGTCCTGCCCCACGACGTGATGGAGGTGGCGCCGGAGGTGATCAGGCATCGCCTGGTACTGACCTACCAGGGCATCGCCTCGGGGGTCACGCCAGAGCACATCGTGTGGCGCCTGCTCGAGCGGTACCCGCCCCCGCGCATCGACCTTGGTGATCGTGCTGCCTCCTGACGGCGACGGGATCGCCCCGGTCGACGAGCTATTGCGCCGGCTGCGCTGGCCCGTGATCCGCCGGCTGGCGGTCCATCCGGGGGGCGACGAGCCCTCCCGTCTGCGAGGCGCGGGCGTCGAGTACGCGGACGTACGCGAGTACCAGCCGGGCGACGATCCTCGGTCGATCGATTGGAACCTGACGGCCCGGTCGGACCGGACCTACGTGCGGGAGTCGGTGCCGGACCGCGGCGTGGACGTCTGGCTTCTGATCGACACCAGCCGCTCACTCGATTGGGGCACGGCGCGCTGCCTCAAGCGCCAGCTCGCGCTAGAGCTCGCAGCAGCCGCTGGGCAGCTCCTGGTCAGGCACGGCAACCGCATCGGCGCGCTGCTCTTCGACCAGCGCGTCGAGGCTGTGATCCGGCCCGCCGCCGGACGAACGGGCCTGATGCGGCTGGTGGCCAACATCGACCAGGTGTCCACCCCGTTGCCGGCGACCGGCCAGACTGATCTCGCCGGCGTGCTGCTCGAGGCGGGCCGACTGCTCCGCCGGCCGTCCCTGGTCATATTGATCAGCGATTTCATGGTGCCGGACGGCTGGGAGGCGGCGCTGGGCGCGCTGACGCTGCGTCATGAGGTGGTGGCCGCGGTGATCTCCGATCCCCGGGAGCGGGAGATCCCGGACGTCGGGATGGTGACCTTCGAGGATCCCGAGACCGGACGTCAGCTGCGGGTCGACACCCGCAGCAAGAGACTGCGTGAGCGCTTCCGGCAGGCGGCGGAGGAACAGCGGCTGGCGCTGAGCCGCAAGCTGGTGCAGGCAGGTGCCGGAGTCGCCGAGCTGAGCACGGAGCACGACCTGGTTCCTCAGCTGCTCGAGTTCTTCCTGCGCCGGCGGGCGGAGAGGCGAAGTCCGCAGGGCCCGCGGCCGGCATGAGCTTTCAATACCCGCTGCTGCTTCTCGCGCTCCTCGCGCTGCCGCTCCTGGTCGGGCTCTACGTGCTCAATCAGCGCCGGCGCCAGGCCTACGCCATCAGGTTCACCAA
This sequence comes from Candidatus Dormiibacterota bacterium, assembly GCA_955652675.1. GTDB lineage: Bacteria > Chloroflexota > Dormibacteria > Dormibacterales > Dormibacteraceae > Nephthysia. The sequence goes on from CATPBP010000148.1 coordinate 2,770, forward strand.
CCTGGCCCTGATGGGGCAGGTGATGGGCCGGCAGCCCGGCTTTCGCCGCCATCTCCCTGCAGCCCTCTTTCTCCTCGGATTCACGGGTCTGCTGCTGGCCATGGCCCGGCCCACTGCGGCGGTCGCCGTTCCCAAAGAGAAGGCCACCGTGATGCTCACCGTCGACGTATCGGGCTCGATGGCCGCCACGGACGTGCAGCCGACCCGGATCGAAGCCGCCAGGCAGGCCGGCAGGGCACTCATAAATGAGCTGCCAGGGCAGGCGCGAGTGGGCCTGGTGAGCTTCAATGCCCAGGCAAGCGTGGTGGCCCCTCTGACCCGGGATCACCAGTCGGTGCAGGACGCCCTGCAGAGCTTGCAGCCTGGAGGTGGCACGGCGATCGGGGACGCTCTCGAGCTGTCGGTGCAGCAGCTGGTCCAGAACCGCACTGGCGGAGCCAAGAGCCCTGAGATGATCGTGCTGCTCACCGACGGCACCTCCAACACCGGGGTACCTCCGGCGGACGGGGCGGCCCAGGCCAAGGCTGCCGGGATCCCGGTCGAGACGATCGGCATCGGCCAGCGCGGCAAGACAACCTTCTTGGGCGGCCGTCCGATCGATGGCGTCGACGAGCAGGCGCTGCAGAGCATCTCCGATTCCACCGGAGGCCACTACTTCTACGCCGCCGAGGCAGGCGTCCTGCAGAACATCTTCGGCTCGTTGGGCTCGGCGTTCGGCTGGACCACCGAGAAGGTGGAGCTCACGATTCCAGCCCTCGCGCTGGGAACGGTGATCCTGCTGGGAGGCGGTCTCCTAAGCCTCCGCTGGTTCCGCCTGCTGCCCTGAACAGCCCCCTGGGGGAAGCTTTTTCGTCCTCCACCCGCGCCGCGGGAATGCCGTTGAGTTAAGCGCTGCAGAGAGCGAGGCAGGGCTTCACGAGACTCCTAGCCTTACCCCCGGGGCGAGCCTCATCAAAGACGCTCTCTTGTCCACCCCAGGAGCCGCTTAACTCAACGGCATTCTCCGCGCCGCGGGGGAGGTGGGAGGGGGGCGTTAACGGCCTGGCTTGCCTAGCCCGGTCCGGATAGGCGAAGGTAGAGCAGCTGGCCTTCACCCAGGTCCCTGGCGGTCGGGAAGTGCTGCGTCACCCAGACCTGGAACCCGGGCAGATTCGCCAGGCGGTCGGTTGCCAGGAGCACCGCTCGAACCCTTGGTCGCGAGGTCACTTCCTCAGCCTGTGCCGGCGTGAGCTCGCCCGAGTTCATCCGCACCCGCGTGGTGTCCACAAGCTCAGGCGGCGTGCTGCGATCTGCCAGGCCGGCCGCGAAGGGGTCGTCGGTGACCACCAGGTCGCCGGGCGCCGTGGACGCCCGCAGGGCCGCCACAGCGGCCAGCGGCGTCGGCGACTGCAGCGACCTCGTGTAGGTGGCGGCAACCAGGCAGCCGGCGATGGCCACTGTGCCGATCACCAGCGCCGGCCGCGGCGTGGGGAGCAGCGCGAGCGCGCCCGACCAGAGCGCGAGTGGCGGCACCAGGATCAGGAGATGGTGCGGCCAGAGAGGGCGCTGTACTGCGACGAAGATGGCGGCGATCACCATCCAGGCGCCCGCGGTCGCCGCCAGCAGGGGCGCACGCCGGATCGCAATCGCGAGCCCGGCCAGACCTACAACCGCCAGCGGCAGCTCGTGCAGGAGCGTTTCGGGGTCGAGGCCCCCAACCTCGAGCGCGCGGGCCTGGAGGTGAAAGCCCACTGCCTGCTGCCAGACCAGGCCAAGGCTTCCAATGAAGGGCAGTAGGAGCAGCAGAATCGCCACGACCCCGCCCAGGGCAGCCATCCCCCAACTGACGAGAGTTCGTCGCCAGGCGTCCCGAGGCTGCCCCGCCAGCGCGACGGCGACCGCCGGAGCGGCGGCGACAACCAGGATCTTGGTCAGTACGGCCACGGCCAGCACCGCGCCCGCCACCGCCGCCAGGAGCCATCCGCCGCGCCCAGGCCGCCTCCGCGCCTCGAGGGCAATGGCGAGACCGGCCAGCCCGAGGCTGACAGCGGGCCCGTCCGCCTGCAGCGTGACCGATTGCCTGAAGACAAGGGGATCGGCCGCCATTAGCGTCGCGGCGAGCAGCCCGGCCCAGGGCGTGGCCAGCGTGGAGCCGATCCGGTAAACGGCCACCAGCCCGATCAGCGTCAGCACCACGACTCCCATCCGGTCTGCCTCGATCGAGCCACCAAGGAGGATGTGTGCGGGGAGCAACAACTCCAAAAAGGCGGGAGGTTGCGAGCTGTAGACCGCCGAGAAGAGTGGATGGCCGGCAGCCATGTTCCGAAGTGATTGCCAGTAGACGCCCTCGTCGTAGTCCATCTGGCCGCCGCTCAGCAGCGGCAGGCGAAGCGCCACGGCGAGGGCGACCACGGCCAGCGCCAGCAGACCGGGGCGGATCTCGGTCAGCCGCGCAGGCAATGCACGAGGGAACGACACCGGCGACCACGGTATCAAAGCGCCCGATCCTCCCCGCCGGCTCTTCCGTAGACTCCTCAACTCAGTGTCTTCACCCGTCCAGCGACCCTCGGAGACGAACCAGGCCTCAGGTGTCCCCGAGGTGCGCCGGCGCCCCCGGTTGCTGCTGCTCGGCAGCCTCGTCTACCTCGGCCTGATCTTCGGCGTCATGCTCTGGCGAGGCATCGAGATCGAGCCGCAATGGGTCGTGCTCTCACTGCTGGTGATCGCCCTCGCGCTGGGTCGCGGAAAGCAGTTCCTGGTCGATTTCCTGCCTTTTCTGGTCCTCTTCTTCGCCTACGAGACCATGCGTGGCTTCGCCTCGCACACCGGCTTCCCGACCCACAATCTCGCGCCGCTGGAACGCGCGGCTTTCTTTGGCCAGCTGCCCACCCTCTGGCTGCAGGCGACCTTCTACAACCCCGGCCGCCTCGGCGTCCTGGACGTGGCGGCGATCGTCTTCTATTTCATGCACTTCGTACTCCCGGTGGGGGTGGGTTTCATCTTCTGGCTGGAGAGCCGCGAGTACTACTGGAGGTTCACCGCAGCCCTCTTGCTGCTGTGCTTCCTCGCCTTCGTCACCTACCTGTTCTTCCCGAGTACCCCGCCGTGGCTCCAGTTTCCGCATGAAGTGCACAAGATCAGCAACGAGACGGTATCGAAGCTCGGACTCAACTACTTCATCTCACCGATCTACCAGCATTTCGATCCCAACCAGTACGCAGCCTTCCCCTCGCTGCACGCGGCCTTCCCGACGCTGGCGGCGGTCTACGCCTGGCCCCGGCACAGGAAGCTGGCGGTGGCGCTGCTGGTCTGGACCGCCTGCGTGTGGTTCTCGATCGTGTACCTCGGAGAGCACTACGTCGTGGACGCGCTGGACGGCGTCATCTATGTAGCTGTGGCGGTCTTCCTGGTGGAGCGGTTCAAACACCTCGCCGAGGGCCGGCCGGCTCGGCCTGGCGCAGCCTCAGGCGGCCGACGAGCGTGGCCACTGGCGGGCCTCCAGGGAGGCCTGCGGCGGGGTCCTGGAGAGGAACCGGACGCTGGCCGCCACCATGACGAAGTTGCGCAGCGCGATGGCGCCAAGGAACCAGAGCGGGAACTCGACGGGCGGCGCTGAGCCGACCGTGTGGAGGCCGGAGTAGGCGATCGGAAAGATCAGGGTGGTGAGGGCGCATACCACCAGCCAGGCGGGGTTGTAGCGCCGCTCCACGATCGCGATGAAGGGCAGAACCCATATGAGGTACTGCGGGCTGAAGACGCGACCGGTGCAGATCACGACCAGCAGGATGGCGACCAGGGCCCGTCCAAGGTCGAGCTTGCCGGTGGCCTGGCGCCAGAGCACCCAGGCGACCCCTGCCAGGAAGGCGGCGTTGAAGATGATGCTGATTGCCCCTGTAAGGCTGCCAAGCAGGTTGAAGGAGTGGAACGAGAGGTCAGTCTTGACCGGGAAGCCGGCCAGGCTGCCCGCCCAGAGCAGCGTCGCGGGCACCGACTCGACCTGGATGGGCCTCCGCAGGCCATAAGTGAAGGGACCCAGCCAGCCGTCCGGTTCCATCAGGTAGGCAATTCCAAAGCCGGCGGCGACGATGGCGGAGAAGGCGGCAACACCCGCCAGCACGCCGGCGGGCGGCCAGGAGCGCAGGACGCCCCGGCCGAGGACGCGATACTGCTCGATCGCGATGATCGGCAGAAGTGCCGCCGGGTAGAGCTTGAGCAGGGTCCCGGCCGCCAGGAGCGCATAGGCGGGAAGGAAACGGCGGCTGCGGGCGAACCAGTAGGCGCCCAGCGTGAGGGCCAGTGGGACCAGGTCATAGCGCCCTACGGCCGTGGCGAAGGCGCCTACCGCGAGGTAGACGGCACAGATCTCCGCCACACGTGGCGACTCGCGCCGGGCGAGGACCACGAAGCCGGACACGAAGAGCACGAGCATCCAGAGGCCGAAGACGATGACCGGCTGGTGCACAGGCGGCAGCATGGTGAGGCTGAATGGCAGCACGGCCAGCACGGGGTACTCCGTCGGGATGATATGCGGGAGCCCTCCGGCCAGCCAGAAGGCGTGGGCGTAGCTGTGATAGAGGTCGATGTCACCGTGGTGGTGAGCGCCGTTGAGGTAGAAGAAGAGCGAGGCCGCCAGCGTGCCGGCGGCCAGCACCAGCACGCCCCAGGTTCGTGGCGGCCAAGAGGCCAGTGAACGCACCGCCAGATGATGCCTCAAGGCCTGATCCGTAAGAGCAGGCGCGGCAGCCCGCGACCTAAGGGTCAATTTAGGCTAATCCCGTAGAGGGCGATCCTCGCCGGGTCCACCTCGGGAAAGGTCAGCGTCGGCTCGTCGTCGATGAACCGGTCAGCCATGTCAGCTCGCGATGATATTGCGCCGGCGCCTCTGGAATCTTTTTCGGGCAAACGGAGAGGCGGGGCGGGGGCCGGGGGTTCCCCGGTCGGGCAGGTCGGTTCCGGTTCCAGGGTTGGCCTCCCTCGGCGCCGATGGATATAGTGGGCGCCGTTTCTTCTGAACGGCTTGGCGGGGTGAAGACGTCTGGTGGGTGCTCGATCCGCAGGTGCGGCGATGATGTCGGGGCTGCTCGCGGCCCTGCTTTTGGTGGGATCGGAGCCGGCGGGCCGGGCCTTCGCCGCCGACTGTGATCGGTCCCTCAGCTCCTGTTCGGCGCTGCTTCAGCAGCAGGACGCGGCCGCCGCCAACCAGGCTCAGCTGGCTGGGGTGGACCAGCAGATCGCCTACTCGACCGGGGCGATCGCCGCCCTTGCGCAGGTCGTGGCGCAGCTCCAGACCCAGGTGGAGGACCAGCAGTCGCAGATACAGGCCACCAACGCGAGGCTGGACGTCCTGGGCCGGCAGGTGCGGCTCAGCCAGGCCGACGTGGAGCGGAGGCAGGTCGAGGTGACGATCCACCAGGAGCTCCTCTACCAGCGGGTGAGAGCGCTGGACAAGGCAGGCGCGGTCAGCTACCTGGAGCTGCTTGTCACTTCGTCCAGCTTCACTCAGCTGGTGAACCGGGTGGCCACGATCGACAGGGTCATCGGCGGGGACAGGCGAATGGTCGACGAGTTGAAACAGGATCGAGCGCGGCTCCAGGGCCTCCGGGACCAGCTCGAGCGGGACCGAGTACAACAGCAGCAGCTGCTGGACCAGCAGCAAAGGCAGCTGGCCCGGCTTGCCCAGGAACAGCAGGCTCAGCGCGGCGCCTACGCCGCGCAGACGGCCCTGGAGGCACAGCTGGAGAGCCGCCGGCAGGCCCTGCAGGCGGACAAAGCCTCGATCGGCGCCCAGCTCCAATCCCTGCAGGCAGACTACCAGCGGCAGCTGAGCTCCTTGCTGGCTCAGCGCCAGGCCAGTGGCGGCGCGGGGGGCGGCAGCTTCAGCATCTACACCGACCTGCGGATCGTGCCCCAGGTCGACGCGGGAGCCCTCAACGCCTATTTCTCGGGGACGGCCTTCGCCGGTCTCGGGCCTGCCTTTGTCAACGCCGGCCGCCGGCACGGCGTAAACCCGCTCTACCTGGTGGCTCACGCCATCGAGGAGAGCGCCTTTGGCACCAGCCAGATCGCCCAGGGCAAGAACAACCTGTTCGGGATCGCCGCATACGACAGCAATCCGAACGCCGCCATGAGCTTTCCGAGTTTCCAGGCCTGCATCGACTACGAGGCGCAGTTCGTTCGCCGCGACTACCTGGATCCGCAGGGCGCGTTCTACCGCGGCCCCAACCTGACCGGAATGAACGTCAACTACGCCAGCGACCGGCGCTGGGCCAGCAACATCGCGGCCATCTACCTGACGCTGCCGGGAGGACTGAACCCGGTCTGACGCACCCGCCCACCGCGGCCGGAGGCGCCGATGGACTATCCGTCGCCGCCACGTGGTTTTTTCGTCCGTGACAGCGAAACTTGGCGGCCTGCACCACGTCACCGCCATCACCGGCGACGCGCGTGGCAACCTCGACTTCTACACCCGGCTGCTCGGGATGCGCCTGGTCAAGAAAACCGTCAACCAGGATGACGTCTCGGCCTACCACCTCTTCTATGCCGACGCGCTCGGCAGTCCGGGCACCGACGTGACCTTCTTCGACTGGCCCCACGCCGCTCCAAACCGCCCCGGTGCGGGCACCATCGCCCCGATTGCCCTCCGGGTACGGGACGAGCAGGCCCTGGAATGGTGGCGGGAGAGGTTCGAGAGCGCCGGCGTCTCGCACGGCGAGATCGATGGCTCGCGGGGCAGGCCCCGCCTGGAGTTCGAGGACCCGGAAGGACAGCGCCTTGCCCTGGTCGCTGACGGCGGGCTTGCCGGCGGCCATCCCTGGGACGCGAGCCCGGTGCCGCAGGAAGCACAGGTGAGGGGCCTCCACGGAGTGACGATCACCGAGGCCTCCGCGGATCCCACGCGCCTTTTCCTGGAAGACCAGCTCGGCTTCCGCCGGGTGGGTGAGCAGGGCGTCGATGATGGCTCGGAGCTGGTGTTCGAGTCCGGCCCCGGGGGTCCCGGGACGGAGGTCCGGGTGCACGTGCTCAAGGCTCCTCAGTGGGGCCGGCCCGGTCGCGGCGGCGTGCACCACGTCGCCTTTCGGGTGCCTGACGACACCGCCCATCGGGAGTGGCACACCCGGCTCCAATCTTCGGGAGTTGCGGTGACGCCAATCATCGACCGGTTCTACTTCAGGTCGATCTACTTTCGCGAACCTGGAGGGGTGCTGTTCGAGATCGCTACTGACGGCCCCGGCTTCGCCGCGGACGAGCCTGAGAGCGAGCTCGGTAACAGTTTGGCGCTGCCGCCGTTTCTGGAGCCGGAGCGCGAGAGAATCGAAGCCGGGCTGGTACCGCTGAGCTGAGGCGTGCACCCCGCAGCCGGATGGCTGGGCTGGGTCAGCTAACCTAACGCGGATGCCGAACTGTACCGCGTATACCCCTTCGAGCAATTGCGCCAGCTGACCAGGCCCCAGACGCTCGACCTCGTCGCCGCCACCGATGAAGCCGCCAAGCGCCTGGACGGCATCGCCCTGAGGACGCCGCTGCAGGCCTCGAAGAGGCTTTCCAGGGAGTTCGGCGCCAATGTCCTTATCAAACGCGAGGACATGCAGGAGGTTCGCTCCTTCAAGGTCAGGGGCGCCTACAACAAGATCAGCTCGCTGTCGGCGGAGGATCGGCGACGGGGCGTGGTCTGTGCGAGCGCCGGAAACCACGCGCAGGGGGTGGCCTTCGCCTGCTCCGAGCTACGCATCAAGAGCTCGATCTTCATGCCCGCGATCACGCCGACCCAGAAGATCGAGCGGGTGAAGCAGTTCGGAGGCGAGTACGTCGAGATCCATCTCGTCGGGGACTCCTACGACGAAGCCAGCCAGGCGGCGCTGAAGCTGTGCGAGGACCGGGACGCCGTCTTCGTGCACCCGTTCGACGACCGCCTGACGATCGCGGGCCAGGCCACCATCGGGAAGGAGATCTTCGAGGACCTCCAGGGCGAGCTGGACGCCGTCTTCGTCGCCGTGGGTGGCGGGGGACTGGCCTCCGGCATCGGCTGCTACCTGAAGGAGCGCCGGCCGGAGATCTCGGTCATCGGGGCCGAGCCGGCGGGGTCACCTTCGATGCAGGCGTCGCTCCGCGCAGACCGAGTGGTGACGCTGGAGGAGATCGACACCTTCGTTGACGGCGCCGCCGTGAAGACCGTCGGCCAGACCACCTTCGAGCTCTGCCGCCGCTGCCTGGACCGGGTCGTCGTGGTTCCCGAGGGGAAGGTCTGCGCCACTCTGATCGAGCTCTACCAGAACGAGGGGATCATCGCCGAGCCGGCGGGGGCGCTTAGCGTGTCTGCGTTGCAGGAGGCCGCGGATGAGATCAAGGGCAAGACCGTCGTCTGCGTCCTGAGCGGCGGCAACAACGACATCCTGCGCTACCCGGAGATCATGGAGCGCAGCCTCGTCTACCAGGGCCGCAAGCACTACTTCATCGTTGACTTCGCGCAGAAGCCGGGCCAGCTGCGGCGGTTCGTGGACCAGGCGCTGGGCCCGACCGACGACATAGTGCGGTTCGAGTACATCAAGAAGACCAACAAGGAGCGGGGCGCGGCCCTGATCGGGATCGAGCTCAAGAACAGCCGGGACCTGGACCCGCTGCTGAAGCGGATCCACGACATCCAGCTCAACTGCCGCCGCCTCAGCAGCGAAGAGCTCCTCTACGACTACCTGATCTAACCCTCCCGCCTCTTGCGTTCGCCCCCGCCCCCGGGGGGAGAGGTGGTGAGGGGGGCCGGGAGAACGACTCTCCCTAGCCGGAGTTGCCTCGGGACGGCAGCAGGGGAGAGGGGTCGACCGGCTCTCCGTTCAGGCGCACCTCGAAG